>JAUXIO010000029.1 GCA_030620975.1 Dehalococcoidia bacterium | reverse complement strand
GGCCTCAAGGATAGCATGGTATATCTCCATCTCTACGAAGCGCGGCAGAAGTTGAGCCAAGACGAAATCGGGAGCGGGCTCATAAATGTATTCTACATTTTGTACTTGTGGTATGACCGCTGGTTCGACCGGTAGCAGCGGCTGTAGAGTTGGGTGTTGAACCATGGTGCTGACAAACTGGGGATAAGCTACATATACCAGATCAACATCGCCGTTAGTGTAATCTTCAATAACGATGTGGGCGATGGGGAGTATGTCCAGCAGAGTGGGGCGGTCGCCAATTCCAGTGAATTCAGCGCCAATATCGCGCTGGTAACTGCGCATGAAATCTCGCCCCTTGCGACCTACGGTGATAAGGGCAACTGGCGCACTTTGCTCGAGGATGAAGCTGGCGACGAGGCGATTCAGGTTGGCATTCAGACCGCCGCATAAACCTCGGTCAGTGGTAATGTGGACTATAGCAATTTTGTTTACCTCTCGCCTTTGCAGCAGGGGATGAATGGCAGCGCCGTTCATCCTGGATGCCGCAGCTAAGTCAGCTATTACCTGGCTTATCCTGTCGGCATAAGGTCGCCCCGCTATGGCTTGCTCTTGAGCCCGCCTCATTTTAGCTGTGGCAATCATTTCCATAGCTCTGGTAATCTTGGCGGTACTCTCGATACTGCGGATACGCCGACGAAGAATTCGAGGATTAATCATTTTCCCCCTAGTAAGTTGCGCTTGATTTAAATTCCAGAATTGCTCCCTTTAGGGCTTCTTCGGTTTCTGGTTTTAGCTCTTTGTCCGTGGCAATACTTTGCCCTATCTCCGGGTGATTGGTATCCATAAATCTGTGAAAGCTTTGTTCATAGGTAGCAATTTTGTCTATGGGCACATCATCAAGGTAGCCATTAGTCACCGCGTAGAGAATCATTATTTCTTTTTCTAAAGGCATTGGGGAATATTGAGGCTGCTTTAGTACTTCGGTGATGCGCTGACCACGTTCTAGTTGACCTCGGGTAGTTTTATCCAGGTCGGCAGTGCCGAATTGGGCAAAAGCTGAGAGCTCTCGATATTGAGCCATTTCCAGCCGCAATTTGCCAGCCACCTGCTTCATGGCTTTAACCTGAGCGGCACCGCCAACACGGGATACGGACAAGCCAACGTTCATTGCTGGACGGATGCCGGCATTGAATAGGTCAGTTTCCAGGTAAATCTGCCCATCGGTGATTGAAATTACATTGGTTGGAATGTAAGCTGAGATATCACCAGCCTGGGTTTCAATAATGGGCAGGGCGGTGAGGGAGCCGCCGCCGTGTTCTGGAGCCATTTTGGCAGCTCGCTCCAAGAGCCTGCTGTGGAGGTAAAAAACATCGCCGGGATAAGCTTCCCGTCCCGGGGGGCGGCGGAGTAATAGAGAGAGTTGCCGATAAGCCCAAGCGTGTTTGTAAAGGTCATCGTAAATAACCAAGGCGTCTCGCCCCTGTTCCATGAACTCTTCGCCTATGGCGCAACCGGCATAGGGAGCTAGGTACTGCAGCGAAGCTGGTTCAGAGACGTCAGCGGCCACTACAATGGTGTGCTCCATAGCTCCATGCTCTTCCAAGGTAGCTATTACTTGAGCTACTTTGGACGTTTTCTGGCCGATGGCTACGTAGACGCAGATGAGGTCACCACCCTTCTGACTGATAATGGTGTCAATCACGATAGCTGATTTACCCGTGAAGCGGTCGCCAATGATGAGCTCGCGCTGACCGCGCCCTATAGGTATCATGCTATCTATCGCTTTAATTCCAGTATGCATCGGGGTATTCACTGGGCTTCTCATTACTACATTGGGAGCTACTATTTCTATGGGGCGGGTTTTCTGTGTCTTGATTGGGCCTTTGCCATCGACGGGTTGGCCCAGAGGATTGAGCACACGGCCGATGAGAGCATCACCCACTGGTATTTCAATCACCCTTCCGGTACAGCGTACCTCATCTCCTTCTTTAATTTGAGTATAGTCACCAAGTATGATGGCTGCCACATTATCTTCCTCCAGGTTCAGGGCTAATCCCATTATGTTATTGGGGAACTGCAGAAGTTCATTATATTTAGCTCCGGTGAGCCCGTGAATTCGGGCGATGCCATCACCTATTTCTACCACCGTTCCCACATCTACCATGGTAACGACGGCGCTAAAGCTTTCAATTTGCTGCTTGATTACCGAAATAATTTCTTGCCCTCGTGTTGTCATCTTTTCCCCCTATTCTCCAATGTCATTGCGAGTGAGGCGAAGAACGACAAAAAGTCCCATTATCTTCCAGCCTCAGCCAGGCTTTCTCTCAAGATTTCCAGTTTACTTCGGACGCTGCCATCCAGAAGCTTGTCGTCAATCCTGGCTATGATACCGCCGATGATTGAAGGGTTGACTTGAGTCTCAATAATAACTTTCTTGCCAGCTATCATCTCCAGGTGCTGTGAGAGTTTTTCCTTATCCTCGTCATCTAGAGGAATGGCGGTGGTAACTTCGGCATGCTCGATGCCACGATAGGCGTCTAGCAAATGTTCATACTCAGCGGCAATTTTATCGGCAATCTTCAGATTGCCCTTGGCTACTAAAAGACAAGCTAAATTTAAGGCTAATGGATTTATGCCCTTTAATCTTTCCTCCAGAAGCCCCTTTTTGAGCGAGAAGGGAATTTTGGGACTTTCCAGTAAAGCCATAAGTTCAGCATCTGACATCAGCTCGGCAATTCTTTTCAGGCTTAACTGCCATTCATCCAGTTCGTTTCCCTCCTGAGCGAGCTCAAGGGCTGCTTGAGCATATCGTTTAGCAGAAGTTACTCTAGGCATTGCTTAAGCCTCTAGTTTTTTCCAAAGGTAGTATCTTTTTCCAGCACTTCCTCGATAAGGTGACGGTGCTTTGGTTTATCCAGCGTCTCGTTAATTACCTTTTCGGCGGCGGTGATAGCTATATCTACAAACTCCCTGCGTAACTCATTGATAGTCTCATCACTCTGCCGCTTGATCTCATCTTGAGCCCTGGCGATGAGCAGCTCAGCCTCCCGGCGTGCCTCTCCCCTTGCCTCTCCCTTCAGCTTTTCCCCCATTTGGGCAGACTGGGCTATCATGGTTTGTCCTTCCTTGCGGGCGGATTCAAGCTGTTCTCTGACTTGTTCTTCGGCGCGGGCAGCTTGCTGCTTGATGAGCTCTGTCTGCTCCATACCTTCTCTTATTTTGGCTTGCCGCTGGTCAAGCATTTTCAGCGCCGGCTTGTATAGAAATATACCCAGCAACACAAATAGAATGACGAAGTTTATGAGGAATGCCAATAGTAGGGGCAAGTTAATGCCAATATTTTCCATATTATCTCCTTAAACCAGGCAGTTAGCAGCTGTTTCTCTGTGCTTACGCAGGTGCTGATCCAATAATAGATACCATGATAATAATAGAGGCAAGAAATATGATCGCACCAATTATAGCCGCCCCAATAATAACCATCATTGACAAGCTGTCATTTTCCATAATTTGTTCTCCTTAAGTTAATGCTAGACTACCATGGCTAGAAGGATGGCTACTATCAAACAATAAATGGCAACAGCTTCTGCCAGGGCGCCTATCAAAATCATATTGGTCATAATTGGCCCCCTGGCTTCGGGATTGCGTCCCAGGGCTTGCATAGCTGCATAGCCGATGAGCCCCAAGCCCAGACCTGGTCCCAGAAAACCTATTCCCAGTATTCCCACGGCCAGCATTTTCATTGCTTCTGGTGTCATTCCTTTCCTCCTTTTAAGTTTGTTCTGGCTCCTCATGAGCCGGGGTTATGGCAGCCATACCAAATGCCAATGTCAATCCGGCGAAAATAAGAGCCTGGATAAAGCCGATGAGTAATTCCAATCCATAGAAGGGGATAGTGGCTATCAATGGAACGAGGAAGCAGACGCATAACAGCAATATCTCGCCCGCAGTCATGTTGCCAAAGAGACGGAAAGTGAAGCTGATGATGCGTATGAAGTGGCTGAGTATCTCTAGCATGCCCACAAACAGGTTGATGAATCCCAAGCCAATATTGGTAACTGCGGGGCGTATCTTTCCTTTAAAGAATTGCTTGAAGCCTTGTCCTATTTGACTCACATTGATAAATTCGCTGATATAGCGGAAGGCCCCTATAGAGCGCATTCCCCAGTATTCGATGAAGACAAAAGACATTACGGCGATGGAAAGGGGCACATTGATATCTGTATTGGCCCCTCGGAATAGAGGTATAAAGGTGCCCTCATGCCCGGTGATGCCCACGGTGCCAAAAAAGGGCAGAAGGGCTAGGTAAGCATTGGTTATTACATAGATAAAGATGGTAGCCACTGCTGGGAAGAGGATGCGTCCACGTTTTTTGCCGGCGGCTTCTTCCACGAAGTTCAGCAGTCCCTCCACCACCATCTCTGCCAAACTTTGGAGTCTACCCGGGATGAGTTTCATCTTGCGAGTGCAAGCATAGAAGATGCCCACCAGTACTATAATAGTAAACCAAGATGCAATAAGAGTATTGGTGATGGGAAAGCCTGCAATATTAGATACTTCTTCAGATGGAAGCTCGACATGGGGACTGGTAAGCCTGAGGAAGCTGGGTGCTTCAGTGCCGAGGATGCTGGCACCTATAGGGCCAATAGCCAAACCGATAATGAAGAGAACCAGGAGGATTATGCAAGACCAAACTAAAATAGCGGTGGAGCAGCCCAATTTTGGCATTATTTTTTTACTTCTTCACCTCTTGCTTTTTCTGTTGTTTCTCTTGTTCAGCTTGATATTCGCGCAGCATGCGATATAGACCGTAAAAGGCAACAACTGTTCCTAGGCCGAGTCCAATAAGCGTAAATAAGGGATGTTTATTAAGCATCCCTGGAGAATCGAGCCAGTAACCAATTCCAGTCGGGATGAGCAAGCTAAGAGCTACATACCATCCTATGGTGAATAGGAATCTAAGTGGTCCTGCCCACTCTCTTAACACTGGCCTTTCAGGCTTGCTAATCTGCTACACCACGCTTTCTAGGTCAAAACAATTTCCAATTAAAATGCTCTACTTCTCGAAAACGGTGGCGGTAACTGCACCTTAGCTGTGATAATCTGGGCGAAAGGAAAACTATCTAGAGGTTACATATTGTAGTGGCCGATAATATAGACTTCGCGATATACACGCCCCATTTCATTCCCCAAGTGTGAGTTTCAGTAAGCCGCCTATTCATAAATTAATCAAGATTTATGTTTATCGAAATCTTCCAAGTCAAGGGTATTGATGAAATCGCTGAAAGCTGATAGCCCTTTTAACTCTTGCTCGTTAACTTTACCCGTTGGCTCTATGCTCTCATTATCTTTACCCGCAGCAGTGGGTTTCCCCGTTTCTGGGTCAAGTATGATGCCAGCTTTATCTAGAACTGACTCTTCGGCGTATATTGGCACTTTTACTCTTACGGCGAGGGCGAGAGCGTCACTGGGTCGAGAATCGATTTCCATTTGCTCGCCATCGATATTGAGTATAATTTTGGCGTAGAAAGTGTCATCGCGTAGTTCATTAACTACGATGGAAGCAACCGAGCTGCCCAAGGCGCCGATTACCAACTGCAGTAAATCGTGGGTTAGGGGTCGAGCCACGGCAACATCTTGTAATTTCAGGGCTATAGCGTTTGCTTCTGCTGGACCAATCCAGATGGGCAAATAGCGATTTGACAATTTCTCTTTTAGGATTATCACCCGTTGATAATTCAACATACTCGTTCGGATGCTATCAATTGTCATTTCTATCATAATAGCCCTCTCATCTAGCGACAGCAGTTAGTATTTTACACTGGGGTCTCCTAGCTGTCAACCGCTACTGACAGCTTATTACCAAGTGCCATTAGATAGAATGAGGTTTAATGGCTCTCTTACAGGTGATATAATAAAATACAAAATATGGGGTAAAGGGGCAAATTTGGGAGATGGCCTGTGCCAATATCCCGTGTTTGATTATAAACTGGAGGTCAGGTTATGAGGCTCGTCAAATGGTTTGAAGAGGTTGGAGCTAGAGATGTAGGTTTGGTTGGGGGTAAAAATGCATCTCTTGGCGAGATGATAAAGAATCTAAGCAAAAGGGGAGTAAGCGTTCCTTCTGGATTTGCTATTACGGCTGAAGCATATAAGTATGCCGTAGAGGAAGCAGGCATAAGCCGAAAAATTAGAGATGCCCTGGTGGGTTTGGATACACATGATATGGAAAATTTGTCGGAGACGGGCAAAAAGATAAGAAATCTGATAAGAAATGCCCCTTGCCCTAAAGAGTTGGAAGAGGAAATAAGAATTGCTTATCGGGAAATGGAAAAGAAATATGGGGAGAATGTCGATGTTGCAGTGAGGAGCAGTGCCACTGCTGAGGACTTGCCTACGGCTTCATTTGCCGGACAGCAAGAGACTTATTTGAATGTGCGAGGGGAAGAGGAATTGTTAGGGAAAGTTATGGAATGCTTTGCATCCCTGTTCACAAATAGGGCAATATCCTACCGAGTAGATAAAGGGTTTGACCATCTCAAGGTTTTCCTCTCAGTTGGTGTGCAAAAGATGATTCGCTCTGATTTAGCCTGTTCAGGTGTTATCTTTTCTATAGATACAGAATCGGGCTTCGGGGACGCAGTTTATATAACTGGTGCTTACGGTCTAGGAGAGAATATTGTACAGGGGATTGTGAATCCAGACCAGTTTTATGTTTTCAAGCCTACCTTGAAGAAAGGGTTCAGACCTATTGTGGAAAAGAAAGTGGGCACCAAAGAAAGGAAGTTGGTTTACAAAGAAAATGGGGTAGGAACAGAGCAAAAAGGGGTCAAAGCAGAAGAGCAAAGAAAGTTTGTGTTGAGTGACGATGAGGTTCTTACGCTTGCAAGGTGGACTTGCACTATAGAAGAACACTATAGAACGCCTATGGATATTGAATGGGCAAAAGATGGAATAACCGATGAACTTTTTATAGTTCAAGCTAGACCGGAGACGGTGCATTCGCAAGCGGATCTAGCTTTGCTTAAGACCTATGTGCTTGAAGGAGGGGGGAAGTTATTGCTTAAAGGGGAAGCGGTGGGCACAAAGATAGGGCAAGGCGAGGTGAATGTAGTAGAAAACAGCGGTGAAATCCGTAAGTTTAAGAGAGGGCAAGTTTTGGTCACCGAGACGACAGACCCTGACTGGGAACCCATAATGAAAATTGCTAGTGCCATAGTTGCAAACAAAGGTGGAAGGACGTGTCATGCGGCTATAGTAAGCCGTGAGCTCGGCATACCCTGTGTAGTCGGTACTGGCAAGGGAACGCAAGTCCTTAGTGATGTAAAGGAGATTACGGTAGATTGTTCAAAAGGCGAGGGTAGTATATATGAAGGGAGATTGAAATACAGGGTGGATGAGGTAGCGTTGACTAAGCTCCCAAGGCCACATACCAAGATAATGATGAATTTTGGTATTCCTGATGGTGCGTTTATCCAAGGTCAGATTCCTAACGACGGCGTAGGGTTAGCTAGGGAAGAGTTTATTATCAATTCCTATATCGGTGTACATCCAATGGCGCTGATTGAATACGATAAGCTGAAGAGGGTGGCAGAGGGAGATGCGGAAATCGCCAAAGTAATCAAGGAAATAGATGAGAGAAGTGCATCATATAGGGATAAAGCCCAGTTTTTTATTGATAACTTAGCTATGGGTGTAGCGAAAATAGCGGCGGGATTCTATCCCAATGAAGTTATCGTTCGCTTTTCGGACTTTAAGACAAATGAGTACGCCAATTTAATTGGCGGCTATCTTTATGAGCCGAAAGAAAGCAACCCGATGATAGGCTGGAGGGGCGCCTCTCGTTACTATGGTGAAAAGTTCAAGCCTGCGTTTGGCTTAGAATGCAAAGCGATAAAGAAAGTAAGGGACGAGATGGGATTGACAAATGTAAAGGTGATGATTCCCTTTTGCAGGACGCCAGAAGAGGGGAGGAAGGTGATAGGAGTAATGGAGGAATTCGGCCTAAAGCAAGGGGAGAACGGATTGGAAGTATATGTGATGTGTGAAATTCCATCAAATGTGGTTCTGGCGGAGGAATTTGCAGATGTGTTTGATGGATTCAGCATAGGGTCAAACGACTTGACACAATTAACGCTTGGTTTAGATAGAGATTCTAACCTTGTTGCACATATATTTGATGAGAGAAATGAAGCAGTGAAAAGGCTGGTAAAGCAGGTCATAGTGGCTGCACATCGTCATAAACCAAGGAGGAAGATAGGGATATGTGGTCAAGCGCCGAGCGATTTTCCTGAATTTGCGGAGTTCTTGATTGAATGTGGCATAGATTCGATGTCTTTGAACCCGGATGTGGTATTGGCAACGAGGCTAAATATAGCAGAGGTGGAAAAAAGAATAAAGGCTGAGAGGCGAAAAAGAACATATGCGAGGGGAGGAGGTTCAACGTAGTCAGAGGGTTGTTGAGAGTTACATGTAAACTAAATTTAAATGATCTATCAGCTTGGTATTCGTCAGCGAACAGAGGCAGAGGAAGAGAATCTTTCTCCTTACGCGGCTAGGAGTAAATTTAGTCGAGGGAGGCTTAAGGCAGAAGAACCGTGCCCTATGCGGACTGCTTTCCAGCGTGATCGCGACCGTATTATTCATTCTAAGGCCTTTCGCCGTCTCAAACACAAGACGCAGGTGTTTATTGCTCCTTTGGGTGATCATTATGTGACTCGGCTTACTCATACCTTGGAGGTCTCTCAGATTGCTCGAACTATTGCTCGGGCTTTGAACCTTAATGAGGATTTAACTGAGGCCATTGCTTTGGGACATGACTTGGGGCATACTCCCTTTGGTCACGTGGGCGAAGAAGTTCTGAATGAACTTTGCCCCGGGGGGTTTAGGCATAATGAGCAAAGCTTACGGGTAGTTGAGCTACTAGAAAGGAATGGACAAGGGCTTAACCTTACCTGGGAGGTGAGGGATGGCATTCTTAATCATTCCAAGAGCCGAGCTGATATTCTCGGGGGCGGATGGGGTGAGGTAGCTACTTTGGAAGGCCAGGTGTGTAAGATAGCGGATGTTGTTGCTTACATTAATCATGATGTTGGCGATGCGGTGAGAGCCGGCATTATTACTGAAGATGACTTGCCCCGGTCCACAGTTGCCCTCTTGGGTCACACAACATCACAGCGAATTAATACTTTGGTTTGCGATATTGTTGGTTACTCGTGGTCAGTTAGTGGCCATGCCCTTTCGGGAAAGCCGGTGACTGGTATGAGCCATAAAGTTCTTGAAGCGGTTAGGGAACTTCACGAATTCCTCTTTGATAGAGTTTATAATTTGAGCTTAGCTGGGGAAGAGGTAAAGAGAGCAAGGAAGGTGATGTATTTCCTTTACGCTTACTTTTTGGAGCACGAGGAGGAGTTACCTCGGGAATATGCCTATCGCAATGACAGCGTTGAGCGCAAAGTTGTTGATTATATTGCGGGCATGACTGACCAATATGCATTGCGGCTGGCTGAGGAAGTCCTGTCATTAGGGCATGGCAATTCTATGAAAATTTAATTTAAAGGGGCTAACTAACTTTTAATATGAGCGTTATTAATGAAGTGAAGCAGAAAATAGATATCGTTGAAGTTATTTCTAGTTATACACCCTTGCAAAAGGCGGGACGGAATTTTAAAGCCCTGTGCCCATTCCATGCTGAGAAACATCCTTCTTTCATTGTTTTTCCGGAGCGGCAGAGTTGGCATTGTTTTGGAGCTTGTGGAACCGGTGGTGATGTGTTCTCCTTTATTATGAAGAAGGAGGGAGTTGATTTTGCTCAGGCACTCCGCCTTTTGGCTGAAAGGGCTGGTATTTCCTTAGTTACCCCTAGAGCTGGAGAACGAACTGAGGATAGGGGTAGGGAAAGGCTATTTCAGATTAATGAAGTTGCCGCTGAATACTATCATCACTTACTTTTGAATGCGCGGGTGGCTAAAGTAGCCAGCGATTACCTTGAGGGGAGAAGGATTTCAGCTCAGGCTGTTCGCGATTTTCAATTGGGCTTTAGCCCGGATAGCTGGGAGGCACTACGACAGCTCTTGATAGGTAAGGGCTATGGGGAAAAGGAGCTAGTGGCAGTTGGTTTGGTGATAGAGAGGGAGGGGGGAGGTAGCTATGACCGT
>JAUXIO010000028.1 GCA_030620975.1 Dehalococcoidia bacterium | reverse complement strand
TCTTGGGCAAGATAAGCCTGTTATCCCCGGGGTAGCTTTTATCCGTTAAGCTACGGCCCTTCCACACGGTGCCGTAGGATCACTTTGCCCGACTTTCGTCCCTGCTCGACTTGTAGGTCTCACAGTCAAGCCGCCTTATGCCAATACACTCAATGCGCGATTTCCACCCGCGCTGAGGCGACCTTTGGGCGCCTCCGTTACCTTTTGGGAGGCGACCGCCCCAGTCAAACTACCCACCTGGCACTGTCCCCGCCATAAGGCGGGTTAGAACCAAAACCAAACAAGAGTGGTATTTCACCGCTGGCTCCACCGAGGCTAACGCCCCAGCTTCTCAGCCTCCCACCTATCCTACACATGCTCAGCTCAAATTCAATACCAGGATATAGTAAAGCTCCCGGGGTCTTTTTGTCCTGTCGTGGGTAGAGGGCATCTTCACCCCCATTTCAATTTCGCCGAGTCCCTCGTTGAGACAGTGCCCAAGTCGTTACACCTTTCGTGCGGGTCGGAACTTACCCGACAAGGGATTTCGCTACCTTAGGACCGTTATAGTTACGGCCGCCGTTCACCGGGGCTTCGGTTCAAAGCTTCGTCCCCATAAATGGAAACTAACCTTTCCCCTTAACCTTCCGGCACCGGGCAGGTATCAGCCCCTATACTTCAGCTTTCGCTTTAGCAGAGACCTGTGTTTTTGGTAAACAGCCGCTTGGGCCAATTTTGTGCCCCCGCTCATACAAGCGGGCCCCCTTCTTCCGAAGTTACGGGGTCAATTTGCCGAGTTCCTTAACGAGGGTTCTCTCGAACACCTTGGGACGTTTATCCCCACCTACCAGTGTCGGTTTACAGTACGGGCAGCTAGCCCTTTAGCAACGAGGCTTTTCTTGACAGTACAGGCTCAGCTGAATCACCTTGGGTTGCCCCTCAATTTCCCCCTCCCCTCAGCTTAGCACCAAGGCGGATTTGCCTACCTTGATATGCCTAGAGTTGGGGACGCACCATGTCCATTGGGCACGCTCAACCTACCTCCCTGTGTCCCCCCTTTGCCTTAAAGCAAGAGCTAACTGGTATAGGAATATTGACCTATTGTCCATCGCCTACTCCCTTGGGATTCGGCTTAGGCCCGACTAACCCTACGCGGATTAACCTTGCGTAGGAAACCTTAGGTTTACGGTGGGCATGTTTCTCACATGCCTTTACGCTACTCATGCCGGCATTCCCACTTGCCATAACTCCACCCCGGTTTCCACCAGAGCTTCACAGTTCAGGCAACGCTCCCCTACCCATTGCCTTTTGGGCAATGCCATAGCTTCGGTAACAGGCTTGAGCCCCGTTAAATTATCAGTGCAGTACCACTCGACCAGTGAGCTATTACGCACTCTTTAAAGGGTGGCTGCTTCTAAGCCAACCTCCTGGCTGTTTTAGCAATGCTACTTCTTTTTACACTTAGCCTGCATTTAGGGACCTTAGCTGATGGTCTGGGCTGTTTCCCTCTCGACTATGGAGCTTAGCCCCCACAGTCTCACTCCCAGGCTAGAAACTTATGGCATTTGTGGTTTAGTTGGGCTTGGGGCCTTTTAGGGCCCCTAACCCATCCAGAGCCCTACCTCCATAAGTTATACCTGAGGCTGCACCTCAATGCATTTCGGGGAGAACCAGCTATCTCCGGGTTCGTTTGGCATTTCACCTCTACTCACAGCTCATCTTAGAGCTTTGCCACGCTCACAAGTTCGGGCCTCCACCCAAGGTTAATTGGGCTTCACCCTGGCCATAAGTAGCTCACCCGGTTTCGGGTCTGATCCATGCGACCTCCCTGAAAATCAGGGTATGCCCTATTCAGACTCGCTTTCGCTTCGGCTTCGCAACTAAAGTTGCTTAACCCAGCCACATAGATCAACTCGCCGGCTCATTCTTCAATAGGCACGCCATCAGCTCGATAAACTCGAGCCTCTGACTGCTTGTAAGCACAGGGTTTCAGGTTCTATTTCACTCCCCTCCCGGGGTGCTTTTCACCTTTCCCTCACGGTACTGGTTCACTATCGGTCATCAGCAGTATTTAGCCTTGGAGCGTGGTCGCCCCTGCTTCCCACAAGATTCCTCGTGTCCCGTGGTACTCAAGAACACAAGCAGAGACTTTCCCCTTTCGCCTACGGGACTATCACCCTCTATGGTTGCCCCTTCCAGAAACATTTGGCTAGAGGAAAGTTTTATCACTCTGCGGCAAGTCTTGAGCCTTGCCCCTTGCGTCTTACAACCCTTGAATAGCATAGGACCCAAGTCCACTAAGCTAATCAAGTTTGGGCTGTTCCCCTTTCGTTCGCCACTACTTAGGGAATCTCTTTTGATTTCTTTTCCTCGGGGTACTAAGATGTTTCAGTTCCCCCGGTTCCCTCCCCGACTAAGTCGGGGTGCCTGGGTTTTGCCCAGACAGGTTATCCTATTAGGGTATCCACGGCTAAGCTTGCTAGACAGCTCACCGAGGCGTTTCACAGTCTTGCCATGCCCGTCTTCGGCTGCTGATGCCAAGGCATCCACCCTGTGCTCTTTACCTTTGACCTACACCAGGCAGAACACAAAATCTATTCAATTTTTAAGGTGCAAAACTACGGCTTCTTTTAAAGCCTATACTAGTATATATTACGGTAAATTCTATGTCAAATTTATTGTACTCGTCCGCTACATTAATGAAATGGCACCACCTCTTTTTTAAAGCTTTAGAAGGCCATAATGTTTCCTTCTCTTTCGTCATCGTCCTAGGATTGCCACGCTGGCTGCTTCGTCACTTTGTTCCTCGCAGTTTCAGCTCGCAATGACATGGAAAGGAGAATCTGACAATGACGTTCCCTTTTGTCATTGCGAGGAGCTTTGCGACGAGGCAATCTCGGTATGCCGCATTTTGAGTAGCACAGCGTCACCCATTTATCAAACTAGACCAACTTAAATGTTCCTGATACTATAAGTGACTTAAGTGACTTTGCAGGGAAATTCAGTAGTTACTACAGAGCCAAAGCGAGTTTTTGGCTTTAACCGCAACGTATTCTTCCTGGGTTTGGTAAGTTTCCTCACTGATGTCAGCAGCGAGATGATTTTCACTCTCCTTCCCTTATTTTTGATGAATGTTCTCGGGGCTGCCCCAGTCATTATTGGCGTTATTGAGGGAATTGCCGATAGCACCGCTTCCATATTTAGAATTTTCAGCGGCTGGCTCAGCGATAAGCTAGGTAAACGGAAATTCTTAGCGGTTCTTGGCTACGGGCTGTCCACCCTTGCCAAGCCTTTCCTCTATATAGCTACGACCTGGGGGCTGGTACTTGGAGTGCGTTTTGCTGATAGATTAGGCAAGGGCGTTCGCACCGCACCCAGGGATGCATTAGTGGCTGATTCCGTGACCGTTGAAGAGCGGGGGAGGGGCTTTGGCCTTCATCGGGCTATGGATACCTTCGGTGCTGCATTTGGACTTATTATAGCGGCAGCCGTAGTCTACCTGCTACAAAAGGGCACTTTGGAACTTGCCCTGGATACTTACCAGCCTCTGGTGCTGATTGGGACTGCCTTCGCAGTACCAGCTTTGTTTATGTTCTTTTTTGTTCATGAACCCAGAAGGAAGGCGAAAGCGCAAACTTACTCCGCTGAAGAAGCAAATTCGGCAGCCGCACATTCCAGCACGGGGATGCCGAAGACCAAATTTGATAATCGCTTCAAGCTCTTTCTGGCCATCATGTTCTTATTCAGTCTGGGTAATTCCAGCGATGCCTTTCTCATTCTGAGAGCGCAAAACCTGGGCAATCCCGTGCTTTACATTCTCCTGATGTTAATTCTCTTTAATTTCGTCTATGCATCCATCTCCTTACCGTTGGGCACGCTATCCGATAGACTAGGCAGGAAGCGGCTTATAATTTCAGGCTGGTTGATTTATGTTTTAGTCTATTTGGGCTTCGCCCTAGTTTCTGCTTCATGGCAAGTATGGGGGTTGTTTATCCTCTACGGGCTTTACTACGGAGCAACTGAGGGGGTGGCTCGGGCCTTTGTAGCTGACCTGGTGCCGCCGGAGAAGCGGGGCACGGCTTATGGCCTTTTTCATGGCATACTGGGAATCACTCTGCTGCCAGCCAGTATAATTGCCGGCTGGCTGTGGCAAGCCATTAGTCCAGCGGCGCCTTTCTTGTTTGGCGCTGGAATGGCTCTTCTGGCTGTGCTGGGACTGGTGATACTGGTCCGCGAGTAAACTTACTCAAGGATTATGTTATCAATTAACCTTGGCTTGCCTATCTTTACCGCCAGCGAGACTAATGCCCCGCGGTCAATCTCCTTAAGCTCCTCAAGAGTCTGAGCGTCGGCAATGCTGACATAATCAATCTCAGCCAGGGGCTCTCCTTGAATGAGAGAAATCATCTCTTCGCGGATTTCATGAGCACTTTTCTCGCCAGCCAGCCATAATTGTCTGGCCAAGTTAAGAGATTTAAATAGAACTGTAGCAGCTTGCCGCTCCTCAGCATTGAGGTAGATGTTGCGGCTGCTCATTGCCAGTCCATCGCTTTCCCTGACAGTGGGCACAACTACAATTCCTAAATTCATATTGAGGTCGGCAACCATCTTCTCAATTACAATTGCCTGCTGGGCATCCTTTTGACCAAAATAGGCTCGCGTTGGAGCGACGATATTGAAAAGTTTGGCAACCACGGTAGCCACGCCTTTAAAGTGTCCGGGACGGGATGCCTCCTCCAGGCGCTGAGTAACTTCTCCCACTTCTACCCAGCTATTAAATCCTTGAGGGTACATTTCTTCAGATGCAGGCATAAAAACAATGTCAGTCCCTTCCTCTTCTAATAAAGCCAGGTCACGCTGTGGATCGCGAGGGTAAGTGCGCAAGTCTTCGCCAAGCCCAAATTGTGCGGGATTAACGAAAATGCTGACCACGACGATTGAGTTCTCGCTTCTAGCCCGTTTGACCAGAGCTAAATGCCCCTGATGCAGAAAGCCCATAGTAGGCACAAATCCAACTGAACTGGTAATCTGTTGCCTTATTGCCGTCATTTCGGCAACTGTTCTTATTGCTTGCATTGCCATCTAAGCAGAGTTGACCAGCTCCTTAAGTAAACTTTCGTCCATAGTATAGCTCTGCTTCATTGTCGGGAAACTACCCGCCTTAACTTCAGTGGCATAGTCAGTTAGGGCAGTTCTAATTATTTCAGCCAACTTGGCATACTGCTTGGCGTGTTTGGGGACGAACTCAGTAAAAAGACCAAGGATGTCATTAATTACCTGAACCTGACCGTCACAGTCGGGACCAGCCCCGATGCCAATGGTGGGAACGCTTACTTTTTGGGTAATCAGCTTGGAAAGTGGCGCTGGCACTGCTTCCAGAACGATGCTGAAGGCACCGGCTTCATCCAGGGCGCAAGCATCTCTAATTAGACGCCCTGCAGCCTCTGGCGTTTTTCCCTGCACCTTAAATCCGCCCAATTGGTAAATAGATTGAGGAGTAAGCCCGATATGCCCCATCACTGGAATTCCACAATTGACAATACGCCGCACCGTTTCGGCAACAACTTCACCCCCCTCAAGCTTTACCGCCTGGGCCCCTCCCTCCTGGATAAAGCGAGCGGCATTGTACAGAGCATCAGAGATGCTGGTATGATAAGTCATGAAGGGCATATCGCCTATTATCAAGGCTCGTTTAGTACCCCTGACCACAGCTTTGGTGTGATGTATCATTTCGTCCATGGTTACCGGGATAGTCGTCTCGTAGCCTAATATCACCATGCCCAAGCTATCCCCGACCAGAATTAGCGGTACACCGGCTTCATCCACCAGCTTAGCTGTGGAATAATCATAAGCGGTAAGCATGGGTATCTTCTCTTCCCTTCGCTTCATCTCCTTTATTTCGTTGATGGTAACGCGCATTTTGCCTCCCTTTTTATTCCTATTTGGCCGCCATCAAATCTTCCACCCAATCTTTCTTGCCCACTCCAACGAGTTTATTCTTAGAATCTACATAAACCAACCTAGGAATTGCAGCAACTGCTTCATTATCCGGAACGTGCTGGTAAGAAAGGATGATCACCATGTCACCTTTAGCCACAAGCCTGGCCGCGGCACCGTTGAGGCAAATCACCCCCGAATTTCGGTCGCCTTCAATGGCATAAGTGCTGAACCTGGCTCCATTATTAATGTTCAGCACCTCCAGTTGCTCATAAGGCAAGATGCCAGCTGCCTCCATGAGAAGCTTATCAATGGTAATGCTACCTTCATAATCAATGTTCACTTCGGTGACTCTGGCTCGGTGGATCTTACTTTTTAGCATTGCCCTCATGGTTGACCTCCACTATCTTTTGATTTTATTTCAAGAAGAGCCTGTAATTCCTCGGCTCTGCTTTTATCAATTTTGCCTTTAGCCAAGGCGATTGGGACAGTGTGAAGCCCGAGTTCCTTGTAGATGGTAAGCAGCGAGGGCGCTTTCTTTTCAAGAGCCTCTTGGTGCCTATTTATCGTGCCCAAGTCACCCCGGGCGATGGGTCCGGTAAGGCAGTCGGGTAGACCAATACTGCCAATATTATTTACCGTGCCGCGCAAAAGTGGTATAAGTGCCTTCGTTGCTTGCGCCCGCGATACTCCAAAAGTCTGCCATAGGTCCGTAGCCAACTTCACCAAAGTTACCACATAGTTACAGGCAAAAACCGCCGCCGCATGGTAAAGCACCTTATCACCAGCTTTAAGTTCCACATAATCACCATCGAGAGCCCGAGCCATCTCTTTTAGTGTAGATAACAGCGGCTCCTCGGCTTCAATGGCGAAAGTGGAGCCTGGTAGATTACTTATAGCCTGGCTAACACTGGCAAAAGTCTGCAGCGGATGAAAGCACCCTACTTCAGCACCCAATTGCCTGGCTGGTGCCAATATATCAACGGAGTCAGCGCCACTGCAGTGCACTACGCTCTGATTGACATGCCAATGAATTTCAGCAGCTACCCTGGAAATAAAATCATCGGGAGTGGTAATAAATACAAACTGAGCGACATCAACCACCTCCTGAGGCGTCTTGCAAATCCGACAATTATTCAACATCTCAGCCAACTTTTGCGCCGAAGTTAAATTTCGACTGGCTACGGCAGCTATTTGATATCGGTGCTGGGAAAGTCTTAATGCCAAAGCTGTGCCCACCGTTCCAGCGCCAATGAATCCAACTTTCGGCATTAATTCCACCTTATACCAACCTCCTTGGCTGCTGGCAGTCCAGCTAGTGCCTCAGCTTGGGTGATTGCTCTAATTATGGCTGTAGTTACCACCTCGGCAGCCACTGAACCAAGTACAGTAATATCACTGCTCTTCTCACCCAGAGAAAGAGCAAACATGGCATCACCATCATACATGGTATGGGAGGGTTTTATGGCTCGAGCTATGCCATCCTGTGCCATCTGCGCCAACTTACTCACTTGACCCTTATCTAAATGGGCATTAGTGGCAACCACCCCAATGGTGGTATTAAGAAGTGGTGCGTTTCTCCCCGCCTCGCCACTTTTTAGCAGTTCAGCAGTACTCAAGAAATCCTTGCCGCTTGCATGGCGCGGCCCAGCTAAAATTTGCCCCGTTTTTGGGTCGATGACATCTCCAAAGGCATTCACTACGATAAGGGCGGCAACGATAATGCCTCCAGCTATCCCCTGGCTGGCTGTTCCCAGACCACTTTTCGTAGCCCTATCTATACCCAGAATCTTGCCCACCGTAGCTCCGGTGCCAGCGCCGACGCATCCCTCGGCTACTTCTTTGTCGCTGGCAGCCAAGCAAGCCTGATAACCCTGCTCAGCTCCGGGCCTAACCTGAGAGCTGCCCACAGCTAAATCGAAGAGAATGGCCGCGGGAACAATAGGTATCTTGGCAATAGGGGTGTCATAGCCAAAGCCACGCTCTTCTAGATAACGCATTACGCCGGCGGCAGCATCCAAACCAAAAGCACTGCCGCCACTGAGGAGAATAGCTTGGACTTCTTGTACCAGGCTTGTGGGGCGGAGGAGGTCAGTTTCTCTAGTTCCCGGCGCCGAGCCCGCGATATCGCCTCCGGCTACAGCTCCCTGCTCACACAGAACAACCGTGCAGCCAGTGGCTGCTTCTCTGTCAGTATAATGTCCAACTTTAATTCCGTGAACATCAGCTATAGTATTGCGCATAGCCAACTCATTAAAATTAAAAAACCTTCTCAGCAACGCTGAGAAGGTTTTTTAATTACTTTACATCCCCGTCTCGGTCGTTACCGATCCAAGCGGACAAACCACTCTATTTAGTTTTACTTTATATCTCTGCGCTCACCGCCTTGAGGTCGGTGGCAAACTAATAATAAATAATCTACTTCATCTTGTCAATAGCTCTTGAAAAAGAGTTGATGCTACTTCCTTCAGAGTAGAATTGATAGAGGCATCAGGATTACTGGGCAGAGGGGTAATGGAAATCCTATTTAGTTCCAGTGCCCATATATCAGTGCCCGTCTTCACATGCCACTGCGGCTTGCTGCGCTCAATCCAATAATGTTCCCGCCTGCCATCATGTCCCTGCTGAATCGTACCAGTATAACTTTGCTCGGCTAGCTTGGTAATCTCTATGCCCTCAATTTTTTCTGCAGGCAGATTGGGTAAGTTCACATTTAAATAGATTCCCCGGGGCAGAGTGCCGTCTTTGACCTTGTCAGCAAGTAAGCTTGCCAGTTTGGTTGCAGCATTGAAGTGCAGGTCTTTATAGGCATTTATTGAAATGGCCAGGGAGGGAATTTCGTGAAAATAACCTTGGAGGGCAGCGCCAACAGTGCCTGAAATGAAAATATCATTGCCTATATTTGGCCCCTCATTAATGCCGGAAATAACCAGGTCTATCTCATCCTTCGCCAAAAATTTAATGGCCAAAATGACGCTATCAGAAGGGGTGCCTTCTACCGAATAAGCTTCTATATCCTTTATTGGCGATTTTACCCTATTTATCCTCAGGGGATGATGCAGACTAACTGAGGTGCCCACGCCACTTTGCTCTCGGTCGGGAGCAACGATGAGCACCGTACCCACCTCCCTAAGCTTTTTAGCTAATTGCCAAAGCCCAGGTGCGTATATGCCGTCATCATTAGTAACCAGTATTTTCATACTCTACCTCATGCGCGATATTAAGTTTATCACGATGATTTTTAACTGGGCAAATTTTCTGTTCCTTATGGCTTGTTAGTTCATCGAATTTGTATTATAGTTTGTCATTAGTGGAAGGCAGACTTGTTGCTTATAAGCTAGCTATATCCCTCACGATGAGTACAGCTAGCTTTTTATTTTACAAGATATTAGGTTTGCCAAGCAATTATTTTTTAGCAAGGAATTGTGTGAAATTTGGCGGTAGTCAACCCCTATAAAGAAGCGGTAGAGGCGGTAATTGAGGCCGGCGGCGAGCCCCTCAAGGCCTGTTACCAATGTGGCATTTGCACCGGCATTTGTCCCTGGAACTTGGTGACAAGCTTCGGAGTGAGAAGGATAATCCATCAGACACAACTGGGCTTAATTGACTTTGACAACGAAGAGATATGGCTATGCGCCACCTGCCGCGCTTGTGTCCAACGCTGCCCGCGTGGGGTGAACATAATTGACATTATGAGGGCCTTGCATCGGGTGATAGTAGACTTGGGTGTAGGTGGTGTGCCCGATTCACTCAGAATCACGGCAAAGAACATTGCGGCCACAGGTAATCCTTTGGGAGAGGAGCCAGCTAAGCGGGCAGATTGGGCGAATGACTTGGCCATAAAGAAGTTTACCAGAGGAACTGAGATACTTTATTTCCCCTGCTGCATTCCGGCCTATGATTCGAAAGTTAAAAGGGTAGCTCAGGCTACAGCCAATATCCTTAAAAAAGCAGAGGTGGACTTTGGCATCTTGGGTGCCGAGGAGAAGTGCTGCGGTGAGGCAATTCGCAAAGCTGGGAATGAAAGCCTTTTCCAGAGCCTTGCCCAGAGCAACATCAAAGCCTTTACCGAAAATCGCGTTAAAACCATCGTGGTTAGCTCTCCGCACTGCTATAACTCCTTCAAGAATGAGTATCCCGAGTTCGGGGGTGAATTTAAGGTATTACATATCACTCAGTATCTGGCGGAGCTCATTGACCAAGGTAGGTTAAAACCTTCTAACAAAGTGAACAAAAGAGTAGTCTATCAAGACCCATGTTACTTGGGGCGCCACAATGGGGTATATGATGAACCTCGAAAAGTTCTGAAAAGTATCCCCGGTTTAGAACTGGTTGAGTTTGCCGACTCTCATGAAAATAGCCTTTGCTGTGGCGGAGGTGGAGGCAGAATCTGGATGGAAACTAAAAAGGGTGAGAGGTTCTCTGACATAAGAGTAGCACAAGCTCTTGAG
>JAUXIO010000031.1 GCA_030620975.1 Dehalococcoidia bacterium | reverse complement strand
TAATCAATAATTTTACGTTCACCTTTTCAAAGTCCTTTCTGTTTGTACTTTACCACTGATAAATACCCTTTATCAATAAACGAACTCCGCTACAAAAAGTTAGTGACCTTGGAAAATGGAAGCGCCAAAGCTTTACTCGTCCAATTATAGGGGTGCAGTCCATGAGTAGGATTTTTGCAAAGACCCTGCTTTTACTTTATGCTGGATTAGATCTGTTGGGTGGCAATTGAGATTGAGCACTGAGAGTTGATTGATAGGGTAGTTAAAAGGAGAGTTTATGGCAAATCGGGGTCCATTAATGAAACATGCGAGGGCGTTAGAGGGCGAGGATGTCGATGCATACAGGGCTGCCGCTCATGCCTTGGGGGATATTGGCAAGGCGGCGGTATCTGCGCTTATTGAGGCATTGGAGGACGAAGATGTGCGTGGAGGTGCTGCCAGGGCGCTGGGGGATATTGGCAAGATTGCAGCCCCCGCTCTCATTAAGGCTCTTCAAGTTAAGAATTACCTTGTGCGCCGGGCTGCGGCTAAAGCCCTGGGCCGCATTTATCCCGATGTGGTAGTTGCGATACCGGCTCTGGTTAGAGCGCTGAAAGATGAGGATGGCGAGGTGCGCGCCAACGCCGCCCATGCCCTGGGTGATATTGGGCCTGGTGCCAGTGCCGCGGTGCCCGCCCTCGTCGAGGCGCTGAGAGATAGGGATTTCTTCGTGCGCCGCAATGCTGCCATAGCTCTGGGGCGTGTTGGTCCCGATGCCAAGGCCGCGGTGCCCGCTCTCCTTGAAGCCTTCAGGGAGAAGGATGATTTAGTGCGTGCTAATGCCGCCCGTGCTCTGGGTGATATTGGGTCCGGTGCCAGAGCTGCGGTGCCCGCTCTGGTTGAGGCATTGAGGAGTAGCGACTACTTGGTGCGCCAGAATGCCCCTCTAGTTCTGGGCAAGATTGGCGATGAGGCTGCGGTGCCCGCCCTCATCGAGGCTTTAAAAGACAGGGATAACCTAGTTCGCGCCAATGCCGCTTCCGCTTTAGGTGACATTGGCTCTGGTGCCGAGGCTGCGGCACCAGCTCTTATTGGGACATTAAAAGATAAAGATCGCTGGGTGCGCTGGTGGTCTACTGTTGCCTTAAGTAAAATAGGTGGCGAACTAGCCTCATCGGCTCTTACCGAGGCACTAAAGGATGAGGATAACGAGGTTCGTGCCAATGCCGCTCGGGTTCTGGGCAGCATTGGTAAGGCGGCAGTGCCAGCTCTCATTGAGGCGATGAGTGATGAAGACCACTTCGTGCGCCGCAATGCTGCCACAGCTCTGGGTGACATAGGTCTCGATGCCAAAGCTGCGGTGTCCATCTTAACCGAGGCACTGAGAGATAGGGACTACTCTGTACGCCGCAATGCCGCTGAAGCGCTGAAAGAGATTCAGAAGCCGCCGAAGCCATAGCTCCAATGGACTGGACGCAAAAGCGTGAGCCCTTTTAGCCCATCTTTTAGCCCCCCCCCTGGCCGCTTGTAATTTGATTTAGCCCCAGTGTCGTTAAAATATTGGCAATTTTTTGCTTTGGGGACTTGACAATGTATGTTATTAGTGGTACTTTTGTTCGTAGAACTGAAGTATTATGGAGGGAGAAAATGAGGAAGGTTGGAGAGAGTGATACTCGGCAGCGCATTTTTAATTTCATTCGAGAATTTATGCGTGAGCAGAATTATGCGCCCACGGTGAGGGAGATTCAGAGGGGCTGCAATATTAGTTCCACTGCCGTTGTTCAGCATCACTTAAAAGTTTTGCAGAGGCAGGGATACATTCATCGTGAGCCCGAGTTGGCAAGAAATATTCAATTGCTCGGCGGTGGGCGCAGGTTTGTATCCGTGCCCCTACTTGGGGTTATTGCCGCTGGGGAACCGATTCCGGTGCCGAGCTCTGATACCTGGTTTACGGCGGCTTTAGACACCCTGGAGCTAACTGAGGAGTTGACGGGGGGGAAGGAAGTTTATGCCCTGAAAGTAAAAGGGCTTTCTATGATTGACGCTCTGGTTGATGATGGAGACACCGTACTGGTGCAGCCGTCGAACAGCGCTGAGGATGGGGAAATGGTTGTGGTTTGGCTGAAGCGGGAGCAGGAGGTGACTTTAAAGCGGATTTACCGTGAGCTGGAGAGAGTTCGGCTTCAGCCAGCAAATCGACAAATGCAGCCAATATACTGCGAGCCGGAGAATGTGGAAATTCAGGGCAAAGTGGTTGGAGTCATCAGAAAACTGTAACCATTGGTAAGGAGGCAAGGAGTGTTAGCTGAACTTAGCGTTGAAAATTTGGCTCTCATTGACAGATTGAATCTGTGTTTGGCACCGGGCTTCGATGTGCTCACCGGTGAGACCGGTGCCGGGAAATCTCTAATTGTTGGTGCCATTGGCGCCCTTCTCGGTGACAAGGTGGATTTAGCGGTAATGGGCAGGGGGGAATTGCCACTGAGGATAGAAGGCATTTTCCAGCTCGATGGCGAGCGAAACGCCAAATTGGAATCTTTGCTTTCTAACCACGGACTGGATGGGGATGAGGGCGGTCTCTTAATTCTCTCCAGGGAGGTTAAGCCCGGTGGGCGCAGCGTTGCCAGGATAAATCAGCGAGCGGTGCCTCTGAGCTTACTCAAAGCTGTGGGACATCTCTTGGTGGATATTCATAGTCAGGCGGAGCACTTTTCGCTGCTCGACCCCGAGCAGCATCTTGACCTGCTTGACGCTTATGCTGGTCTTGGTGCTCTGTGCAGTGAGATGGCTGCCAAGTATGCCGAGCTGAGCTTCGTGGAAAGGGAACTTTCCAAATTGGAAAGAGAAGAGCGATTGATGAGGAGAGACAGGGAACTTCTTAACTTTCAGGTGGAGGAGATAGAGGCGGCGAATCTTAAACCTGGGGAGGAAGAAGAACTGCAGAAGCAGCGGGCGATTTTGCTCAACAGGGAGAAACTCAGTGAGTTCTGTGAGTCTGCCTATCAAATCCTTTACGGAGCTGAAGCGGGCTCGGTCTTTGACCTCATGCAGCGGGTGAAAGATGAGCTTAAGGGTATAGCGGCGCTGGAGGGGGATTTTAAGGATTCCGTGGAGACGGTAGAAAACGCCATTTATAATATTGAAGACCTTTCTCGAGCGCTGCATTCCTATGCGCAGACTCTGGAGTATGAGCCGAAGTATCTTGAGGAAGTGGAACAGAGGCTCAATAGCATAAGTCATCTGAAACGGAAATACGGGAATAGTATAAGTGAGATATTAGCCTTCGCTCGGGATGCTAAGGCTAAGCTGAGCGGCATGGGTGCTGAAGACGAGGAGAGAGAGCAGCTGAGAAAGAAGTTCAGTCAACTGCAATTAGATACTGGCTATGTCGCTAATAAGCTTTCGGCGGCTAGATGTGAGGCCGGCATCAGGCTCGTTGAGGCAATTAAGCGGGAGCTCGCTGAGCTCAACATGTCGGAGGTAGATTTTGCGGTATCGGCTAAGCAGCGGGAATCAGATGATGGCTTGCCTTTGCCCGACGGTAAAAGCTATGTCTTCAATCCGACCGGAATAGATGTAGTTGAGTTTCTGGTATCCACAAATAAGGGAGAAGTGCTCAAGCCTCTGGCAAAAATTGCCTCTGGTGGGGAAACTTCGCGCTTTATGCTGGCATTGAGCTGCGCCCTTCAAGCCAGAAGTCCGGTGTCGACACTCATCTTTGATGAGATTGACATTGGCATCGGCGGCAGAAGTGGCGATATTGTGGGTAAGAAGCTAGCCATGCTGGCGCGGAGTCATCAAGTGCTATGCATTACGCATCTGCCGCAAATTGCCTGTTTGGCCGATGCTCATTACAAGGTAAGTAAAGAGGTAGAAGACGGCTGTACTCATATTGGAGTTCAACGACTGGATAAAGCAGAAGACAGAGCAATGGAAATTACCGATATGCTGGGCAAAGTTGAGTTAAGCCCGGAAGCCGTGGCGGTAGTTTAGCTATCACCACCTCTCTCTACCTCGAATTTTGTCGCTCACTCTATGGATTAGATGCTTAAAATATTGCCTCACTCTAGGGTTGAAGGTGGTTATGGCAAGGAAGAAAACTATTGTGAGGGCAATTACTATCTTTGCCCATAGGGGAGTGGTGGGTGCCAATGGCTGTTCCAGAGCGGCCTCTTCTTTGGTCATTACGCTGAAGGTAGCTACTGAGTAGGTCTTGCTGGGGATGGGTTTAATAACTTTTACCGCCCAAAAATAAGTGGTATCCCAGTCCAGTTTGTCATCATACTGGTAAGCGGTGTTTGACAGCCTCTCTTTAACTATGGTCTGGGTCAGAGCGGCGTCCTTGGCCAGAATGAATTCATATTCTGTAGCACCAGGCATCGGCGTCCAGGAGAAAGCTGGTGAACGCTGGACGCGAGTGGTGCCATTGGCAGGGCTGATTTGGTCTGATTACTGGATTCCCTCTGGTATTTGTCGCCTTGCTTCTGGTGGTAGTTGGTGGCGGCTTGGTGGCGGCAATTTTACTGGCGCTGAAGGTTAAGAAGCGCAGAGAGGCTATTCCCTTTGGCCCCTTTCTGTCGCTGGCAACTATGGCAACGCTTTTCTGGGGAAGTAATATCATGAACTGGTATCTGGGATTCTTTTGAGCTTGCCTAAATATTTTGTAGTTGGCTCATAAATTAGTTATAATTGTTAATGAAAAATATTTTGCAAATTGGTTTAGGCTTGGCTAGTCTTGACATGCAGGTTTGTGTTCCTTATACTAACGGTTCAGCAATTGGCCAAGCTGTGTTAGCGGCGTGGTGAATTGCCCGAGTAGCGCAATGGTAGCGCAACCGACTTGTAATCGGTAGGTTAGTGGGTTCGAATCCCCTCTCGGGCTCTGTAAGCTTGGGGCTGGGGAGGGGTGCCGGAGTGGACAATCGGAGCAGGCTGTAAACCTGCCGCCTTTGGGCTACGTAGGTTCGAATCCTACCCCCTCCACCATGTAGTAGATTAAAATTAAGTAGCAGGTTAAAATAGTTTATGTGGAAGCCCACATAGCTCAGCAGGAAGAGCACGTTCTTGGTAAGAACGGGGTCACCAGTTCGAATCTGGTTGTGGGCTCTGTAAGTCTGGGTAAAATTTGGGAGGTTTAAGATGGCAAAGAAAGTATATGTCCGCACCAAGCCCCACGTTAATGTGGGCACAATAGGTCATGTGGACCATGGTAAGACGACATTGGTCTCGGCGATGACCAGGGTTTTATCTACCGTGGGTCTGGCTGAGTTTCGTCCCTTTGAGTCTATAGATAATGCTCCTGAGGAGAAGGCGAGGGGATTGACCATTGCCATTTCTCACATTGAGTATGAGACCGAGAAGCGTCATTATGCTCATGTGGACTGCCCAGGGCACGCCGACTATATTAAGAATATGATAACCGGTGCCGCTCAGATGGATGGGGCGATTCTAGTGGTCGCCGCTCCCGATGGACCCATGCCTCAAACACGTGAGCATATTCTTCTGGCGCGCCAGGTGGAGGTGCCCTGTCTGTTAATAGCTTTGAATAAGATAGACATGATGGAAGATGAAGAGTTGCTGGAGCTCGTTGAGCTGGAGCTCAGGGAGCTGGCTTCCAAGTATAATTTTCCCGGAGACAAGATTCCCATCATTCGAGTGAGTGCACTTAAAGCTGGAGAGTGCGGCTGCGGTAAGAGAGAGTGCCAGTGGTGCGGCCCAATATGGAAGTTACTGGATACTATAGATGAGTATGTGCCCATTCCAGCCCGACCCAAGGATAAACCTTTCCTGATGCCTATTGAGGATGTTTTCAGCATTAAGGGGCGAGGTACTGTGCCTACGGGTAGAGTGGAGAGAGGTACAGTTAAGGTTGGTGATGAAGTGGAGATAGTGGGAATAAAAGAGACGCGGAAAATCGTTGTCACCGGTGTGGAGATGTTTCACAAATCAATGGAGCTCGCTGAAGCTGGAGATGCCATTGGTTGCCTGCTGCGAGGCATAGAGCGTGAGGAAATAGAAAGAGGCGAGGTCTTGGCCGCACCGGGTTCCATTAAGCCGCATAGTTATGTTGAGGGTGAGGTATATGTATTAACCAAGGAAGAGGGCGGCAGACATACACCTTTCTTCAATGGATATAAGCCGCAATTCTATATTAGAACCCTTGACGTTACGGGGGCTACTGAGTTGCCACCGGGAGTTGAAATGGTTATGCCCGGTGATAATGTGAAGATGAAGATAAAGCTTATTTACCCTGTGGCCATTGAGGAAGGATTGCGCTTTGCCATTCGAGAGGGGGGTAGAACGGTAGGCGCTGGCGTCTTCACCAAAATTCTTGATTAGATATGGCCAAGAAAGGAGAGTCACGGGTTATCATCCATCTCGCTTGCGAGCAATGTAAAGAGAGGACTTATACTACTACCAAGAATAAGAAGAATGACCCGCAGCGACTGGAGTTGAGGAAGTACTGCCCCTGTTGCCGCATTTATACTCTTCACCGTGAAGCTAAGTAATTTCGCTTATGGGAAGTCGATCTCAAGTTGCCAAGCCCAAGAAAGCCAGGTTTAAGTGGTTTAGTGACACCATTGCCGAACTAAAGAAGGTGACCTGGCCCACAAGGCACGAAACTTTACGCTTGACTGTGCTGTGCATCATTGTCTCTGCTATTGTTGGGCTTATTTTGGGTGTTTTGGATTATGGGTTTGCCGAATTGGTTAGTAAAGTATTTTTAGGTGGCAAATAAATGGCAGAGGATGAGAAGCGCTGGTATATCATACATACTTACTCCGGCTATGAGGAGCGCGTTAGGAGCAACCTAGAGCAGCGGATTAAGTTCATGGACGCCGCCAATAAGGTAACTCAGGTGGTAATACCCACCGAGGATGAGATTGAGATCAGGCGTGGGCAGCGGCATACGGTGAGCAAGAAAGTTTTCCCCGGCTACATTCTGGTTCAAATGGAGATGGATGAGGAAAGCTGGAATGTGGTGCGTAATACTCCGGGGGTCACCAACTTCGTTGGTGATGGCAATAAGCCGATGCCTTTAGCTGAGGAGGAAGTGGACGCCATTTTGAAGCAGATGACAGAGGGAACGCCGCAGGTCAAGGTGGGCTTCACTAAGGGGCAGAGCGTTCGAGTGTCTAATGGCCCCTTTATTGACTTCATAGGTATAGTTGATGAAATTAACGTGCAAAGAGGTAAGGTGAAAGTGCTTTTATCTCTGTTTGGCAGGGAGACGCCTGTGGAACTCGACTTTTTGCAGGTGGAGAAGTTATAAATGGCCAAGAAAGTTAGCGCAGTCATTAGGTTGCAGATTGCGGCGGGCAAAGCTACTCCGGCACCGCCGGTGGGACCGGCTCTGGGCCAGCACGGAGTTAATATTATGGCTTTCTGTAAAGAGTATAATGAGAAGACTGCCTCTCAGGAGGGCTCTATTATCCCCGCGGAGATAACTATTTACCAGGACCGTTCCTTCACCTTCGTTACTAAAACGCCGCCGGCAACTGATTTACTGAAGCGGGCCCTGGGCGCAGAGAAGGGCAGCGGTGTTGCTGGCCAAGAGAGTGTGGGTAAGATCAGCCGTGACAAAGTTCGTGAAATTGCTCAGATCAAGATGAGAGACCTCAACACTACTGATGTTGATAAGGCAGTGTGCATCATTGAGGGCACGGCTCGCAGTATGGGAGTCGAGGTAGAGTAGAAAGATGGCCAAGCGTGGCAAAAAATATCAGGAAGTGGTTAAGCTCATGGATAGGTCCAAAGCTTACTCGGCAGATGAGGCTGTTGAGCTGGCTAAGAAGGCTAGTTATGTTGGGTTTGACGAGACGGTTGAGCTTCATTTGAGGATGGGCGTTAACCCGCGCAGTGCCGACCAGCAAGTGCGGGGAGTGGCGCTTCTACCCCATGGATTGGGCAAGGAAGTGCGCGTTCTCGTTTTTACTCAAAGTGAAGCGGTGAAAATAGCTGAGGAGGCTGGGGCTGACCATGTGGGCAGTGATGAGCTCGTCGCCAAAGTTGAAGCTGGGTGGCTTGATTTTGATGTGGCCATAGCTACCCCAGATGTGATGGGCAAAGTGGGTAAGCTGGGGCGAATTTTGGGGAGGAAGGGCCTGATGCCCAATCCAAAATCGGGCACGGTGGTAGCAGCTAACGATTTATCCCGTGCTATTGGTGAAGTTCGTAAGGGTCGGGCGGAATTTAGACTGGATAGGACTGCAATTATACATCTGCCTGTGGGCAAGATTAGTTTTGATAAGGACAAGTTGGTGGAGAATTTGGCGGCGGTAGTTGAAGCGGTGGTAAGGGCTAAGCCCAGCGGTGCCAAGGGGCAGTATATCAGAAGTGCTTTTCTGTCCACTACTATGGGTCCGGGAATTAAACTTGACCTTAAATCGTTTTTGGCTTTAGCTGCTTAGTAGTTTTATAGAAAAATTTAATATTGTGCCAGTGACAGTAGGTGCCCTAGGGGCTTGAAGGAATGCCTACCCAGGCAGCTTGATGGTTGAGTCCTTGGGAATAGTTCCTGTGTTAATGGCGCAGGGACTATTTAGTTTGAGGGGGTAAGAAATATGTTAAAGGAGAAGAAGGGGCAAATCATTGATAGTTTAGTCGACAAGCTCTCGCGGAGCACTATTGCCATTGCTACCGATTATCGAGGACTTTCGGCCAGGGAAATGGATAGTTTGCGCCAGCGTTTAAGAGAAGCCGGGGTTGAATATCGAGTGATTAAAAATACCTTAGCTCGCTTTGCTGGGGAAAGAGCGGGAGGGAGACAGATAGAAACTTTTCTTGATGGCCCGGTGGCTATAGCTTTTGGTTATGATGACGCGGTTAAAGCAGCTAGAGCTCTTACTGAATATATTCGGTCAGCGGGCTCAATTTTAAATATTAGGGGGGGGCTGCTGGGTGACCGCGTGCTCACCAGTGAGCAAGTTTTAACCTTATCTACTTTATCATCCAGAGAGGTCTTGATATCTCAGCTAATGGGGCAGTTGCAAGCACCTGTGCAGAGTTTACATAATTTGCTCAGCGGTCTTTTGCAGCAGCTTTTGAATGTATTGCAAGCCAGAATTCAACAGTTTGAAGGAGGGGAAAATGCCTGAGAGTGAAGTTAAGTTAGAGCAAGCTGAAGTATCAGCGGAAGTTAAAAAGAAACCGAAGGCGAAGAAGGAAGTAAAAGCTGAAAAGCCGTTAGCCTTGAAGGTGGG
>JAUXIO010000002.1 GCA_030620975.1 Dehalococcoidia bacterium | reverse complement strand
AATGCTTTTGGCAGGCAAATAGATAGCTTTGAGGCTGAACTGCCGGTGCCGGCTTTGGGAGGTAAATCTTTTCCCGCCGTTTTCATCCGTGCCCCCATTATTGAAAGGGTGGGCTTGGGGGTGGAGGTTTTAGCCAGGTTGCCCAATGGTATCGCTGTGGCGGCCAGGCAAGGAAAGCTGTTGGTTACCGTTTTTCACCCTGAGTTCAGTGATGACTTAAGGTTTCATCGCTACTTTCTGGAAGCCATTATCTCGCATTGACTGAAAAGCCCAGTTATCTTTAATAGAGAATCAGGCCCACATTGAACTTGAGCTAATTTCATGCTCGCTGAGCCCATTTCACGGCGTTTGAAGGAGAAAAACTTGGCTCTGTGGTTGTCCCGAGTGGAAAAATTGGTTTAGCCACGGTTTGTGGCGTAGTCATAAATGGAGTATTGCTGAAGTCAGGTATCCCCATCGAGTCTAGATTTGGGGAAGTGCTTGAAGTTAAGGATAGAAAGCCGAGACGCTTTGTGGCCATAATCAATTACGCAGGCACATCCCTCGATCCCTCTGAGCAATATATTCGCGCCGGGATGACCAGCGTGGGCGAAGCTGCCAAAACCGGCGGTGGCAAGATACTGGCTAATTTCCGTGAAATACCAGCTCCATCCCCTCATTTATCATTGTTGGATCACAGGATGCTGTAATGAGCTTGGCCGCTGCTATGGCACGTGCTAACATTTGAGTAAACTGCAGCAGATTAAGGGAATCTAGGGTTCGCCTACACAGGTATTTATACGAAATGCTTGTTGCTGGTTGTCAGCTAAAATCATTTGGATTTCTGTTTGTGGTTTTTATTCGGGGGGATATGCTATGCTGTTACCTGCGTTGCTATGAAACAGCAATCTTGTAAGTGCGCTCATGTGGTGGCATGGCGCAGGAAGCAATATAATGAAAACCCTAGTTCAATGTGACTTCGATGGCACCATTACCGAAGAGGATACTAGCTTTCTTCTTCTAGACAGCTTTGCCCAAGGAGACTGGCGGCAATTATTACGGGACTACAAAGAGCACAAGATATCTGTAGACCGCTTCAATACCCAAGCCTTCGCTATGGTTAAAGCCGATAGACCTACTTTGCTTGAGGCTACCAAAGGCAAGGTCAAGATGAGAGCTGGGTTTCAAGAGATAGTAACTTATTGCTCCGAGAGAGGCTTCAGATTGGTAATTGTGAGCAATGGACTGGACTTTTATATAAAAGCAATACTGAGGGAAATGGGCTTAGAAAATGTTGAGGCATATGCCGCGCAAACCCGATTCTGTGCTGATGGGCTGAAAGTTCAATATATCGGGCCGGCTGGCAAGCAATTAGACGGTGGCCTAAAAGAGGCGTACATTAAGTTGTTTCTGGAAGAAGGTTACAGGGTGATATACGTTGGGAATGGCGATTCCGATATTAACCCAGCAAAGTACGCCTACGAAATCCTCGCCAGAGGTGAGCTGCTAACCTACTGCAGGGAGAATAACCTTGAATGCAAGTCCTTTGACGACCTTAACGACGTTGTTAGAGCCTTGGAAAATTTATAGCTACCTTTTGTGGTCATTGGTTACGGACTTGTGAGTTATTTGACAAATGGAAAGGGAAGCACTAATGCTTCCCTTTCCATTTTTTCTTGGTAGCCCACGTTGGAAGATACCGAACTTTTGTTTGAGAAGAAGCAGTTCATTCCTGCCTTACAGCAATTATTTATCTCCAAACCGAGTTTATGCTAAATCTCCTTAAGGGGCGTCTAGCTCAAGTCGCGATAGAGACGATTTTTCAGGAATTCGGTTATGAAGTTTACCCATTTGGCCAGAGACAGTTCTGGTCATCTATTGTATGCCCTCAATGAATATCTACTGCCGTTAGGCCAAGGATATTCATCCCGAGTTTACCGATGACTTAAGGTGCCATGGCTACTTCTTGGAAGTCATTGCGCCTCGTTGATTGGAAAGCCTAGTTACTTTTAAGAGAGAACCAGAACTACCTTAAACTTAAGCTAATTTTATGAACTCTGCACCCATTTCACGGCGTTTACAAAAATCTGGAAGCCATCTCCATATTCTTTGGCTCTTTGCCTTGTCCATTGTGGATGCTGAGTGTGCCAAATGTGGCGTTCGGGGTGCGGCATTAAGGCGAAGACGCGTCCCGAGGCGTCACAAATGCCGGCAATATTTGCCACCGAGCCGTTGGGATTGTGTGGATAGTCGGCTTCTCTGCCTCCATGCTCGTCGGCGTAGTAGAGCACTATATTTAGGTAGGGCAGGGCTTCAAGTGCAACAATAACCTTTCCCTCGCCGTGGGCTACGGGAAGATACATGCTATTTATTCCTTTGGTGAAAATGCAGGGACTTTGCCCGTTTACGCTCAGGTGTACCCAACGGCATTCAAATTTGCCCGAATCATTAGCTGTCAAGGTCAACGACGGAGAATTGCCATTTGTTTTCCCTGGCAGAAGGCCCGCCTTGACCAGGACCTGAAAGCCGTTACAAATTCCTAGAATCAATCCTCCATCATCAACAAATCTCTGTATATTTTCACCGAGCTTTAGCCTGAGTTCGTTGGCCAACACTTTGCCCGCGGCTATATCATCGCCGTAGGTAAAGCCGCCGGGAATGACCATTATTTGATAGTCGGAAAGCCGTCGTTCACGGCGAATCAGTTCACCAATATGGACTATTGACGTAATTGCTCCAGCTTGCTGAAAAGCAAATGCCGTTTCAGCATCGCAATTTGTTCCTGGAACACGTAGTATTAATATTCTTACTTTGCTCATTAGTCTCTACCAACGAAGAGGCTTCTGCCAGGCCTCCTTTAACTCGCTTATAGATTTATTAACAATCTTTCTGCCATCCAGGCCGTATATTTCCAATACCTTAGAATCATTAACCTCACCAATAGCTGCCAGGCTGACATTGCCCATTATTTCCTCAAACTCATCTTTATTTTCTTGCCTTACTTCAACTATGAATCGGCTGTTTGATTCAGAGAATAGTATGAAATCGTCCCTGTCTATGGGTTCACCCAGCGGAACAGATTCTAGGTGAACCGTAGCTCCCAATCCTCCGGCAAAGGCCATCTCGGCGATGGCAACGCCGATGCCGCCTTCACTGCAGTCATGGCATGCTTTGACCAAGCTCTTCTCTGCAGCCAGACTCAACTTGTCCATCAGCTCTCTTGCCAACTGAGGGTTTACCTTGGGCACATTGTTACCTACAAAGCCGTAACTCCTGAAGTACTCAGAGCCTCCTAGCTCATTGTGAGTAATGCCTAAAATATAAATTAAGTCGTCTGCTTTCTTGAAATCCATTGATATAGCCCGGTTTACATCTTCCATAACGCCGATGGCGGAGATGAGCAGGGTATGGGGGATGGAGATGGTCTCACCTTCAGATTGAAACTCGTTGTTGAGGCTGTCCTTACCTGAGATAAAGGGCGTTTCATAAACAATTGCCATGTCATAGCAAGCTTCCGCCGCTCGGACTAAAGCGCCCAGCATGTCCGGCCTGCTGGTATTACCCCAACTGAAGTTATCCAGCAGTGCAACCCTTCGCAGGTTACCACCAACAGCTATAATTTGCCTTAAAGCTTCGTCAATGGATGATGCTGCCATCCAGTAGGGGTCCATTTCTCCATAATTAGGATTTATGCCATTGGAGACGATTACACCCATCTTTGAGTCCAGAATCGGTCTGATAATGGCGGCATCGCTTGGCCCATCGCCATTCTTTCCCACCAGAGGCTTGAGAACGCTAGTTCCCTGCACCTCATGGTCATACTGGCGTATCACCCATTCCTTGCTGCACACATTCCATGAACTGAGGATTGATAATAAAGCCTCACCCAAATCTGGCGGTGGGGTGAAGTCGGGTTCAGTGTGTTGTGGTTGTTCCCAGACTGCTTCTCTCTGCAGCTGGGGTCTACCCCTGTGCAGGAACTCCATGCTCAGGTCACAGACCAATATCCCCTGATAAAGAAGCTGAAGCCTCTGGTCATTGGTAAATTTGCCGATGACTGTGGCCTCGACATCTTCACTGGCGAAAAGACTTAGCAATTCTTGGACGCAGTCCGGAGGAACGGCCAATATCATCCGTTCCTGAGATTCCGATACCCATATTTCGGTGTAAGACAGCCCAGCGTATTTCAAAGGCACTTTGTCTAGATAAACGCGCACCCCGGTTTCGGCAGCCATCTCACCCACTGCCGATGACAGCCCGCCCCCACCACAATCGGTTATTCTGGAGTAGAGTTTGCGGTCTCTAGCTTGAAGCATAACATCAATGAGCTTCTTTTCCACAATCGGGTTGCCAATCTGGACTGAGCTGTAAGAAACTGTAGTTGAGGCTTCAGTAAGTTGTTCTGAGGCAAAGGTCACACCATGTATGCCATCGCGTCCGGTTCTGCCTCCAACCAATATCACCAGGTCACCAGGGCTCTGTTGTCCTCTCTGAGAAAGGTCTTTAGGCAGTAATCCCAATGTGCCGCAGAAGACGAGTGGGTTGGCAACATATCGTTTGTCGAAAAGTATAGCGCCGTTGAGTGTAGGTATCCCTAGGCGATTGGCATAGTCAGCTACTCCAGCCCGAACCCCTTTAAAAATGCGAAGCGGATGCAGAACCCCCTTTGGCAACTCATTGTAGGGAAGATTGGGAGGGGCGAAGCAGAATACATCGGTGTTCAGAATTGGCTTGGCTCCCAGACCGGTGCCAAGTGGGTCACGGACAACGCCACCTATTCCCGTTGCTGCTCCTCCGTACGGCTCAACCGCCGAGGGGTGATTGTGGGTTTCAACCTTGAAACACAGCGCCCAGCGACCATCGAAATCGATTACCCCGGCGTTATCTTCGAAAACGGAGAGGCACCACGGCTTGTTCAGTTGCTCGGTGGCTCTAATGATGGTGCTCTTTAACAAGTTATCTATGGTGGTGGTGCCAAATTGAATGCTGCCTTTAAATGTTTTATGGACGCAGTGCTCAGACCAGGTTTGTGCCAGCGTCTCTAACTCGACATCAGTGGGACTTCGCCTCTGCTGCTGAAAGTAGGCGACGATTGCCTGAAGTTCGTCATCAGTAAATCCGAATTGCTGTTTTACCTCTAGAAGCTCAGTTTTACTTGCTTCTAGAAGGTGTACTTGCTCTAACTTGAATCTGTACTGGGGACTCTGGGGAAATTTAAGTAATTTGGCTTTGACTACATGCTGGATGATCGGGTTTATTAAGAGTCTACTGCATATGGTCCCTAGCTGATGCTCATCCAGTTGTCCTTTAATGAGGTAGCGCCTTGCTGTCTTGACCGCTTTGACATTTTTTATAGCCAAATCTTGGAGCGCCTTCATGATGGTATCCTCAATCGGGTCAGTGACGCCGGCATTGTAAGCGACCTCAACAACGTGGCAATCTTTGCTTACTTTGTCCCGTCCTTGGGTGGCCGTCTCATACTGGTAGTCCTGAATGACTGGATCAGCCAGAAGGCTTTGGCAAATTAACTCCAGCATATCAGGTTCTAAGTCCGCATCTAGCCAGTATACATCCACCACGTGAACCTTGGAGACCGTTGTTATTCCCAGGTCATATATATCCCTGACCAGACTGAGCCCCCTGGCGTCTGGCAGGTGGCTTTTCAGGTGAACTTCTATTCTATGCATTAAGGCAAGCCCCTTCGGAAATTTTTTATGACATTTCCATAGAGATAACTAGCTCTCTCATGCTTTTGGCTCTGCTGTGAAATTGGCGATGACAGCTTGTCCCAGTGATATTCCCCCGTCATTACAGGGTACCTGACTATGGGTCAGGACGGTAAAGCCGGCTGAGCTGAGATTGGAGATTACCTTTCTCAACAATAGTCGGTTCTGAAATACTCCGCCGCTTAAAGCCACCTGAGTTTTGCCTGACTCATGGCTAATTATCTGGCACATTTGGAGAATCGCCTGAGATAAGCCATTATGAAACTTAGCCGATATATTTGCCTTGGAGTTTTTTCTCTTCAGGTCGGAAATTATTGCCGAAAACAACTCCCGAAGGTTGAGTATATTTTCCCCATTTTGTTCAATTATGGGGAAAGGATAAGCTTTGGTCTCTCCGACCGCATCATAAGCTATCATCTCCAGCTCGATGGCTGCTTGAGCTTCATAATCTATTTCTCCTCTCAATCCTATTAGAGCTGACACGGCATCAAATAAACGCCCCATGCTTGAGGTCAGCGGCGTGTTAAGGCCAGTTTGAATTTGCCGTTTGAGAAGCTCGACTTCGGTGTTATCAATTGCCCTGAGAAAAGCCAGGTCAGAGCCGAGGGCATTTTCCCCTAATAAATTGAGGAGATAACCTATAGCCGTTCGGTATGGCCTTTTTATAGCTGCTTCTCCACCGGGTAAAGGCAGGTATTGAAGGTGCCCCATCCTTTTGAAGTTATGGTAGTCGGCGACTAGAAATTCTGCCCCCCAGACGTGCCCATCGCTGCCATAACCCGTGCCATCCAGAGCTACGCCAATAACTGGGGCGTCAACCCCGTTGTCTACCATACAGCTGACAATGTGGGCATGGTGATGTTGAATTGGGGTGAACTTAATATTGCTGAATTGGCCAGCTAGTTCCAGGGCGTATTTGGTGGAAAGGTATTCTGGGTGAAGGTCGTAGGCGATGATCTCAGGCTTAATGCGGAATAACTTTTTATAAAGGTTCAGGGTGTTTTCAAAGTGCTCCATAGTCTCCAGATTTTCCATGTCTCCAATGTGCTGGCTTAAAAAGGCGTAGTTGTCTTTGGTCAGGCAAAAAGTATTCTTCAGTTGGGCGCCACAGCCGAGTACCTGCTTGGCTTTGAAGGTCAGGTGAACAGGATAGGGGGCATAGCCTCTTGCCCGTCGGGTGAGCTGGATATTATCTCCTTCTATTATGGTTACGCTGTCGTCATACTTGGCATATATATTGCGATTATGAATTAGGAAATAATCGGCAATTCCCGAGAGCCGCCTTATGGCCTCATCGTTGTCCTTGGCGATCGGTTCTTCGCTAAGATTGCCGCTGGTCATTATCAAAGGTAGCTTTGTCTCTTTCAGCAGGATGTGGTGCAGAGGAGTATAGGGGAGCATGCCCCCAAGATATTTTAGGTTTGGAGCTACTGCTTGAGACACTGTGGAATCTGGTTTCCACCGCATTAATACAATGGGACTTTGTGGCGAGGTGAGCAGCTTTTCTTCGCCCTCAGATACATAGCAATGCCTTTTGGCTTCGTCTATATCGGCGACCATTATGGCTAGGGGTTTGGCGGGACGCCTCTTTCTGTAACGCAAAAGTTCAACAACTTTCTCATTGGTGGCATCGCAAGCTAGAAGAAAACCGCCTAAACCCTTAATGGCTATGATTTTTCCCGATCTCAGCAACTGGGCAGCGGTGGTAATGATGTCGGAGCAGGCCATACGGTCTCCATGAGCATTGACAAGCTCCAGTATCGGTCCACATTCGGGGCAAGCATTGGGCTGAGCGTGAAAGCGACGGTCTAGCGGGTTATCATACTCTACCTGACACTCAGGGCACATCTTGAAGGAGCGCATGGTGGTATTAGGACGGTCATAGGGGATATCTTCAATTATGGTAAAGCGAGGTCCACAGTTAGTGCAGTTGGTGAAAGGATAATGGTAGCGTCTATCTTCGGGGTCGAAAATTTCCTTAAGACAGGCTTGACATGTGGCGATATCAGGAGAAATGAGTTGATACTTATTTTTTTCGGCAGTACTGCGGCGGATTTCGAATGTTGTATAGTCTGCGGGAAGGTGATAAGTAGCTGAGATGTCTTCTATTCGGGCCAGTGGTGGAGCATTATCTTGGAGCTCTAATAGAAAGCACTCTATGCCTTTTCTTTCTCCCTGAACTTCAATCTTAACATCTTCAGAAGTATTATACACCCAGCCTTTCAAGTTATACTTACTGGCTAGTCGGTAGACAAAGGGTCTGAAGCCGACCCCTTGAACTACACCGCGGGCATTTATTCTGGCTAATTCTAACATTGAAACCTCGGTCATAACTCGATATTTTGTTATTATACATTAGCTTTGCTGCGTGCGACTTGCGAAATTTCATTCTTTAGCTGAACTATATGGACCTTATGATGTTTGATGAGCTGTAACCAGAGTGAAGCTGGCACCTTGTGATTGGCTTGAGTAAGTATGTCAAACAAGGCCAAGTAAACTCCGAGTGTTAAAAATCCAAACATGCGACCCCGGGGGGATTCGAACCCCCGATCTCCACCGTGACAGGGTGGCATGTTAGTCCGCTACACCACGGGGCCGTCCTCACAGTCTATAATGGGGCTTTAGCTGTGTCAACTTGAGACCAGAGGCTTGTTGTAATTTTCTTCACTGTGCTATAATGACGGAACTTTGAGCCTGAAGGTGAGTAGTATAGTGCGAGATTATGAATTTGTGGTGGTTATTAACCCTGAAGTTGGTGATGATGAGCTACCCAATATTGTTGAAAAGCTGAGCAGGTTTATTACTGAAAAGGGTGGGACTGTGGATGAGGTGGAGCAGTGGGGCAGGAAGAAGTTGGCTTATCCCATAGGTAAGTTTATGGAGGGTAATTATATTCTATCTCGGTTTAAGCTAGAGCCAAAATTAATTAGAGATTTTGAAGCCGATCTTAGGATTTCAGATGAGATTTTGCGTCATTTGGTGCTAAAGGTTGGTAGTTAGATGAAGGGAGTATCAGGGTTATGGCAAGCTTAAACAGAGTGATGCTTATTGGAAATGTGGGCACGGAGCCTGAAATGCGGTTTACCCCGAGTGGTAATCCGGTAACTTCCTTTCGTCTCGCTACTAATCGGTTTTATACCGGACCTGATGGGGAGCGGAAGCAGGAAACTGAATGGTTTACAATAGTTGCCTGGAAGAAGCAGGCAGAGAGCTGTAATCAGTTCTTGACTAAGGGGCAACGAGTTTATGTTGAAGGTAGGTTGCAGACTCGCAGTTGGGAAGGGCAAGACGGGCAGAAGCATTCTCGAGTTGAGGTAGTGGCAAACCGCGTACTCTTTCTTGATAGGCAGCCTTTGGCTGCACTTCCTGAAGAGCCGACTGCTGAGGAAGTGGAACCAGAGAATCTACCGTTCTGAAGTTAATTTTGGACCAAAGGGGTATGAATAGATGGCTGATGTAAGAAGGGCGGGAGCAGCTAGTGAACGGGGGCGAAGATTTATCCGGAGGCCAAGGGTTTGCTCCCTTTGTGCTGAAAAAGTTAAAACGATAGATTACAAGGATGTTTCTAAGCTGCGCCGTTATCTTTCCGACCGTGGTCGGATTATGCCACGGCGCAAAACAAATTTTTGTGCTAAACATCAGCGTCGTTTGGCGTTAGCAATAAAGCGAGCTCGGCATCTAGCCTTGCTACCATACACACCAGACCACATCAGGTTGAGTGGCGTAAGTTTGCGTTAATGATATTCGAGGAGATATGGGGTGCCGAAGCGTACATATCAGCCAAAGCGTTTACGCCGGAAGCGTAAGCACGGTTTCAGAGCCAGAATGACCACTCGGGGTGGGCGCGCTATTTTGAAAGCGAGGCGTCTTAAAAATCGTTGGCGATTGACCCCGGCATAATTAGGCTATGAGGACGGTTTGGGCTCTGAAGCAGAGGAAACAATATGTTTCTGTTTATAAGGGTGGTAGGGCGTGGGCAAGTGATATACTGGTGGTGAAAGCGTTACCCAATGGATTAGAGCAAAACCGGTATGGTTTTTCTGTAGGCAAGAATGTGGGTGGGGCGGTAGTGCGCAACCGAGTGAAGCGACTAATTAGGGAGGTAGTGCGTAAGGCGCCAATAAAGCCGGGATGGGATATTGTGTTTATTGCGCGTCCTGCAGTGACTGCAGTTGATTATCATCAACTTGAGAGGGTGATAAACAGGTTGCTAGCTCGGGCTCAATTATTGAAAGATAGTAATGAAGCGGTTGGTACTTAAACTAATAAAGCTATATCAGCGCACAGTATCACAAGTTACTTTTGCCTCTTGTCGTTATAGCCCCACTTGCTCTCAGTATGCTTATGAGGCAATAAGGAAGTATGGATTGATTAAAGGAATTTGGCTGACGTCTAGGCGTCTGACTCGTTGTCATCCCTTTTGTCACGGTGGCTATGACCCTGTACCGTGACTTTTATTCCATGTCTGGACTGAGTGAGGAGTAGACTCAAGGTTAGTGAAGTGAAACGAGGTAAAATACTGTTTGTTTTAATTCTCTCTTGCCTGCTCGGCTTGAGCGTCTTCGGTTGTACCGGGGCACGTCCCCAGGGGTGGTCAGGGGCTGTGGCTTATAATGATATTCTTTATATTGGCTCTATGGATGGTAATATAGTAGCGGTAAATCCGTCAGCCCGAAGTCAGGGACTTAGTTTTCCCGCGGAGGGAGAATGGGCTTGCCCGGTTAAATTCTCAGGTTCTAGAGGGCAGACTGCCTGTGCTTCAGCTGTTGCACAGGGCAATATCTATGGTACACCAAGCGTAGCTGAAGATTTTGTTTATGTTGGCGTTTGTGATAGTAAAACATTAGAGGGCAAAGTTTTTGCTATAAATCCATCAATTCGAATTCGGGGAATTGATTTTCCGGTGTGGACTGAAGGGGAATGGATTTATCCACCTCCGCAAATTTCCGGCACTGGGAGGACACAGTTTGGAGCAGTTGTTGGCACACCGGTGATTGCTGGAGACACCGTCTATGTTGGCACCTCTGAAGGTAAGGTTTATGCCTTGGATGCTGAGAAGGGATATTGTAAGTGGCAGTTTGAACTGGAGGGAAAAATATGGGTATCTCCAGCAGTTAAAGACGATATTGTTTGTATTGGTAATTTTGATGGTGAACTTTGTGCTTTGTCAACTCAGGATGGTCACCTATTATGGAAGTTTGAAGCGCCGGCAGCTATAGCTTCATCTCCAGTGATTTGTGATGATTGTGTTTTCTTTGGTTCTTTTGACCGCTGTCTTTACGCCATTGATGTTGATAGTGGTGAGGAGAAGTGGAAGTTTCAAGGTGGAAACTGGTTCTGGACATGTCCCTTAGTTGATGGTGATACCGTTTATGCCAGTTGCCTTGACCATAAAGTCTATGCGATTGAGGTTAAGACCGGGAAAGAGCTATGGCAATTTGATGCTGGAGATCCCGTTGTTTCTGCTCCAGTTTTAGTTGGAGACCTTCTGGTAGTGGCTTCGCAGTCAGGGGAGGTGCATGTATTGAAGGCTGGCAGTGGTGAATGCGAGCGAAGTATGTCCCTTGGCATTCCTGTATTGGCGCCCATTTATGCTCGTGAGGGCATAGTTTATGCTCACGCTAAAGATGATTCCCTTTATGCCACTAGGCCGCAGACTGGAGAGATAGTTTGGAAATTCTCTCTAGCTAAGCGGGGTTGGTGATTTTTAATCATGATTGAGCTGTGGAATGGTGTGATTCTTGACCCCCTGCTGAATAGTTTAATCGCCTTATCCGACGTGCTGTTTGGCAACTTTGGACTAGCGATTATCTTTCTCACCATTGTTGTTCGCTTGATACTTCTACCGCTTACTTTGCGGCAGCTCAGGTCTACTAAGGCTATGTCAGCACTGCAACCCAAACTTCAAGAGCTCCAGAAGAAATATGCCAGAGATAAAGAAAAACTTCAGCGGGAAGTAGCAAAGCTTTATAAAGAAGGTGGCATAAACCCCTTAGGCTGTGTGTGGCCAATGCTGGTCCAGCTGCCCATTTGGATTGCTCTTTATCAGTCTATCATTCGGGCTTTAGCAGCCACTCCTGAGAACTTGTTGGATCTCTCCCAACATCTTTATTCTTGGTCAATGGTGAGTCGGGCGGTGCCGCTGAATGAGAATTTCTTGGGGCTTAATTTAGCGCAACCTGATACTACGCTCATTTTAGCTCTCGTAGTTGGCGGCACAATGTGGGTGCAACAGAAAATGGTAACGGCACCGGCTACTGATCCACAGCAGCGGAGTATGAATAATATGACGCTGCTGATGATGCCACTCATGTTTGGCTTTCTCGTCTTGCAGTTTCCCGCTGGTTTGGCTCTTTACTGGGTAGTTTCTAATATAATTGGTATTGCGATTCAATATTTTGTTAGCGGCGGCTGGGGCTATTTGCGGGCTCCGCCCGCTCTGGCACCGGCTGCCAGTGGAGAAGGTGGAAAGGCATTGCCCAAACCACAAGCTAAGCCAACATCGAAGCGAGTTTCTAAGTAGAAATAAATGAATATGAAGGACTTGGAAATAAGTGCTAAAACGGTAGAAGAAGCTATCCAGCAGGGCTTGGAGCAATTGGGTTTGACTCATGAGCAAGCAGAAATAGCTGTTCTAAGGGAAGGCAGATCTGGAATTTTTGGGTTGGGGAGCGAGAATGCGCTGGTTAGAGTAAAGCCACTAGTTGGGTTGGGAGGGGAGCAGGACGCAGTCAGAGAAGCGAGGGGAGTTCTAGAGAAATTACTTGAGTTAATGGGAGTAGCAGCTGTAATTAAAGATGTTCCGGCATCTTCAGATGAGATGCCTGTAACATTGAGCATTGAAGGCGAAGATTCGGGTATTCTGATTGGCCATCACGGTCAAAATCTTGCCGCTCTGCAATATATTGTTAAACTTATAACAGCTCATGGGCTGAAGAGGTGGCTGCCAATAACTATCGATGTCGGTGATTATAAAAGGCACCGCTATGAGGTTTTGCGAGGTTTGGCTCTGCGCTTGGCGGAGCAGGTGAAAAGGAGCCGGCACTTGATAACCCTTGAGCCAATGCCATCCGATGAGCGCCGCATTATTCATTTGGCGCTGGCCGATCACCCCGCTGTTACCACTGAGAGTGTAGATGAGGCTGGGAAGCGGAAAGTGGTTATTTCATATAAAGGGGTTTGAGCCATGTTCCAGCCTGTAAGCAGTAAAGTAAATTTTACCCTGTTCGAGGAGCGCGTTCTCCGTTTTTGGAGGGAGCACCATATTTTTGAGAAAAGTGTCCGAGCGAGACAAGGTGCGCCGCATTTCGTGTTCTACGAGGGTCCGCCCACAGCTAATGGCAGTCCCGGAATTCATCACGTGTTGTCTCGTACGTTTAAAGATGTTATCTCTCGATATAAAGCGATGAGAGGTTATTATGCGCCAAGGAAGGCTGGGTGGGATACCCATGGATTGCCTGTGGAGCTGGAGATAGAGAAAATGCTCGGCTTTACTGGTAAGGCTCAGATTGAAGAGTATGGGGTGGCTCGGTTTAATGAGCATTGCCGGGAGAGCGTCTTTGAGTACATCAAGCAGTGGGAGGCAGTAACGGAGCGCATTGGTTCCTGGTTGGATATGGAGCATCCCTATATAACTCTGGACAATGGATATATTGAGTCTTGCTGGTGGGCAATAAAGCAGTTATGGGACAAAGGTTTGATTTATCAAGGCTACAAGGTCACTCCTCACTGTCCCAGATGCGGTACCTCGCTTAGTTCACACGAGGTGGCTTTGGGTTACAGGAATGATGCTGAGGATCCATCGGTTTACATAAAGTTTAAGCTCAAGCCCGCTTCGGTGGCCACAACATCACTTGAGCCTTTCTTTCATGCATTTTCATCCAAACCAGCTTATTTTTTGGCATGGACAACGACCCCGTGGACTTTACCCGGTAATACTGCCCTGGCAGTAGCTCCGGAAGCTGAGTATTCACTGATGGAGGGGAAGGATGACTACCTTATCATAGCTTCAGTCCTTATAGATAAGGTGGGGCTTAAAGGTTATTGTGAAGTTACCAGGGTTAAGGGAGCAGACATCGCAGGTATGCAGAAAGGTCTAAGATACGAACCGCTGTTCAATCCACATGAGTATGGCGTAGAGAGAAAACAGTTCAAAGAGTATTACAGAAGGCCAGGCCCATGGCTTGAGGTACTTGAAATTCGGTCGGCGGATAAGGATTTATCCTTCCCGGTTATTGATGCCGACTTTGTATCTATGGAGGAAGGTACTGGCATTGTTCACGTTGCTCCCGCTTATGGCGAGGTTGACTATGAGGCTGGCGTGGATAATGACCTAGATTTTGTCCATACCGTGGATTTGGAAGGAAAAGTTATTGGCACCTATCCTCCCGAGCTACCACTTGCTGGCAAGTTTGTCAAGGATGCTGACCCTATCATCCTTGATGACCTTGCATCGAGAGGATTGCTTTACCGCAGTGAATGGATTACTCACACTTATCCTTTCTGTTGGCGCTGCGAAGCACCGCTTCTCTATTATGCTAAGAGAACTTGGTACATTAGAACCACTGCAGTGAAAGAGAGGCTTATTTCTGGGAATGCTGAGATTAACTGGCATCCGGAGTATATTAAGCACGGCCGTTTCGGTGACTGGCTGGAGAACAATGTGGACTGGGCCTTTTCTAGAGAGCGTTACTGGGGCACGCCGCTTAATATCTGGCACTGTGAATCTTGCAGCAGCTATGAGTGCATAGGCAGTATAGAGGAGTTAAAGAGTAAACCGGGCGTTGAGTTATCACTCGTAACCCCAAAACTGATTAAGGGTGAACTTGATTTGCATCGTCCCTTCGTTGATGAGATTATTTTTACTTGTTCCAATTGCGGTGGGGAAATGCGACGGCAAGCAGAAGTGATTGACTGTTGGTTTGATTCCGGGGCCATGCCTATAGCTCAGTGGCACTATCCATTTGAGAATCGCGATGAGTTTGAACAGAACTTTCCCGCCGATTTTATTTGTGAGGCTATTGACCAAACCCGCGGCTGGTTCTATAGCTTGCATGCCATAGCCATCCTGCTCTTCAACCGTCCCTGCTTTAAGAATGTTATTTGCTTGGGCCATGTTCTTGATGCCGAAGGGGAGAAGATGAGCAAGGCAAAAGGAAATGTGGTTGATCCCTGGACTGTGGTCAATAGCTATGGAGCCGATGCTTTGCGTTGGTATTTTTTTACTTCGTCACCAGCGGCAAATGTGCGGCGCTTTTCTACCGAGATGGTGGCAGAGACAATGCGAAGGTTTCTAATGACCTTGTGGAATACTTATTCCTTCTTCGTCATTTATGCCAATATTGACCGCTTTGACCCCAAGTTAGCAGTAACTCCGCCCCCCTCTGAACTTGATAGGTGGATTCTCTCTGAGCTTAATCAACTTATAGTTGCAGTAACTGAGGCGCTGGATAATTATGAGCCGACCGCTGCCGCCAGGAAGTTTGAGGATTTCCTTGACCAACTTTCCAATTGGTACGTTAGGCGGAGCCGGCGCCGCTTCTGGAAGAGCGAAAATGATGACGATAAGTTAGCAGCCTATTTTACGTTGTATAGCTGTTTGGTTACTTTATCTAAGCTTTTGGCTCCCTTTACTCCATTCATTGCCGAGGAGCTTTATCAGAATCTAGTACGCTCCGTGGATCCCGAGGCTAGGGAGAGTGTGCATCTGGCCGATTTTCCGGTAGCTGACATTGACAAGATCGATGAGCAATTATCCGCTGATATTCGGCTGGCAGTGAAGATATCAAGCTTGGGTCGGGCAGTACGGAGCAAAGCCGGGATTAAGGTGCGTCAGCCTCTGGCTAGGATTTTAATCAAAGTGGATTCGAAGCGGAGAGGGGAGGCTTTGGAAAGGTTGAGCGATCAGATATTAAATGAGATAAATGTTAAGGAGATGGAACTTACTGACAGGGAGCTTCCTGATGATGCTGCTGGCTATGCCATGGCCAGGGAAGGCGATTACTGGGTGGCTATAGCTACTGGACTCTCGCCCGGGCTGGTGGCTGAAGGGGCAGCTAGAGAGATAGTGCGCCGCCTTCAAAACATGCGTCGTTCAGCGGGATTTGATATCGCTGACCACATTGTTACTTATTATCGAGCTGAAGCCTCAATGGGAAAGGTAATAACTCAGTTTGCTGACTATATCAAGCAGGAGACTTTGTCCCATGAACTTATTGAAGGAATCCCGGAGGCTGAAGTTTATGTTGAAAGCTATAGCATTAATGGCAGTAAAGTAGTGTTGGGGGTAAGAAAGTTCGAGTAAGTATTATGGTGGACTCTCAATTAAAGTAGCCTCAACGCTCAATTCTTGTTTACCCCGCATAAAGGTTATTTCTACTCCATCTCTAATTTGGCAGGAGTGTATGATTAATCTCAGTTCTTCGGCTTTAGTTATTTTCTCTCCGGCGAAGCAGGTAATGACATCCAGTGGCTTAAGTCCAGCCTTATCGGCTGGGCTATCTGGTTCAACATAGACGATGAGGGCACCCTCAGTGGCAGATAACCCATAGCGGGAAATAGTGGCTGTAGTAAGTTCAGTAAAAGTAACTCCCAGCCAGGGACGGATGACATGTCCAATATTTACCAGAGGCAGTATGACATTCTCCAGTACGTCTTGGGAAATGCTAATGGCGAAGCCGATGTTCTGTGCCTCGGCAGCTATGGCGGTATTGATGCCAACTACTTCGCTGGCCATGTTCAGTAGTGGGCCGCCACTATTTCCGGGGTTTATGGCGGCATCAGTCTGAATGAGGTCATAAAGCACTGTTCCGTTGGGTTCTTGGATGGAACGTCCGAGGTAACTTACAATTCCGGCAGTGACAGTAGGTCCTCCTTCTAGGGCTAAAGCATTACCAATGGCCACTACCCGTTCACCCACCTGGAGGTTTTCCGAGCGACCGAGCTTAGCTTTTGTTAGACCATTGGCGTTGATCTTAATTACTGCTAGGTCAGTTTGTGGATCCTTGTTTACTTTAACTGCATTGAAAGTTCTGCCATCAGTAAGGGCAACTCTTATGCTTTTGGCGCCTTCCACCACGTGATTATTGGTCACAATATAGCCGTTGCTGTCAAATATTACACCTGTGCCTACGCCCTGCCCAGGTATGGGCTGTAGAAATATATCGTAAGTTACAACCTCAGTTTGGATGGCAACTACAGAAGGAGTTGCCATCCAAACCACTTCGGGGATAGGTAGCGATGGCGAAGATGAATGGCTATTTGAGGAAGGGAGTGTCCAGGTGGGGTCTATGGGTATTCCCGAAGTGTAGCTGGTAGTAGCACTGCTGGGAGGGGCTTCTGATGTTGGTGGTAATGGGATAAGGCAGCCAGCAGTGCCCGCAACCAAACTTGTTAGTAGTAAGCCAATAAGGACAAAGTTAAGTTTACTCATATCATAGTCAGTTTAATTTTATCATCGGCAGCCTTCTTGAGTAAAGGACTAGGTTTCTAACAAGGCTTGACGAAAAGTATACATCGGTCTATAATGTATTAGACAGCGATGTAATAGGAGGACGAGGTAACATGTCGAGGCGGGACGCTCAGGAGTTGCTGAGGGGGGTTACGGATTCTTTATTACTTTCCCTTGTTGGGGAGCTACCTACATATGGTTATCAGCTTATTAAGGAGCTGGAGAGAAGAAGCGGCGGCTATTTCAAAGTTAGGGGAGGTACCATTTACCCGGTGCTACGCCGGCTGGAAAAAGCTGAGCTTATCTCAAGCCACTGGCAGCAAATTACCAAGAGGCAAAGGCGACGATATTACCAGGTAACTGAGAAGGGTCGCCAGGTTTTGGCTGAGAGGTTGGCCGAGTGGCAAGACTTCTACAGTGCAGCAAGTAAGCTTATGAGTTTGGATTGTCAATAGAAACTTTGGAGGTCTAGCGATGGAAGTCCAAATTTTAGGTGCTCATGGGGCTGAAGCAAGGGGGATGCGATTAACTTCTCTATTGATTGACGGTATTTTAGCTGTGGATGCCGGTGGGCTTACCTCTGGCCTTTCGTTAGCGGAGCAGGAAAAGGTTAAGGCTATCTTACTTACTCATCATCATTTTGACCATACCCGAGATTTGGTCACCCTGGGGACAAATGCTGGTTTGTGGAAACCAATTAAGGTTTATGGTTTACCCCAGACTCTTGATATTGTGAAGTCCTACCTACTGGACGGGAAAATGTATATTAATTTCCTTGAGTGGCCGTCTAAAGAGAATCCCTGCCTTCAATTGCAGACTGTTGAACCATATAAGGAGGAGCCTATTGAAGGCTATGAAGTTCTGCCTCTCCCTGGAAAACACACCGTGCCCATTGTGGGCTATCAAATTACTTCCGCAGATGGGAAGAGCTTATTTTATTCTGGCGACACTGGTCCCGGGCTGGCTAGTTGCTGGGAGCACATTTCACCTCAACTCATCATCACCGAGGTTTCTGGACCTAATAAGTTTGAAGATTTTCTGAGAAATGTTGGCCATCTGTCACCTCAACTTCTCAAGCGGGAGCTTGTTGAGTTTCGTAAGCTTAGGGGTTACTTACCGCGCATTATCCTTATCCACATTGCCCCTCAGTATGAGGAGGAGATTAAAGGAGAGGTGGCACAGGTGGCTGAGGAGCTGGGAGCTGATATGAGCTTGGGACATGAAGATATGAGGATTATTTTGTAGGAGGTCGCTGTGTCTAAAGTAGCCATAGTTTGTGATAGCTGCGCTTGCCTGCCGAGGGAGCTGGAAGAGGAATATGAAATTAAGATAATCCCCTTGCGGCTTATATTTGAAGGTAAGACCTATCGAGACCGGGAAGATATTACTGCTGAGGAATTTTATCCTCTCTTGGAGCAATTACAGGAGCTACCTACTACCTCGGGCCCCCCTGTCTTGGAATATATTGAGGCTTTTCGCAAGTTGAGTCGGGAGGCAACGGGGGTTCTTTGTCTCACCATCACCCAAGGGTTTAGCAGGATGACTTGGGAAGCGGTGCAGTCAGCCAAGGAACTAGCTAAGCATGAATTGTCCGGGTTCCCCATTGATGTTATTGACTCCGGCACCGTTTGTGGAGCTTATGGATTGATTGTCCTGGCGGCAGCTCGAGCTGCCGCCAGGGGGCAGAGCTTGCCTCAAGTGGTTGAAGCTGCCCAGAGCGTGCGTTCAAGGGTAACCCTCATTGCCGCTATGGATACTCTAAAGTACCTGGAAAAGGGTGGACGCATTGGCAAGGCGGCATCCTGGGCAGGTAGTCTTCTTAACATAAAGCCCATTCTTGAGGTGCCACCATCAACGGGTGTGGTGGAACCTATGCAGAGAGTTAGGGGCAAAGCCCGAGCGGTAACACGGCTACTTGATATAATGCGGGAGAGGGTAGGTACAGAGAAACCACTACATGTTATAGTTGACCATGGCAATGTGCCTCAAGAGGCACAAGCACTTGAGGCAGAGGTGCTCTCCCGCTTTAAGTGTATTGAAAGTTATATAACCTGCTTTGCCCCGGTCGCTGGTGTGCATACCGGTCCTGGTCTGCTCGGGCTTTCTTTTTACTCCGAACCTTAATTTATTGTTCTTTAGCTTACCTGTGGTACCTTGGGTAGCTCAGTCAGCGCCTCTTTTACTTTTTCCTCGGGATATTCATAATCCTGCAGTTTACCCGACAGGTAGGCATCATAGGCGGCCATATCCACATGCCCGTGTCCGCTGTGAGCCAGCAGGATGGTTTTTGATTCGCCAGATTCTCTGCATTTAAGCGCTTCGTCAATGACTACCTTGATAGCGTGATTTGGCTCGGGGGCGCTGATGATGCCCTCGGTACGAGCGAATGTTATCCCGGCCTCGAAGGTAGCCAGTTGGTGCTCGGCTCTGGCTTCGACGAGCCCCAGTTTATGCAGGTGGCATATAATTGGTGCCATACCGTGATAACGCAAGCCTCCGGCGTGGACTGGGGGTGGGATGAAACCATGTCCCAAGGTGTACATCAGAATTAGGGGAGTCATCCCGGCTTCATCGCCGAAGTCGTAGGCGTATAATCCCTTGGTCATGGTGGGACAGCTTGCTGGCTCGACATTGATGATGCGCAGGTCCGGCTTTGTACCGTCGATTTTGTCCTTTACGAAGGGCAAGTATAGGCCGGCGAAGTTGGAGCCGCCGCCGATGCAGCCAACGATGATATCAGGATAGGCATCTGCCTCCTCCACCAGTTTTTTTGCCTCCAGGCCGTTTATGGTTTGGTGCAGCAAGACGTGGTTGAGCACGCTGCCCAGGGCATAGTGGGTATCATCGCGAGACACGCAATCCTCTACCGCCTCACTGATAGCAAGTCCTAAGCTGCCAGGGCAATCAGGGTCTCTTGTCAGCATATCTCGTCCTGTCTTGGTATCTTGACTGGGGCTGGGAACACATTTGGCTCCCCAGGTCTCCATCATGACGCGGCGGTAGGGTTTCTGGTCATAGCTAATCCGGACCATATAGACCTTAATCTCAAGGTCAAAGCAAGCACCGCCAAAAGATAGTGCACTTCCCCACTGTCCAGCCCCGGTCTCGGTGGTTATCCGCTTAACACCTTCCCTTTTATTGTAGTAGGCTTGGGCCACGGCAGTGTTGGGCTTGTGGCTTCCCGGTGGACTTACTCCCTCATATTTGTAGAAGATTTTGGCCGGGGTATCCAGCGCCTTCTCCAGCCTGTGTGCCCGAAATAGAGTTGTGGGCCTCCACAGCCTGTAGATATCTCGTACCTCCTCTGGGATTTCAATCCAGCGCTCGGTACTTACTTCTTGTTTGATTAATTCCATGGGGAATAGGGGAGCCAGGTCGTCGGGGGTTACTGGCTTTCCCGTAACTGGATGCAGGACCGGTGGTAAAGGCTTGGGCAAATCAGCCTGAATGTTGTACCAGTATCTTGGTATCTCATTTTCGTCGAGGTTAAACTTTGTTCTCTTATTCAATTTGTCCTCCTTTTGTCGTTACTTTGCAAACTGGTATATCGTCTTATTTCTCCTTTGGCCTAGGGGGCCACCATCTGCGTTGCCAGATAATCATCTATTTCCTCCGTTAAAAAATTAAACCTCTCGTCAAGGGGCGAGAGGTTTTAACTTCGCGGTGCCACCCTTATTAGTCTTGCGACCATCTCTTTTCAGGTACGGCTTTAACTGAAAGCGATACCCTAGGCTTTAATAACGCTACCCTTTGCGACAAGGCCTACTCAGCATGTCAGCTTTTCGGTTTGTGGCTCCCAGGTCCATTCCAGCTTCGCGCAAGTATCGGCTCACACCTTACCCGACTCTCTGAACTCCGCCTTAAACTTTACTAGTCCTGTTCTCAGCCTTTCTCATATTTTATTGCCGCTTATTTTAGGTGGCTACTCCAATTTTGTCAAGAGCCTGATTTGACGTGGAACCAATATTTGCAGATAGAACCGAAACAGTTAAAATAGGGCAAGGAATTAGTCTTGGCTAGTTACTTTGATTAATCGGTAGAAAGGGGGAAGAGGGTGCAGTTGACGGAGGTTGAATCCAAAACTTTGCTTAAGCGAGCTGGGATACCCGTTGTTGATACGAGGCTTGCTAGAACTAAAAAGGAAGCGATTTTTTTGAGTAAGGAAATGGGCTTTCCAGTGGTGCTGAAAATAGCCTCTCCCGATATTACTCATAAGAGTGATTTCGGTGGGGTTAAACTGGGACTGAAAAATGCTGCACGGGTGGGCGGCGCTTATAGTGAAATCGTAGCGTCTATCAGGCGAAACTATCCCGCGGCTAGGATTCAGGGCGTGTCTGTGCAGAGAATGCTATACTGCGGGGTTGAGCTGATTATTGGTGTGAGTAAGGATCCTCAGTTTGGACCTGTACTCATGTTTGGTCTTGGCGGCATGCTGGTGGAGGTGTTGAGGGATGTTGCCTTTAGGATAGTTCCGGTGACGAGAAAAGATGCTGGGGAAATGGTCAGGGAAATAAAGGGGTATCCATTATTGCAAGGTTATAGGGGGCAGGAAGCAGTGGATGTTCCCTTTATTGAGGAGCTGATAGTAGGGGTTTCTCGGTTTGTGGAACGGAATCCCCAGATAAGAGAGCTTGACCTTAATCCGATTTTTGCCTATGGTGATGGCGCTGTAGCTGTAGATGCTAGGGTAATTTTAGAAGCTACTACGAAATTCTGAGTAATCGGCGAGGTGAGACAAAGTCCTGATAGCTCGCTCGACGCTGGGGAAGACCATTGTTTTACTTGATTCCTCCAATCTATCTTTGGCTTCCTGGTAGTAAGCTCCATAGAGGTAGCAGACGAAGGGTTTATAGGGATGAGCCTTGGCTAATTCTTCACAAAGATGGCAAAGGTTGGCAGAAAATCTACGGGATAGGGCACCTCCTATGAAAAGGACGGCATCTATCTTATCGTCGGCTAGAAAAGCTTCCAAGCTGCTTGTCAGGCCATTCATATAGGTTCTCCCGATCATCATGCCTGGCCATATGTCTGCTGGGTTGCCAATTCTCAGCCAAGAGGGAGATATTTTACCAAGCTGGTTTATGGTTGACCGGGATGGTTCAGGTAGTTTCAGGTTAAACTTTTGGCAGGCATCCATGGCAACAATGCCAAATCCACCGGTGAAGGAGACTATGCCAACCTTCCTCCCTTTTACCGGGGGCAGCGTGCAGAAGGCTTTTACCGCATCGCCAAGTTCCTCAGTATCACCTACCCTTATTACTCCAGATTGTTTAAAGGCGGAGTTCCAGACTTCATCGCTTCCTATCAAAGAGCCGGTATGGGATTGAGCAGCTCTAGCTGCATAATCACCCTTTCCCGTCTTCATGGCGATCAAAGGTTTCTTAAGGGTAAAGCGTTTTGCAGCCTTAAGAAATCTTCTGCCATCTCGCATGCCTTCAATGTGTAAGGCGATGACCTTTGTCTGCTCATCTTGCTCAAAGTATTCCAGGCTATCGGCAAAATCTATGTCGCAGGCATTTCCTAAGTCGATGCCCTTTCCTATTAACTTCATATGTGGAGAATTGATAAGGAAAATTCCAGTTTGGCAGATAACCCCAATGGGTAATCTTTCCATTCTTAGCTTCACGAATGATGAGCTGAAGTTAGTGAAGGCGTTAGCTGTGCCGAAAGTATTTGGTCCCAGTATCCTAATTTTATTCTTCTTAACAATTTCATCTATTTGTTTTTGTAGCTGTTTACCCTTTTCATCGCTGGCATCGCCAAGGCCCTGAGTGACTATGGTTATGGACTGGATGCCCTTTTGAGCGCATTTTTTGACCAGAGATGGGACTAGAGACCTTGGTAGGCTTATGACTGCCAGGTCGATATTCTCAGTTACTTCAGCAATGGCGTGATAGGTTTTTACCCCGAAGATTTCACTGGCATTGGGGTTAATCGGGTAGATTCTGCCCTGGTAACTGTAATCAAGCAAGTTTTTTAGAATATTAAATGCATATTCTCCAGTTTGGCGTGAGACTCCGATAAGAGCCACAGACTTGGGTTCCATAAAATGTTTCATGTGGTTAATGGTATCCATGATGATGTTCGTTTAACTTAGCTCACAGTTGACTGGTAAAGGTTTGCCATGCTATTTTAACTTAGAATGCTCGATTAAAAAAGCAGAGAGGTTACAAATAAAAATGAATTATGGACGTGAGTTGCTCAAAGGTAATACTGATTCCTTGCTTCTTTATTTAATCAATAGTCAACCAACGTATGGCTATCAAATTATAAAGGAATTAGAGAACAAAAGTAATGGTTATTTCCAGTTCAAGGAAGGCACACTTTATCCGGCACTTCACCGCATGGAAAGAGACGGGCTTATCCGAGGTGAGTGGCGGAAGTTACCGAATGGGCAGGAAAGGCGATATTACTACATGACTGCAGAGGGGAAGCAAGCGTTGGCTGAAAAGCTGACCACGTGGGGGAAATTCTCTATGGCAGTTAACTTAATTGTTAAACCGGCGGAAGTCTAGTGAAACTTGGTGAGTGATGGGACTGGATAATTATTTAGGCGAGTTGAGAATCCACCTAAAGGTCGAGGTTTCAACCAGAAAAGAGGTGCTTCGGGAGTTACGCGCACACCTTGAGGATAAGAGCGAGGCGCTGAGGCAATCTGGAGTTTCTGAGGAGGAGGCAAGTAAGCTGGCCATGCAACTCTTTGGCCCTGCTCGACTTATTGCTCAGCAAATCTGTGAAATGCATAATCAAGGCAACTGGCGGCAGGCATTTTTTGCTGCTTTGCCTCATCTTTTGGTCGCCTTGCTGTTTAGCCTGCATTACTGGCAAAGTGCCATCTGGATATCAATTATTTTAGTTATGGTGAGTATTGTTGCTATTTATGGATGGTGTCATGGCAGGCCAGCTTGGCTTTTCCCCTGGCTTGGTTATTATTTATTACCAGTAATGGTTGCTGGTAGCTTATTAATTTATCTACCGGGAAATTGGACTTGGCTGGTTGCCATAATTTATGTTCCCTTAGCTTTGTTTATCTTGGTTTCTCTAGCTAGGCAGATATTAGCTAGGGATTGGCTGTATGTTTCCTTAATGTTACTTCCCATTCCCATAGTGCTGGGTTGGGTTCTGGCATTGGGTGGAAATATTGAGTTCGTTGAGAATGGCGAACAACTTCAAGTGATAGCCCCTTGGGTTGCAGTAAGTTTTCTTGCTCTTGCCGTAACCGTTGTTACATTTATTCGTGTCAGGCGGCGCTGGGTCAAAGTCGGGGCATTGTTAGTTCCTATGGTTTTAATTTTGCTACTCGTGTCTGTGGTTGGTTGGAGTAACATTGGGCTTTGGGGTTGGCTGATTTTAACTCTAGCCTCCTTGCTTTTCCTGTTTAGCCCAGTATTGTTGGAACACATGTGGGGGGCGAAATGAATAGCTGCATCTTGGAAGTTATCTAGGTGGAGTAGCCCCGCCTGCAGTTCTTAAGAAATTAAGCTGCTGCTAAGTCGGCAGCTTTTTAAATTCTGTGACCAAGGTAGCCAAAAATTCTTCCCCACAGCTAATCTTTTAGCCTCCTCTTTCGTTGTAAGGGTAGGAGCAATAAACATTTTTAATGGAAGGAGGTTCTGGATTATGTTTAAGCGGGGCAAGATTATTTTGGGAATAGTCATGGTCGGATTATTAACTTCAATGACTGCGGGCGGTGTGGTTCTAGCTCAGGATTCCAGCAGTGGCGTTAGCCTCATTTCTGAGCCGGAGCTTGTAGGTGGACATGTCCTGTCGACTCTTCCATTAAAGAAGCTTTTCTCCAGAGTGGCTGAGATTTTGGGAATAGATGAGCAGCAGCTAATAGATGCCTTCAAGCAAGCCAGGCAGGAGATGATGGACGAAGCTTTTGATAAGCGTTTGGGTAAGGCTGTGGAGCGAGGTCGCCTTACCGAGGAGCAAGCCGAAGAAATTAAGGAATGGTGGAAGGCTAGGCCGGAATACTTGCCACTTGGGTTTCTTTTGGGTTTGCATAAATCGGGTCCAACTCCGCATGGTAAACTGAGCTGGGGTAATAGATGGCATTCTGCCTCTCCTCCCGTTCCTGTGGAATAATGGCAGATGAATTTAAGTGTGGGCACTTAGCAAGTGCCAATGTAAATGCTTGAGCCCGCTGACGAGGTGAGATTGCTTTTATCTCCATATTCCTTTCTGGGTTTGCTTGGCTTCCTTTTCCATCGCCTCTAAATAAGCTTGATATTTAATATTTGGGGGATAAGCTTTGGCCTGGGCATAGCCCTGCCTTACCAGTTCGGCGTTGACAAAGGTATTATTAACATAAATATAGCGAAGTAACCTTCCGTATTTGTCTTTTCCCGTGACATCTTCTTCCAGTCTGATCTTTTTGTTCTTCACCAATCTTTGATTAGCCGTTAAAGCCTCGAAGTAGTAGGGTTCGTCTTTTTCAGGAGCGTCAACGCCAATATAGCGCACGTGGTAACCACCTTCAACAACGATGGTATCACCATCAATAATTCCAATTACCTTGACGGTGTTGGGTGGTTTAGTACAAGCTGCTAAGAGGAGTAAGAAAGTAAGGATAATTAGAGAGGTTTTACTTAAATTTCTTACCACAAGCCTGGCTGAGTCGTTTGTTCTTTTTTGTGGGGCAGTCCCAGATGTTCATAGGCGAGCCTCGTGGCCAGTCTGCCTCGAGGAGTTCGCTCTAGGAACCCCAACTGGAGAAGGTAAGGCTCATAAACATCCGTGATGGTATCTGGGTCTTCATTGATGGAGGCGGCGATGGTATCGAGGCCTACAGGGCCACCATCAAATTTATCAATTATAGTGTGTAATACCTTGTGATCTACTTCATCTAGGCCAATGGGGTCCACTTCAAGTTTAGAGAGTGCTTCTAAGGCTATATGCTTGGTGATTACCCCGTTTGCCATAACTTGGGCATAGTCTCGCACTCGTTTAAGAAGTCGGTTAGCTACTCTGGGTGTACCTCGGGCACGCTGGGCAATTTGGTTAAATGCACCCTCTTCCGTTTCTATGTCAATGATGTTTGAAGAGCGTTTTAAGATCGCTCTTATAGCTGGCTCGTCGTAGAAGTCAAGGCGATAAACGGCACCAAATCTATCGCGCAGCGGAGGGCTCATTAGACCGAAGCGGGTGGTAGCTCCGATCAAGGTAAACTGGGGTAGGTTTAAGCGGAGGTTCCTTGCCCCCGGACCTTTACCGAGGATTATATCTAAGGCAAAGTCCTCCATGGCTGGGTAGAGTATTTCTTCCACGTGGTGGCTGAGGCGGTGAATCTCGTCAATGAAGAGGACATCTTTCTTATGGAGATTGGTAAGGATGGCGGCTAAGTCTCCAGGGCGCTCAATTGCAGGGCCCGAGCTAATTTTAATATTAATTCCTATTTCGGTGGCGATGATATAGGCGAGGGTGGTTTTCCCCAAACCAGGCGGCCCATAGAGCAGAATATGGTCTAGCGCCTCTCCACGTTTTTGGGCAGCGGCGATGGCTATTTTGATATTGTTTTTGACCTTTTCTTGCCCCACAAAGTCTTTTAAGTACTTGGGGCGAAGGCTGGCATCAAGAGGGGCATCCTCGGTAGTTCCTTTGCCCGATATAATGCGTGTACCCATGATATGTGACTACGGAAATTATATCATATGTTGACGCTGGGAAGCTTAAATTTAGCTCGGTCTTTGGTGGTTGCTTCAGACTATTTATATTATGGGTTGCGTGGTGTCTAATTGAGCTGGTTGTGTGTTTGCTAGAATCTTGGCATCAACTTCTTCTTTGGTTAGGGCTTGAGCTGGAATAAGCTTACCTATGATTACGTTTTCCTTGAGACCTAAGAGTTTATCTATTTTACCTTGGACGGATGCCTCAGTAAGCACTCGGGTAGTTTCTTGGAAGGAGGCTGCTGCGAGCCAGCTATCTGTGTTCAACGAAGCTCTAGTTATTCCCAAAAGGACTGTCTGAGCGGTTGCTGGCTCTCCCCCTTCAGCTAATATCTTGGCATTTATATCTTCATAGCTGAACCGATTAACCAGCTCGTCAGGTAGCAGCTCTGTATCGCCTGACGATTCGACTCGCACTCTGCTTAACATTTGGCGAATGATAATTTCAATATGTTTATCGCTGATGGTTACACCTTGGGAGCGATATACTTTTTGTACTTCATCAACTAGATATCGCTGTGTCTCTTCTCTTCCAGCGATGCGCAGGGTATCTTTAGGGTCAATGGAACCATCTGTTAGCTGGTCTCCGGCTTTAATATTAGTGCCCGATTTCACGCGAAGGTGGACAGAGGGTGAAGTTATGTATTCCCGCGAGTCCCGTTCCTCATACTTGATGTAGAGGCGGTTATCTTCGATAGTTACCTGGCCGGGAACCCTGGCTAATAGAAGTTGTTCCTTGGTGATTGTTGGTAGCTGGGGTTCAACTGTATTTGTAGGGGCGGGCAGTGTTGAACGAGCCAGAACTGCCCCTATATCAACCTGATCCCTATTACTTACAACTACTTCCATCTCTGATGATAGCGGATATTCATCTAAATAGGATTCTACATTAGTAATTGTGATTTTGCGCTCCTGTTCATTGCTGATTACTTCGGCTACGCCATCGATCTCAGAGAGAATGGCATGCCCTTTTGGAGATCTAGCTTCAAACAGCTCTTCTATCCGGGGTAGACCACTGGTGATGTCAACTCCCACTATGCCGCCAGTATGAAAGGTGCGAAGAGTTAGCTGGGTGCCTGGTTCGCCGATACTCTCGGCGGCGATGATACCTACGGCGGTGCCAATTTTTACTAATTGCCTTCGGGCAAGATCTCGTCCATAACAATACTGGCAAACGCCACGATGGGTGCGGCAGCTAAGAGGAGATCTGATATAAACTTCAGTAATGGCGGCTGCAGTGATTTGTTTAGCTTTATCTTCATCGATTTCCTCGTTGCGCTCAACGATGGTTTCGCCTGTCTGGGGGTTAACTATCCTAGCTGCAGCTAGGCGACCGATAAGCCGTTCTTCAAGCGTGAGTAAGAATCCTTTCTCTCCTTCGCGTAGCCAGATACCTTCGGTGGTACCACAGTCTTTCTCAAGAACGATTACATCTTGAGCCACATCGATGAGACGTCGGGTGAGGTAACCACTATTTGAAGTTCTTAAAGCGGTATCAGCAAGTCCTTTGCGGGCTCCATGAGTGGAGATGAAATATTCCATAACTGTAAGACCCTCGCGAAAACTTGATCTGATGGGGAAATCAATTATCTTTCCCGAGGGGTCAGTCATCATTCCCCGCATTCCGGCCATTTGCCTGATTTGGGATATATTGCCCTTTGCTCCAGAGGTTGCCATTATGTAAAGTCCTCCATAGCGGTCGAGCGATTGGGAGATAGTCTCGGTAATTTTATCTGTAGCTTCTGTCCATATTTGGACTGCATTGTCATAACGCTCATCTTCGGTGATTAAACCTCGGTTAAGTTGATTTTCGATAACGGCAATTTTCTCGTCGGCCTCTTCGAGAAGTTTAGTTTTAGTGGGGGGTACCTCGATGTCCCCCATGGCGATGGTAATGCCAGATTTCGTTGCATAGTTGAAACCAAGCTGTTTGAGATCGTCAAGCATGGTAACAGTACATATATCTCCCAGCAATTGGTGGCAATCCGAAACTAGCCGCTTCAGGGTAGCTTTGTCTGCTACATCATTGTAGAAGGGTAGCTCTGCGGGTAGAGCGTCATTGAATAGGATACGACCAACAGAAGTCTTTATCCTCTCTCCGTTAGGATTTCTCACTTCAATTTCGGCGTTCAGTTCAATAGCACCAAATTCGTAAGCTAGCTTAGCTTCCTCAAAGCTAGCAAAAACTATTTTCTCTCTCCTTGCCTGCGGCTTAATTTTCGTAAGATAATAGCATCCAAGGGCCATATCTAGGGTGGGCACCATTACAGGCTCACCGCAACTTGGTAGTAATATATTGTGAGTGCTAAGCATATGCTCTCTAGCTTCTTTAACGGCTGTCCCGGAGAGTGGTACATGGACCGCCATTTGGTCACCATCGAAGTCGGCATTGAAAGCAGCACATACTAGAGGGTGAAGTTGTATAGCGTTTCCATCGATAAGCACGGGTTCGAAGGCTTGGATACCCAAGCGGTGTAGTGTTGGAGCGCGGTTGAGTAGCACGGGACGCTCTTTAATTACCTCTTCCAGTAAATCTGATATCTCGGGCGACGCTCTTTCCATCAGCCGTCGGGCACTTTTTATGTTGTGGGCATAGCCCTGTTCTATAAGTTTGTGCATAACGAAGGGTTTGAACAATTCCACGGCCATGCGTCGAGGCAAGCCGCATTGATGAAGCTTAAGGCTAGGTCCGACTACGATAACCGAACGGCCGCTATAGTCTACCCGTTTACCAAGTAGATTTTGGCGGAAGCGCCCCTGTTTGCCTCTGAGTGTATCTGATAGTGACTTTAATCTGTGATTGCCACCTCTGGTAATTACTTGACCTCTTCTTCCATTGTCAATGAGTGAATCAACGGCTTCTTGAAGCATGCGTTTCTCATTATGGATGATGATTTCTGGTGCACCTAACCCAATAAGCCGTTGGAGGCGATTATTGCGGTTAATCACGCGTCGGTAAAGGTCATTTAGGTCACTGGTGGCAAAGCGACCACCATCTAGTTGGACTATGGGGCGGAGTTCTGGAGGTAGTACGGGAATTACAGTTAGTATCATCCACTCTGGCTTATTGCCGCTATGCCTGAAAGCCTCGACCATCCGCAACCGCTTGTTGGCCTTTTTGTGGCGTTGTCCTGAAGTAGAGCGGGCCTCTTCGAGTAGCTCTTGGTACAATTTTTCGAGGTCAATGTTCTTAATAATTTGTAATATGGCTTCGGCACCCATGCCGACTTCAAAAATATCACCATATTTGCTCCTAAGCTCTTGATGCTCGCCTTCAGTAAGCGGCTTTAAGCGCTGGAGATTTTCTATCTTGTCCAGTTCTTGCTGCAGTCCTTCTTCAAGTTGAGCTTTCTCTTCAGCAAATTTGCGTCTGAGCTGATTTATTTCCTCTATAAGAGCTTGCTGTTTCTGTTCTGGCTGGTTCTCGACGCTTATTTCTCTAATTTGCTCATGCAATATTTTTTCTTTTTCGGCTATCTGCTGGTAAATTTCCTCTTTAATTTGTTGGCGTTTCCCTTGGCGAGCTTCTTCGTTGACTGAAGTAATAATATATTGAGCAAAGTAGAGAACAAGTTCCAAAGTTCGAGGGGATATGTTAAGGAATAGAGCAAGTCGACTAGGTATTCCCTTGGCGAACCAGATATGGGCAACTGGGGCAGCTAATTTAATATGCCCCATGCGTTCCCGGCGTACTTTGGAGGATTCTACTCTGACCCCACATTTATCACAGACAACGCCGCGGTAACGTGCCTTTTTGTATTTGCCGCAGTAGCATTCAAAATCTTTGGTGGGTCCAAAGATTCTTTCGCAGAAGAGCCCATCCTTCTCTGGTTTCAGAGTACGATAATTGATCGTCTCAGGTTTAGTTACCTCACCATAGGACCAGCTTCTGATCTGCTCTGGTGAAGCTAGAGAAATGCGAACAGCATCGAAATTGTTGATCTCAGCCATTTCTACTCCCCATCTCAAATCTGTACTTCAGCCTTGATTTGTACTCTTTCTTTTTCTAAAAAACGCATCCTTTCTTCCTCTTCATTGAGTAGTTCAACGGCTAGACCTAAACTTCGCAATTCCATAAACAAAACCTTGAAAGATTCGGGCACACCAGTTTGGATGATATCTCCACCTCTAACAATAGCTTCATAGGTCTTAGCTCGCCCACCTACATCATCTGATTTTACAGTGAGCATTTCTTGAACTGTGTAGGCAGCACCGTAGGCTTCTAGTGCCCATACCTCCATCTCACCGAGGCGTTGGCCTCCAAATTGGGCTTTTCCGCCGAGAGGCTGCTGGGTGATCAGAGAGTATGGACCGGTGGAACGAGCATGTATTTTGTCTTCAACAAGGTGGATCAACTTCATCATATAGATATTACCTACAGTTATTGACTGATCGAAAGGTTCGCCAGTTCGCCCATCACGGAGGGTCATTCTGCCCAGAATGGGTGGTGTTAGGTTTCGCTGCTCATAAAGTTTCTCTGCAGTTCGCTCAATCTGCTCCTGGCTAAGAATTTGAGTATTTATACCTAAGTCTTCCAGCCACAAGCGGAGACAAACATTCTTAGCCTCTCCGGGTGAAGATTCACTAAATATTTGCTCTGCATTAAAGCCATGGTTGTCAAGCCATGCTCTAATCTCATCAAAATTGATGGCTATCCCTGTATTGCCGTTGTGAGAATCAGGACCAGTGATAGCACCAGCTCGTTGGGCTATCCAGGCCTTGGCCAAAGTGTCTTCAATAGTAGTGTCATTGGCACCATCAAAGATTGGATTAAGTGCTTTGAAGCCCAGCATTTGTGCTCCCCAACCCAAGTGAGCTTCCAAAATCTGTCCGATATTCATGCGCGAGGGGACACCAATTGGGTTAAGAATAATATCTACATGTTCGCCGTTGGGTAGGAAAGGCATATCCTCTTCGGGTAGGATGCAGGCAATGACGCCTTTGTTACCGTGTCTGCCTGCCATCTTATCTCCAACGGAGATTTTTCGTTTCTGGGCAATCCACACCTGTACTATTTGATTTACTCCGGCGGCTAATTCGGGATGGGCATCACGCGAGAAAATTCTAATATTGATAACCTTTCCCCACTCACCGTGGGGAACCCTGAGAGAGCTATCCTTTACTTCACGTGCTTTTTCACCGAAGATGGCCCGCAGTAGTTTTTCTTCTGCTGTTAACTCGGTTTCTCCCTTTGGGGTGATTTTCCCTACGAGGATATCGCCTGGACCTACTTCAGCGCCGATTCGGATAATACCTTCCTCGGCTAGGTTGCGTAGACTTTCTTCACCTACGTTGGGTATGTCTCTTGTAATTTCTTCCGGACCGAGCTTAGTATCGCGTGCCTCTATCTCGTGTTTCTCAATGTGAATGGAGGTATACTTATCTTCTTTGATCAGTTTTTCGCTGATGATCACCGCATCTTCAAAGTTGTACCCATACCAACTCATAAAGGCACAGCAGACATTCTGTCCCAGCGCAAGTTCACCGTTGTCTGTTGACGAGCTGCTTACTAGGACTTGCCCTCTTTTTGCTTTATCACCTTTATTCACTATGGGGTACTGGTTTACGCATGTTCCCTGGTTAGTTCTAACAAACTTCATCAATGGGTAGGTACGCTGGGTTCCCCCTGTTCCTTTAACTACAATCTGTGAACTAGTAACTGAGGTTATTACGCCATCTTCTTTGGCGAACACTAATTGCTTGCTATAGTTAGCCACCTCATGCTCCATTCCTGTAGCGATGAGCGGTGCCTCAGGTCGAATTAGTGGCACAGCTTGACGTTGCATATTTGACCCCATTAGCGCTCTATTAGCGTCGTCATGTTCAAGGAAGGGAATGAGAGAAGCGGCAACACTAAATACTTGTTTTGGTGATACGTCCATAAAATCAATGTTGTCGACTGTCTCTTTAAAGTATTTAGTACCTTTTCTAACATCAATTTTTTCTTTAGTAAACTCACCTTTGTCATTAAGGGGAGCATCGGCTTGAGCAATAGCATATTGTTCCTCTTCATCGGCGGAGAGATAAACGATCTTGTCGGAAACAAAGGGAACTATTCTGATAGTGCGTGGTTTTACAGAGGCCAGTTTTTTGGCGATTTCCTCTGTTACTAGCGTTCCAGGCTTGGCTAGGCAATGCCCATCATTGCCTAATACCTCCTCTTGTATTGTTTTTCCCAGTAGCTCTTCTTCGGTATTGGATGCTGTATTGATGACCTTACGGCATGGGGTTTCTATAAAACCATATTGGTTAATTGAAGCATAGGTAGCGAGTGAACCAATGAGGCCAATATTAGGTCCCTCAGGTGTCTCTATGGGGCATATTCTCCCATAGTGGGAGTGATGAACATCGCGAACATCGAAGCCGGCACGTTCTCGGGAAAGCCCTCCTGGTCCCATAGCCGAAAGGCGGCGTTTGTGAGTTAGTTCAGCTAAGGGGTTAGTTTGGTCCATAAATTGAGATAGCTGTGAACTGCCGAAGAATTCTCTCATAGCGGCAACCAGGGGGCGAATGTTAATTAAGGTGGATGGAGTTGCTATCTGGGGGCCGAGGATGCTCATCCGCTCTTTGATTGTTCTTTCTAATCGGAGTAATCCAATGCGAAATTGGTTCTGTATGAGGTGTCCCACTGTTTTTACTCGACGATTGCCCAGATGGTCAATATCATCGGCTGCCTCTTTACCATTATTAATTAGGATAAGATGCCGCACTATTTCTATAAAATCTCTGTTGGTTAAAGTGCATTGAGTTAGCGGTATATCAAGCCCCAGCCTCTTATTAAGTTTATAGCGGCCAACTTTGCCCAGGCTGTAATGCCGTGGGTTGAAGAAAAAATTATCTAGTAGTTTCTTGGCGTTCTCGACGCTGGTCAAATCTCCAGGACGGAGACGTCTATAAATGTCAAGTAAAGCTTCAGCTCTAGTATGAACTAGAGGCTCTCGATCCAAAGTAGATTGAATGAAAAAGCAGTCAGGTGAGTTGTCTACATCGCAGAAGAGCTGGAGTAGCTTATGGTCATTCTCGTAGCCGAGGGCACGTAGCAGATTGGTGATGGGAATTTTTCGCTTACCATTTATTTTGATTGAAATTATATTTCGATTGGAAGTCTCAAACTCGACCCAAGCTCCATGTTCAGGAATTAATTTGGCAGAGCAGAGTTCACGGCCTGTAGTGAGGTCTTCTTGCAATGTGAAATAGACACCCGGAGAGCGAATCAGCTGGCTAACTACTACTCGCTCTGTTCCGCTAATAATGAAGGTACCTTTATCCGTCATGAGGGGGAAATCGCCTAAAAATAGTTCTTGTTCTTTAACCTCTCCGGTTTCCTTAACTATTAGTTGGACTTTAACATAGAGGGGGGCTGAGTAGGTCATATCTTGTTCGCGACATTGTTCCTCGGAGTATTTGGGCTGGCGGAACTCATAGTCAATGAATCTTAACTCTAGTCTTGCGCCAGTAAGGTCTTGAATGGGTGAGATCTCCTCAAAGAGTTCTCTTAATCCTTCCTCTTGGAACCAGCGGAAGGGGTCAAGTTGAACCCGGATAAGATTGGGCACTTCTAAAACTTGGGGTAGTTTGGCGAAGGATTTTCTCATTGTGTTTCCTCGGCGATTAATAAAATAAGCTGTTAATTGAATTGCTCAAGGGTGAGATAAAAAGCTCTAACTCGCAATCTTGCTTTTGGAATTTCTATAAATGGGTAAGAAGTGAAAAGTTTAGTAAAACTGGAGAATGCATAAGCACAAACAAACACTATAACACCAATATGGAAAATTGTCAATAGTTTTGCCGATTATTTATAAAAGTTTTTAAGGACTGGCATGTTTCGTACAGTATGCAGTTAATTAACATAAACTTCTATTCCCCTATAATCTGGAGCACAACTTCCCGTGAGCGCGGTCGGTTGTCAAAGTCTACTAGAACTACTTGTTGCCAGGTGCCCAAGGTTAGAATTTTATTTGTGAAAGGAACAACTAAGGAGGTGCCGAGCAAGGAAGTACGAATGTGGGAATAGCCGTTCCCATCTCCCCAGGTCCGATCGTGGTTATAAGGGATATCTTTGGGTATTATCCTGTCCCACATAGCCTGGAAATCGGAGATGAGTCCGGGCTCAAACTCAATAATGGTAATTCCAGCCGTTGAGCCGGGTATAAATAGAGTGATTGTGCCGCTATTTACCTCTGAATCTGTTACCTCTTTAGCTACTTGAGGTGTTATATCGATGATATCGCACTGCCCCTTTGTTTTAAGAGTAATCCTTTGGGTAATTACCATTATATTTTTACCTCCTCCCATATAATTTTGTCTAACTCAAAAATGGGTCCATCTTGGCATACTCGTCTCCAACCGTATCTCGTTTTTATGGTACAGCCATAGCATGCTCCGAGGCCACATCCCATTCGCACCTCGAGGGAAATCTGGATTGATTTTTTCTTAGGACCCTTTTGTCTTTGAGCTGCAATTGTTTGATACATAGCAACCGGTCCACAGGCATAGATTTGATCTGCCCAATCGAAGAAATTAGGCAAAATATCAGTTATTCTCCCCCTGTTACCGGCGCTGCCATCCTCGGTGGTGATAACAAACTGAACTCCTGGGGGCAGGAGTTGTTGGGGATAAAGCCCGCTGGCTGTGGTTGCCCCGTGGAGTAGAGTTACCACGTGTCCTTGACTGAGGCTTTGCTGGGCTAAGAAGACTAGTGGAGCAATGCCGATGCCACCGGCTACCAAGAGCAGGTTTTTGGAAGTTGGGTCTATGGTAAAGCCTTTCCCCAAGGGCCCCAGAAGGTCTAGATTTTTACCCTCCTTGCACTGAGAGAGCCAAAAGGTACCTTTGCCGGCCACGCTGAAGAGGAAACAAAGTTGATCTGGTTCTTTGACTCGGTGAATACTTAAGGGGCGGCGCAGCAGAAGCTCCCGTCCACAGCGTACCATAATAAATTGCCCTGGTTTAGCTGTGGCTGCAATGTCAGGGGCTTTGACCCAGATGAGGTGGGTTTTGGGCATAACTTCTGTGTTGGAGGTAATGGTGGCTAAAGCTTGCTTCAATTCTTCCTGTGTTTTGTTAGATATTCTTGCAGTCGTTGAACGCTGAGGGCCTGGTTGCCATTAATTAGCGCCTCTATGGCTACTCGGGCGGTATCCAGGGAAGTAAAGCAGGGAATTCTCTTTTCACTGGCAGCGCGTCGGATATAAAACCCGTCCTGGAGTGGGATACGTCCTCCGGTGATAGTATTAATTACTCCATCCACAGAGCCATCATTGATGATGTCAACAACATTTGGGTGCCCTTCGCCCAATTTCTTGCCAATCATTTTTACTGAAATTCCAGATGCCTTAATCATAGTCGCAGTGCCTTCTGTGGCATAAAGTCGGCAACCCAGAGAATAAAGGCTCTTAACTAGGGGTAGAGCTTCAGCTTTGTCTCTGTCGGCGATGCTAAATAGAATGCTGCCCTGGGGAGGAAGCATTAGCCCTGCGGCGATAAGCGCCTTAGTTAAGGCAGCTTCAAAGGTGTAATCAATTCCCATGACTTCGCCAGTAGATTTCATCTCGGGGCCCAAGTAAGTGTCTACCCCGGCTAACTTTGCCATGGAAAAGACGGGGGCTTTGATGCCTATTAGCTTCTGCCTTCTCCACAAGCCGCCATTATAGCCTTGCTCTTTAAGGGTAATACCTAACATTACTTTAGTGGCGATCCGAACCATAGGTACACCGGTTACTTTGGAGATGAAGGGGATGGTTCGGCTGGCTCGGGGATTTACCTCCAGGATATAGACTGAGGACTGGGAGCCACTTTTTTCCTTCTGGGGCACAATTACGAACTGGATATTCATCAGCCCTTTGATCTGGAGTGCCAAGCCAATTCTTGTTGCGTAATCAACGATGGTATTTACCTCCGATTCGGTGAGGTTAACTCCGGGATAGACGGCTATTGAGTCGCCGCTGTGCACGCCGGCACGCTCAATATGCTCCATGATACCGGGGATAAGCACTTGCTCTCCATCGCTGATGGCGTCTACTTCAGTCTCCTTACCCTGGAGATATTTGTCAATGAGGATAGGGTGTTGACTACCTAGCTCTAGAGCTGATGATACATAACGTATTAGCTCACTTTCGTTATGCACAATTTCCATAGCTCTGCCGCCAAGGACATAGCTGGGACGTACTAGCACGGGGTAACCAAGCAATTTTGCCACATCAAGTGCCGGCTCCAAGGAGGTTATACCAGCTCCAGGCGGTTGAGGAATACCCAAGCGGTTGAGGAATTCTTCAAAGCGGTGGCGGTCTTCGGCAATATCTATGACCTCAGCACTGGAGCCGCATATGGGCAGGCCGTTATAAGCTAGAGATTCAGCCAGGTTAATGGCTGTTTGTCCACCAAACTGAACAATAGAAGGTGAGATGGAATCGGAAGCTGGTGAAGGTGTTTGATTCTCATTTTCAAGTATATCTCGCAGGCTTTCTTCGTCTAGGACTTCGAAGTAGAGGCGGTCGCTGGTATCGAAGTCGGTGGAAACTGTTTCTGGATTGGAGTTGACCATAATACTTTTGATACCCGCTTCTTGGAGTGCCCAACTGGAGTGGACGCAGCAATAATCAAATTCGATCCCTTGGCCGATGCGTATTGGGCCGCTGCCAATAACCACAGCCTTTTTCTTCTCCAGCGGTTGTGCTTCATTCTCCTTTTCATAAGTACTGTAGAAATAAGGAGTTTGGGCGTCAAATTCAGCAGCGCAGGTATCCACCATTCTATATGCTGGACGGATGTGCCAGCTGTGGCGGAGCTGTCTCACCTGCTCCGGCAATCTATCAGCCAAAGTTCCAATCTGTTCGTCTGAGAAGCCCAGGCGTTTTGCTTGCCACAGAAACTCGGGCTTCAGCGACTCGGACAAAAGCCGATGCTCCATCTGGACGATGTTCAAAAGTTTATATATGAACCAAGGGTCAATGGCGGTATGCTGAGAGAGCTCTTCAGGGCTAGCTCCTCGCCTCAGTGCTGCCATAATTGCCCATAGTCTCAGGTCATTTGGATGTAGGGGGTAAGAGTCAAGTCCTGCTTCTTTTCCCCAGGTGGCGTCTTCCCACAGGAGAGATTTCTTACCGAACTCGAGGGAGCGAACCGCCTTTTGTAGAGCTGCTTCAAAACACCTATCGATGGCCATTACCTCGCCGGTGGCTTTCATTTGACTGCTGATGGTGCGGTCGCCCGAGGCAAATTTATCAAATGGCCAGCGCGGAATCTTGACTACACAGTAGTCTAGCGCTGGTTCAAAGGCTGCCATAGTTTTGCCAGTTATCCGGTTTGGAATTTCATCAAGTCTTTTTCCTATGGCTATTTTGGCGGCAACCCGGGCGATGGGGTAGCCGGTGGCTTTGCTGGCTAGGGCTGAACTGCGGCTGACGCGGGGATTAACTTCGATGACATAATATTCGCTACTGTTTATTTGTAGTTCTGGTGACCATTTCTCGGCAACTACTGGATTGGCATTGAGGGCGAACTGGATATTGCAACCGCCCTCAATGCCCAGGGCGCGGATGATTTTAAGACTGGCTGACCTGAGCATTTGATGCTCTTTATCGGTGAGTGTCTGGCTTGGTGCTACGACGATGCTGTCACCGGTATGTATGCCCATTGGGTCGATATTTTCCATATTGCAGATGGTGATGCAACTGTCAGCGGCGTCCCGCATCACCTCGTATTCAATCTCCTTCCAGCCCAAAAGGCATTTCTCTACCAAGACCTCATGAGTCATGCTGGCAGCCAGCCCTCCAGTGACGAAGGTTTCCAATGCCTCCAGGTTATGAGCGATGCCACCGCCGCTACCGCCCAGCGTGTAGGAGGGGCGAACGATGAGGGGCAAACCGATGGTTCTTGCCAGTTCTTTGGCTTCCTCGACCGAGTGTACCGTGGCGCTTTCGGGCAGTGGCTCGCCGATATCCGTAATTAGCTTCTTGAACAGTGACCTCTCCTCGGCATTCCTAATTGTCTCTAAGGGAGTACCCAGTAGTTTTACATTATATTTATCTAGCACCCCGGAGTCGGCGAGTTCTACGGCCAGATTAAGCCCGGTCTGCCCGCCAAGGGTGGGTAACAAGCCGTCGGGGCGCTCCCGCTCAATTATGCGAGCTATTATATCCACGGTCAGCGGCTCAATATAGACGATGTCGGCGATGCCTTCGTCAGTCATAATTGTAGCCGGGTTTGAATTTACCAGCACGGTAGTTACTCCCTCTTCCCTGAGGGATTTACAAGCCTGAGTGCCAGCATAATCAAATTCTGCCGCCTGCCCAATAATTATCGGCCCAGAGCCGATTACTAGAACTTTAGAGATTTGTGGCATAACTACTTTACTTTCTTACTCATTAGTTACCTTTAACCTTAATTAGATTGTCTTGGTAGACTATCTTGCCGCTGGCTATTGTTGCCATTACCTTGCCCTTGAACTGACAGCCGTTGAAGGGGGTATTTTTACCTTTGGAGGCGAAGTTGTTGCTGTCCACTATCCATTCTTCATCAGGGTCAAAGAGAGTAATATCGGCTGGAGAACCTATCTTGAGGCTACCCAGCTCCTCATACTTATTCCTCACAATTCTTGCCGGCTCAAAAGTGAGCTTGGATATAAGGGTTACTAAATCTAGTTCACCATTGTGTACTAGGCTCATTAAACAGCCAAAGGCTGTTTCCAGCCCGCTGATGCCGAAGGCAGCTAAATCAAATTCACACATCTTATCTGCCAGAGTGTGTGGAGCGTGGTCAGTGGCGATAGCATCAATTATTCCCTCTTTGAGCCCTTTGATTAATGCGGCTATATCTTTTTTGGTGCGTAAAGGTGGATTTACTTTGGCATTGGCATCATAGGCAGTGGCTGATAGATGGTAAGTTTTGGGAATTAGCTGGTTGCCTATGACCCGCTCTTCGGTTAGAGTTAGGTGATGAGGGGTAACTTCAGCGGTAACTGAGACACCTTTTTCTTTGGCGTGACGGATGAGCTCGACTGAGCCCTCGGTGGTGGCGTGGGCAATATGGAGTTTAGCTCCAGTTAACTGAGCCAGCGCCAAGTCACGGGCAACCATAGCTTCCTCAGATGCTGCCGGTATTCCTTTTAATCCCAATCGCGTTGATACCCAGCCCTCGTTTATGACTCCATCTTGGCTTAGCGTTCTATCTTCGCAGTGGTCAATAATTGGTAAGCTAAAAACTCGGCTGTACTCCAGGGCATGGCGCATAAGTGACGAGTTTATTACCGGGTCACCGTCGTCGCTGAAGGCAACTACTCCCGCCTCAGCCAGCTCGGCCATTTCAGCCAGTTCCTCTCCTTTTCTTCCCTTGGTGATGCAGCCTATGGGCAGGACGCGGACCAGCCCTGCCACTCGTGCTTTGGTTTTTACATAGTCAACAACTGCCCTGGTGTCTATGGGGGGCTCAGTATTGGCCATGCAGCAGATGGTAGCGAAGCCGCCTCTGGCCGCTGCTTGTGTGCCCGTGGCGATAGTTTCTTTGTCTTCAAAGCCGGGTTCTCTGAGGTGCGAGTGCAGGTCAATGAAGCCGGGGCAAACTACCATTCTACTGGCATCAAGAATAGAGAAACCTTGCTGGACTGGCGCCGTCCCTTTATCACCAATCCAAGAGATTTTATCCTCGGTGACGAGTAGGTCTCCAACTTTGTTTAATCCTTGGCTGGGGTCGATGAGATGACCGCCGCTGATAAGTAGCATTTTGCTCACTGTTGCTACCTTTTACCTCCGACAATTAGATAGAGCAGAGCCATTCGTATAGCCAATCCATTAGTTACTTGCTCTTCGATCACCGATTGGGCTCCGTAGGCCACCTCAGGAGCAATTTCAATGCCCTCATTTACCGGGCCGGGGTGGAGAACTAGGGCATGTGACTTGGCCAAGGATAAGCGCTCTTGGTTAAGCTGGTAGAGTTGAATGTATTCTCGCAGGCTGGGTAATAGATTGGTTTGCTGTCTCTCTTTCTGCAGGCGCAGGGGCATTATCGCATCTGCTCCTTTAAGGGCTATATCTAGTTTAGGTTCCACGGTAATGGGAGGAAGATGGCAATTTGTAATGAAGTCATTTAAGCCATAGGGTAAGAGTGAAGCTGGTGCACAGAGTATCACCTCTGCTCCCATGATGCTCATTCCCCAGATATTGGAGTGAGCTACGCGACTGTGCATGATATCGCCGATAATTACGACTTTCAGTCCGTTTAATTGACCCAGGTGATGGTGGATGGTATAGAGGTCGAGAAGTGCCTGAGTAGGATGAGCATGCCAGCCGTCTCCGGCATTTATTATGCTCACATTCAAATGCCGAGCCGCCAAGTAGGGGGCTCCAGATTGGGAATGTCGAATTACTATTATATCGGCACCCATAGCCTGTAAGGTGCGCAGCGTGTCAATGAGAGACTCTCCCTTAATTACGCTACTCTTTATGGCGTCAAGGTTAATTACATCAGCACTGAGGTTCTTGGCAGCTAGCTCGAAGGAAGCGCGGGTGCGAGTGCTTGGCTCGCAGAATAGGGTGGCGAGGGTTTTGCCGCGAAGTGTGGGGACCTTTTTTATTTCTCGCTTAAGCACTTCTTTCATGGCATTGCTTGTCTCAAAAACGAGCTCTATTTCATCCTTGGTGAAGTTGTCAAGGTCAAGAATGTGGTTGTGTTGCCAAAGCTTTAGCGAAGGTGGCGAAGTCTCGGGCATTACCGTGGAGGTGTTAGGCTCTGTCACTTTCATTAGCTGCCTCCTAACTTAGTGCTAATAGTAACCTTATCATTGCCGTCTATTTCCTCAACACAGACTTGTATCTCTTCACTCCGCGAGCTGGGCACATTCTTGCCCACATAATCAGCGCGGATGGGGAGTTCACGGTGACCGCGGTCGATAACTACAGCTAACTGGATAGACTTGGGTCGGCCCAAATCTACAAGTGCATCCATGGCAGCTCGGATGCTTCGTCCGGTATAAAGAACGTCATCAATCAAGATAACCTGTTTATCTGTAATATCGGTGGGGATATCAGTGCGCTGGACAACAGGCTTGGATTCTAAAGATGAGAAGTCATCGCGATAAAGGCTGATATCTAAAGCACCGACGGGGACCTCGATCCCTTCGAGGTTTCGAATCAGGACGGCCAGACGCTTGGCTAACGGCACTCCTCTGGTTCGCATTCCCACGAGGACGAGGTATCTAGCTCCCCTATTTTTTTCAATAATTTCATGGGCAATGCGAGCTAAGATGCGCCGTATATCCTCTGCGGTCATCAAGACCTTTTTAGGCATTAAAAAACCTCCCGCCTTGAGCTGGCAAGAGGTTCTTGGCTGAGGTGTCTACCTCAGAGGTCAATATAGAGCTACAGTTGTTCAGTTTCAATTTCCCCTTTCCAGCCTCTCTGGACTGATTTAAAGGCTCGCGAGATATTATATTACTTTAATTATTATAATGCAAGCGGTCAGAGCAGCCTCTTTCGAGAATTAAATTTTATCTGAGTGGTTATTAAAGCTTGGGCGTTTATACTTCTTTAGAATTGTTTGTTAATCTCTGCTTATAGACCTGGATTCTTATACCCTTTGCTGTGCCAAAACGGTATAATGCTGTGAAAGCTTTTTGCGATTTTAATTAATACGAAATAGCAAGGAGGTTAAAAAGTGGATTTTCAGTTAACTGAGGCACAGAAGATGTTGAAGCAGAACATAGGCGAGGTAGCTGAGAAGGAGTTTAAGCCCAAGGTAGATGAGTGGGAGATTAGCGGTAAATTTCCGTCAGAGGAAGTTATGAAGAGGTTGGCTGAGCTTGGTTTTTTGGGTATACCCCTTCCTGTGGAGTACGGTGGACAGGGGCGAAGTAACCTTGATTGCATTCTGGCCGTGGAGGAATTTGCCCGAGTTTCACTTTTGGCAACTTGGCCGGTATTTGAGGCGGGTGTGGGTCCAATAAAAGCTATTGAGCACTTTGGCACTGAGGAGCAAAAGCGGAAATATCTCACTGCAGCCTCCCGCGGTGAGATGGAGATAGCTATAGGTGTAACTGAGCCCGAATCCGGTTCGGCGGCGACTGATATGACTACTCAAGCCATACTTGATGGCGACCGCTACGTTGTCAATGGCGTTAAGCACTTTATTATAACTGGCGGTAAGGCTGGTGCCTATGTAGTTTGGCTCAGATTTGGTGAGGAAAAGGGGGCCAGGGGCATTGGCGGCTTGATAGTTGATAGTGGAAGTCCGGGACTTTCTTTTGGCAAACAAGAAAGACTTATGGGACTTAATGGCGTGGATATGCATGACCTTATTTTCAACAATTGTCAGGTACCCAGGGAAAATCTCTTAGTTGAGCAGGGAGGATTTGGGAAGCTCATGAGCGCTCTGGACCTTCAGCGCTGTGGCAATGCTGCCGTGTCTTTGGGGATCGCCCAGGCGGCGCTGGATGAGGCGATGAAATACTCGCAGCAAAGGAAGCAGTTTGGCAAGGATATCTGTGAGTTCCAGGCAATTCAATTTTTGCTGGCCGATATGCTTATGAATTTGGAGGCAGCACGTTTGCTTGTGTACAGGGCAGTGGCTAACGGCGGTGAGGGATTTCCCTCGCGCCTGGAAGCAAGTATGGCTAAATGTTTCGCTAACGACATGGTCGTTGAGGTTGCCGGGGCTGCTTTCAAGGTGCACGGCGCTTATGGTTACTCCAAGGATTATCCCGTAGAGCGTCTGCTCAGGGATAGCTGGGCTTGGGGAGTTGCCGCAGGTACAACCCAGATGCAGAGGGTAACCATTGCTTCTGTGATGCTGCGGCGAAGGTTTGATCAGTCGAGATGATGACACAGGGAGTGGAACGCGATCAAGTTATTGACGACGTACCTAAGTTAAAGGAAAGTTTAGGACGGCTTCCCGAGGCCGTGGTTAAGCCAGCTTTTGTGGTGGTGAGCGGTCTGCCCGGAACGGGTAAATCTTTTTTCTGTTGCAGATTGGCGGAAAGTTTACCCTTTCTCATTCTGGAGAGCGATGCTTTGCGCAAAACTCTGTTTTGCTCACCCAGTTACAGCGGTGAGGAGAGCGCCCGTCTGTTTTCTGCCTGTCATATCCTCATTGAGGAGCTTTTAAGTAGGGGAATTCCTCTTATTTTCGACGCCACAAACTTGTCAGAGCGCAACCGAGAGCGCCTTTATCATATTGCCGATAAAACGGGGGTAAGGCTCATTTTAGTGAGCGTGGAGGCACCCTCGGCAGTGGTGCGTCGGCGCCTTCAGGCTCGCAAGCTGGAAGTTAGTCGAGAAGATAACTCGGATGCCGAGTGGGAGGTTTATCAGAAGATGAAGCCCGCGGCGGAGAGAATTCGGCGTAACTATTTTGCGGTGGACACTTCACGGGACATTGCTCCTGTGATTGACAAGATTGAGCGGGCGATAAAGCGATAGGAGAGGGTGGGGGAGCTCTTTCAGTCTGTGGGGGGATGGGATAGAATAAAGATGTTTCCGGTCAATGAAAATCAGCGGAACTAGAGAATAGGCTGGTTTTTTGGAGGTGAAGTTGAAGATCAAAGCTGTAGTTGGTGATATTACTCAGATTGAGGCCGATGCGATTGTGGTTAATCTCTTTGAGGGGGTAAAGCAGCCAGCTGGTGCCACCGGTGCTGTTGACAAAGCATTGGGCGGCATCGTTAGCCAGCTCATCAGTCGGGGTGAGATAAAGGGCAAGTTTAAAGAAGTCAATATTATACACACTATGGGCAAACTTCCAGCGGGGATAGTGGCTGTTGTCGGACTGGGTGATAGGAAGGAATTTGACTTTGACAGGGTTCGGTGTATAGCTGCCGAGTTTTGTCGTTATTTGAGAAAATTAAATTGCCAGCGGATAGCTACCATTATTCATGGAGCTGGTATTGCTGGGCTTGAACCCAGAGCGTCAGTTCAAGCAATAGTGGAAGGTAGTCTTCTTGGACTTTATAGCTTCCGCAGGCACATGACTAAGGAGCCTGAGTTCAAGGATATTAAAGAGATATTGCTGGTGGAGAGGCAGGAAAGTAAGCTTTCGGCTGTAGAAGACGGCATCTTTCGAGGAAGAGTAATGGCGGAGGCTACCAATCTGGCTCGGGATATGGCCAATGAGCCGGCTAACTATATGACGCCGACTCGTATGACAGAAATGGCGAAGATGTTGGCTGAGACTTATGGCATGGAACTTAGCGTTTTGGAACGGGAGCAAATGGAGGAGATGGGGATGGGGGCACTTCTGGGGGTAGCTCAGGGCAGTCATCAGCCGCCAAAGCTGATAATTCTTAGCTACAAAGGAGATGGAACTTCGCAAACTAACTTGGGCTTTATTGGTAAGGGGATAACTTTTGATTCTGGAGGAATATCTATTAAGCCCTCAGAGGGCATGGGTGAGATGAAGGGAGACATGTCCGGTGGCGCTATGGTTATGGCGGCGTTGAGTGCCATTGCGCAGCTAAAGCCCAGAATTAATGTGACTGTCATCATTCCAGCCACCGAAAACCTACCTGGCGGCAGTGCTTTGAAGCCGGGCGATGTAATAAGGGCGATGAATGGTAAAACCATAGAGGTGGTAAATACCGACGCTGAGGGAAGGCTCATTTTGGCTGATGCTTTAAGTTACGCCGTGAAGCAGGGACTGTCACCGCTGGTGGATGTAGCTACCTTAACTGGAGCTTGCCGCGTGGCTCTGGGCGGTATCTACAGCGGCGTTTTTGGTAACAATCAGGAGTTGGTAGATAGGATGATTAAAGTCGGTAGTGAAGCTGGGGAGCGCCTATGGCAAATGCCCATGCATGAGGATTATAAAGAGCAGAATAAGAGCGAAGTTGCTGACATTAAAAATTCCGGCGGTAGATTTGCTGGTGCCATTACCGCTGCTCTTTTTTTGGCTGAATTTACTGGCGATGTCCCCTGGGTACATATGGATATAGCCGGCACTTTCCGCAGCGATGAGGAGAGGGCTTATTTGGTGAAGGGGGCTACCGGTACTGGGGTGCGAACTCTGATTAATCTGGCCCTCTCTTTTGCCAAGTAGACTCTGGGGAGGTTTGATTATGAAGATAAGGTGGTTAGGTCATTCCTGTTTCTTGATTACCTCTGAGTCTGGTACCAGGATGCTCACCGACCCTTACGCCGTAGGCGGTGGTATTAGGTATTCCCCCATAACTGAGACCGCTGACATTGTAACTGTGAGTCATGAGCATGATGACCACAATAATGTTTCAGCGGTGAGAGGGAAGCCGGAGGTAATCAGAGGCGATGGCGCGAAGAGCAGCCGTGGGATTCAGTTTAAAGGTATTTCCAGCTATCACGATGAGGCTGGAGGAAAGCAACGAGGTCATAACACCATATTTTGTTTTGCCATAGATGGAATAGAGTTTTGTCACTTGGGTGACTTGGGTCATCAGCTTAGCTTGGAGCAGATTGGGGAGATTGGCGATGTGGATATACTGCTTATCCCGGTGGGCGGCCTTTTTACCATTGATGCCAGCGTGGCTACTCAACTGTGCAGCAACCTAAAGCCCAGGGTTATTATTCCCATGCACTTTAAGTCTGTTAAGTGCGATTATCCTATAGCTGGCGTGGAAGATTTCCTTGTGGGGAAGGAGAATGTGAGAAGAGTGGATTCCAGTGAAGTGGAGTTCATGCCTAAAACGCTGCCAACCACGAGCGAGATTGTAGTTCTGGAGCCGGCGCTGTGAATGGAAGGTAACTACCCAGAGTTAGCTTACTTCCCCTCCTAGTCTCACAAAAAAACTTGAGTGCAGCTCATGATTGATCTTAGTTAATAATTTTAAATTTTTATCCTTTTTAGCTTTGTTTTGCTCATTATGACCAAAATTAGTGGTATAATGAAGCTTTCTAGATATTAATTTTTGCTATGCGGTTAACATTTATTTTATTGGCGTTGAGTGGAATTGAGTAGATAAACGGCGCTGATATCCGTTTGGAAACAAAGGCCGATAGTTGCTTTAGAGAGTAGATGATGATTGAAGAAGCTTCCAAGTTCACTTTTACGCCAGCACCTTCGGTTTCTCGGGCGAGGCGAGTTTTAGTCAAGCCCGATGCCTCTTATCCTTTGCCTCATCCGGCAACCACTAGTCGCGAAACCTTGAATTTAGTAGTCGAGGGGATCAGGCGAGTTAGCGAAGCTGATATTCTTATTCTTGAAGGGAATCCAAGCGGCGATTCTATTTATCCGACATATCAAGCTTTGGGTTATGATTTTCCTCGAGTACTCATGTTAGATGTCAGGGATTGCATTTGGGTAGAGGTGGAAAATCCGCTTCCCCATCCCTTCGCCATACCTACTTTCTGGATACCCAATGTGGTCTTATCCAGCGACTATCTAATTAGCATTGCCCCATTTAAGGTATTGGGCAGGAGCGGCTGTTTTAGCATTAGGAACCTTTTGCGTTTATTGCCAGTGGCTAAGTACCGGGGAGAAACGCCTGGTGGCTGGGGGGCTTTATACGATTTGGGAATAGACAAGGTGATTGCTGATCTGTATTTTACCTTGCCTTTTGATTTGGGCATTATTGATGCTCGCAAGAGGTTTTTTGGCATGGACAATGTAAGGGAGGGTATGGTGGAGGAATATGGGAAGATTCTTGTCGGCGAGCCATATGAAATTGACCGAGAAGCTTCGAAGATCGCAGGGCTTGATTTGGAGTATTTGGAGTTAATTGAAGTTGGTAAGCTTCAGCTCGAAAATCAGTAGTGGAATTTATGGAAACAGAAGAGCTTGAAGTAGAAGAACTTATTGATAACCAGGAGGAGCAACGTTATTTTATTGCCTCAGCCTGGCTTGAGGAAAATAATCGTTCTTTTATCACCATTGCCTGGCACTGCTTATGTCCAGCTTGCAGTAAACGATTGGAGAGTGAACTGGAAGCAGTAACCCCCGACTCTTTATTGGGTACCATTAAGGATTGTTGTTCAAAAGCCCCAAATTTTATTGCCCCCAAGCTGCCCATCTTGGAGGCGATATTTCGCCTCTTCCTCGCCAATGGGAATCAGCCATTAAGCGTTCGGGAGATAGCAACTCGGTTAGGTGCATACCGCGTTGGTTTGCCTCCTCTATCGCATCGGACCTTGAGTCGCCTTTTAGAAAAAGACAACCATTATGGCATTCGCCAATTTTTGGCCGAGTAATCTTTGCCGGCAATTCTCATCAGTATCTTATTTCGAAATTAGTGAATTGCCCGGTGTATTCTGACCAGTGTGGTTCTACCTTTTCTACCCAAGCTTCAGGTGGACCCATTTTGAGATGTTCAATCAGCTCTTCCAGTTTCTGTTTATCGCCCTCAGCGTTAACCTCCACGGCGTGAGATTTAGGCAGGTTGCGGACATAACCTTTTAGGCCCAAGCTGTTGGCCCTGTGGAGGACGAAGGCACGGTAAAAAACGCCTTGAACATGGCCATATACCATGGCCGAAAGATGAACCAACTCAGACATTTTGCTAGATTCTCCTCTTCACAGTTTTTACTAAGCCAGTCTGACAATAACCGGGCGAGCTCTGTCCAGCCGATTTAGCCCATCTTCATGAGCTAGTTGGGCAGCTTCTAAGAACTCGTGGCGGAATATGCCTCGGGCCAATTGCGGTATTTGGAGAGCCTCATAGCATGGATGATATTGAGCCATAACATTGAGGTAGGTATTTTGAGAAATCTCTCTGGCTAGGAAGTGCACTATCTCTCTGGTACCAGATAAGTTATTGGGTAAAACCAGATGGCGCACCAGAAGCCCCCGGGTAGCTATTCCCTCCTCATTAATCTGAAGGTCGCCCACTTGGCGATGCATTTCTTTCACTGCTAGCCTATTAATCGAAGGGTAGTCTGCAACTCCAGAGAACTCCCTGGCGGTCTTCTCATCGGAATATTTCATGTCGGGCATGTAGATATCGATAATTCCATCTAAGATTTTCAAGGTTTCCATAGAATCGTAACCACCGGAATTATAAACTAGTGGAAGGTGCACCCCCATTTTGGCGGCTATTTCTACTGCCTCAAGGATTTGGGGGACGACATGGGTTGGCGAGACTAAGTTTATATTATGGCAGCCCTTGGCTTGGAGGGTGAGCATCATCCCGGCTATTTCCTCTCTGCTTGCCTCTTCTCCCTCTCCCAGCTGGCTAATGGAGTAGTTCTGGCAGAAGCGGCAACGAAGGTTGCAATTGGTGAAGAAAATAGTTCCGGAGCCGTGCTTTCCTACTAGTGGTGCCTCTTCGCCATAGTGTGGCCCGTAGCTGGAAACTACAGCTTGTCTTGCCGTGCGACATTTGCCAGTTTCGCCAGCTAATCGGTTGATACCGCAGTGATGAGGGCATACTCGGCAGCTTTCCAGCAAAGCTTTAGCGGCTTCTACTCGTTCCTTTAATTTATTCTGATAATAAAGCTCTAAATAAGCCGCCATGTTATTTCATTCTTCCTCGCTGGGAGTTGGCTTTTCCTTCCTCCTTTTAATTACCTCCACAGTCGCTTGGGGAGTTAGAATAGGTACTGTGGTCTTTTTAGCCCCCCTCTTCGGTTTCTTTGGTTCTCTCCATCTTTTATCCCGACTAGCCATAGCATCACCTCGCGATAGGTTTATAAGTTTGTTGAGGAGCGGATGCAATGAGTCCCTCTTTTACGAGAAGGGTTGCCATCCGCTGAGCACTCTTGATCATGGCTTCAGCACTTTTGTGCAGTTCTTCTTGGCTGCGGCTTATTCTGGCCACTCCTTGCTCTTGAGCTTTCATGGCTACGGCAATAGCTTCGTTGATGTAGGCTTCTGTCTCCCACATGGTTGGGATAATATTATCCTCGGTTATGCCACGGCTTTCGGCAGTATCTGCCAGTGAATAGGCGGCGGCGACACACATATCGTCGGTGATAGCTCTGGCGTGTACATCTAAAGTACCACGAAAAATGCCGGGAAAACCCAGGGAGTTGTTTACTTGGTTGGGGAAATCAGAGCGCCCCGTAGCTACAATCTTGGCGCCAGCTTCCTTAGCTTCCCATGGCCAGATTTCGGGAATTGGGTTGGCGCAGCTGAAGACGATGGCATCTTTAGCCATATCTTTGATCCACTCTGGCCGAATGATGCCGGGACCCGGTTTAGATAGTGCAATACATACATCAGCACCTCTTAATGCTTCGGCGATTCCTCCAATCCTTCGCTCAATGTTAGTTATCTGACATAATTTCCATTTGTCTATATACTTGTCTCTCTTTGTTTTGAGATCCTCCCGCTTCGGGTAGAGAATGCCCTCGCTATCAACGATGAGGTAACTTTCTGGCTTAGCGCCGGCGGTAAAAAGAAGCTTTGAGATGGCGATGTTAGCAGCCCCAGCACCAATCATGGCAATGCTCACCTTATCCAGCTTTTTGCCGGTTAACTTCAGACTATTTATTAATCCTGCCAGGATGACGGCGGCGGTACCCTGCTGGTCATCGTGCCAGACGGGTATGTCCATTTCTGCTCGCAATTTTTTAAGAATGTAAAAACACTTCGGGCTGGCAATGTCTTCCAAATTGATGCCGCCAAAGGAGGGCTGGAGCCATTTGACTGCGGTAATTATTTCCTCGGGGTCTTTAGTATCAAGACAAATGGGGAAGGCATCAACTCCACCAAGATATTTAAAGAGCAGTGCCTTTCCTTCCATTACTGGTAAACTGGCTTCGGGACCAATATCTCCCAGTCCCAGGATTCTGGTTCCGTCGGAAACTACAGCCACTGTATTCCACTTATTGGTGAGTTCATATACTTTATCCTTGTTGGCTTTAATTGCCTTGCATGGCTCGGCGACTCCAGGCGTATAGTAAATGGCAAAATCGTCAGGGCTATTGATGGCACATTTGGGCACAACCTGGATTTTACCCCGGTAGAAAGGGTGCACTATCATGGCATCTTGGGCCGGCTTGCAGGCTCGGGCTAATAGCTCCTCTTTATTCAAATCAGTTTCTTCCTCAGTAAATAGCTTGATGAATCCGATAGAAGTGTAACAAAGGGCGACTTTCCTGTAAAGGATTAGTTCGCTGCTAGTTTTTCCCAGGCTGAGTGGGCAGCATTGATTTCGGCAGCTTGCTTGTTTTTGTCCCTGCCTCTGCCCACTACTTCGTCTCCGATGAGGACTTCGACGGTGAACTCCTTGTCGTGGTCGGGTCCAGAGGTGGCAATGAGGCGGTAGATTGGAGTTTGCCCTTGTCTGGCTTGAGCCAATTCTTGTAATAGGACTTTATAGTTACGGCTTACTCCGTGAAGTTCCACCTCTTTTAACTTGGCATCAAGCTCTCTCAAGGCGAATTCCCTGGCTTTATCTAGGCCTTGGTCCAGGGCTATAGCCGCAATCAATGCCTCTAGAGCATTAGCTAGGTTGGTCTGTTTTTGTCGTCCCCCGCTTGCCTCTTCCCCTTGCCCCAGATAGAGGTAATCGTTAAGTTTCAGGCGAGTAGCTATTTGGGCCAAGGTGTCACGGCAGACCAGCTCTGCCCTGATTTCGGTCAGCTTTCCTTCGGGAAGTTTGGGAAAGTTATGGTATAGCTCCTCGGCTGCTATGAAGTTCAGCAGGGCATCGCCCAAGAATTCCATACGCTCATTATCGGGGATGGGAAAATCCCGGTTCTCGTTGATGAAGGAGCCATGAACGAAGGCTTGCTGAAGGAGAGACAGGTCCTTGAAGGAGATACCTATGGCTTGCTGCAGAACATCCCAGTTGGCCACTTTTGCTTGAGTATAACAGGGGGCTATCGGCTAATCAAGCTTGGGTTTATAGCTTGTGCCAGCTTAAGTTCTTCTTGCCGGTAGCCACGATGCTGACGGCAACATCTCCTTATTATGCTGACACAACTGTACAGACATTGTAAAATTGAAGACTGACAAGGTTGCTTGTGTGGGGGTAGGCATCTATAGTGTTACATAAAATCCGATGGTTTAGCGGGAAGGCTTGCCGGCGTACATTTAACCTCACTCAATGACAGGGGAGGAATAGTGTGTGAAGTATTACTATGTGTTGACTCAGTTAGGCAGGGAGACAATACCGCGGCTTCGGGAAATAGGGAAGGACGATGAAGCAGATATACTTGAGTATCTAGATAAGCCTGGTAGTGCAACGGTGGAACAACTAGCTGACGCAATGCATTTGGACGAGGGCATAACATACGACAAGCTGAGGTGGTTGAGTGCCCGCAGATTGGTTTGGCAGAAGACGACGAAGTTTGTTCCATTCTAGTTTGACAGGGATTTCACTTTATTTCTTTCATCCCGTAAGGATTACCTGCCACCTTCCTTGGTTAGGTCTTTTCACAAAGCTACTGTTACCAACTTTTTTCTTGTCCTAGCTTTGTTGTTCCCTCTTTTTTGAGATACTGTCGCTCGCTTTTTTGCCTCAGAATCCTCAGGGCGTTTCTTCTAGTTACTTATCTCAAAGTAAGCATGACAAGCGACTGGCATCAGCCAGATTGCTTGATGAGCTTAGTTACAAGCAAAGTGTTAAGCAGGGCGGAATTGCTGCGGATATAGCAGCCTGTTATAATTGTAATTTGCTGGGGAATAGTCTAGTGGTAGGACGGCGGACTCTGGATCCGTAAGGGTAGGTTCGAATCCTACTTCCCCAGCCATAAGGACAGAAATTACCTTAACCTTTTCTAGTTCAGTCTTTCGCCACACGGCACACTTCGCCATCTCATGTGGCTGTGTGTACCTTAACAGCCGTTGGTCTGTTGCACTTCTTCTGTAACTTGACAAACCTTGAGTGCTATGATATAAGATATTATTAGGTTGAAAGTTTGTAATTCCCCATACATGCCATTTACCGCGAATTCCCCGGGCCGTGGATGACCAAACTGGAACCGAGTTCTGAAGAAAGGAGGTCATCCATGGATTATGTGGACAAGACCCTCGAATGCGTAGAGTGTAGCGCAAGTTTCACTTTCAGCGCTTCCGAGCAGGAGTTCTTTGCCGCCAAGGGTTTCACTAATGAACCCAAGCGTTGTCCTCAGTGCCGACAAGCTAAGAAAGACCAGCGCCGCAGTTCGCAAGGTAGCTGGGATAGCGACGGTTATCGGAGGAGGGAAATGCATCCCGCCGTTTGCGCCGCTTGCGGCAAAGAGACCGAAGTGCCCTTTGAGCCTAGAGAAGGGCGACCCGTGTACTGCAGCGAGTGTTACGCTAAGGTGAGGGACCAGACTCTCGTCTAGGAAGGCCAACACGATGAGGAGAGGGGATGACATTGCTGTGTTGTCCTCTCTCCTTTCTTGATTAACTTCATCGGGTTCTGCCACACATTGTGCCATTTGCCACAAGGGTAGAAAGCAAGCCTTGTAGAAGCACCCTCAAAAAAGAGCTTATTACGGTGGAGATTAGGAAGAAGCAAAACATCTCCAATATGGAGCAAAATTTGCTTTCAGAGTTTCTGCTGCTTTTCTTGCCTCTAGCACCCCGTAGTCGCTCCTGTATCCTTGAGGAAAGGGATAAGGCTCATCGAGTTCAATTTCCAGTCCAGTTAGGCCGCAGACCGAAGCCAGCCATCCCCTGGGAAACAGGATGCCCTTGGGGTCGTATCCAGAGCCTGCGAATGCAATCACTTTACCTTGACATATCCTATCTGCAGCCCGTCTCACTTTGTCTGCAATCATGTAAATGCCCTTTAGTGTCAATCCCATTTGGGTTATTTGGTCCATGAAGTGAGTATCACTGCCGTCTACCATTATTATTACTTGTGGGCGAAATTCCTCGGCCAGTGGAATGAATACGCTGTCCAGTACGTACTCATAAGCCAGGTCGCCAGTGCCTGGTAGTAGAGGAACGTTCATAGAGCAACCTCGACCTTCTCCCTCTCCCATGGGATTCGTGTAGCCAGGCCCGGGATAGAGAGTGTGGGGGTCTTGGTGAATAGATATGAATAATACTCTGGGGTCGCGGGCAAAGATTGAATAGATTCCATCTCCGGCGTGAGCATCTGCGTCCAGAATCAAGATTCGTTCTAGCCCGTAGTTTTGCATTAGATTCTCAGCGCATATTCCGACGTCGCTGAATATGCCAAATCCCCTTTCGTAGTTTCTGCCCGCGTGTTGTACTCCTCCACCTATGGCGATTGCCTTGCCGAATGCTCCCGACTGAACCAGCTCTCCGGCGAGCTTGCCAGCGCCGGCCATGAGCTTTGCAGCCCTTACCACGCGGGGAGAAAGGGGCGTGTCATGCGGATCTTGAGATTCGCATCTCTCCACTCGCCTGATATATTCTTCGGTATGCACCAGTTTTAAGTCAGCTTCAGTTGCGTAGCCGGGCTCAACGATTTCAAAAGCTGGATTGTCACCGAGCTTTTCCCAGAACAGGCGCATAAAGCTTTCATATCTGTCGCCGGTCAGGACGTGTCCCAAGTCGTATTCCCGCATTTTCTGGCTGTAAACTATTGCCGTCCGCATGATTAGCCTGACCTGCAAAGAGTGGTTTCTACCATACTATAATCCATCTCGGGATGATATCAAGTGCCCATTTGGGCAATAAATATGCAGGTTGTATTAAATGATTTAGCTTTTTGTTTCTAGCTCGTTGGCAAAGTTTACCTCTTCTGTTAGAATCTAACCAAGGTAAGACAATTATGGACTGGACACCGGTAATCAATTGGCTTTTGGAGCACGGCGGTCGCATCTTGCTAATCATAATTCTGTCGGTGGCTCTGTACTTCCTTTTAAATCATTTTGTACCCGCTATTATAAAAAGGCTGTTAGCCAGGCCGTCGGTTAGACGAGCATTGACCAAACGGGCAGCAAAAAAATTGGAGGAGGAGGTTGAAAAGAGAGTCAATACATTAACCTCCGTTTTTGTTGACACTGGCATTGTTCTCATCATTATATGTGCTCTTTTTGCCATTCTAGCTGAGATTGGCGTCAATATTAATGCTGCCTTAGCTGGACTTGGCATCGCCGGAGTTGCCGTTGGCTTTGGCGCCCAGGCCCTAATTCGAGATATAATCGGCGGCACCCTTATTCTGCTGGAAGACCAGTACAGAGTGGGCGATTGGGTGCAAATTGCCGGGATTGGCGGGCTAGTTGAGGAGATAAATCTTCGTCGGACTGTTCTTAGAGACTTCGATGGCACAGTCCATACCATTCCCAACGGCGAAATCAAGGTAGCCAGCAACCTTACCAAGGAATGGGCGAGAGTAAATATGAATATCTCCGTGGGATACGGAGAAGACCTTGACCATGTTATCGAGGTTATAAATAGAGTAGGCGAGGAAATGGCTGAAGACCCTGAGTGGCGCCCCTTTATTTTGGAAGCGCCACAGGCGCTTAGAGTTGATGCTTTCGAAGACTCCGGCATTGCGATTAGGATTCTTGGTAAGACCAAGCAAATGCGCCAGTGGGGCGTAATGGGGGAATTGCGCCTCAGGCTCAAGAGAGCCTTTGATGAGGAAGGTATCGAGATTCCCTGGCCGCATACTAAGGTTTTCTTTGGCAACGCTCTTCCTGAAATCGGTGTCAAAGAGGTTATTGGGCAAAAGTTACCAGCCACACCACGCGTTCAGAAACCAAGCAAGCGTAAAATAAGCGAGATACTGCCGCCCGAAGAAGGGGGTGAGGGTGAATAAAAACTACCCTCAACTCTCCGTTCCATGATCAGCATCGTGCCAGGTCCGGAATCAAACCTCAACTATTCCAGCTCTATTAGACGGTGCCGGAGGATTTCAGTGCCCATAAGTACTTCGGCTCGGCCTGGAGTATTGTGGTGTATGGCGAGGCTAGACCATCAAGCTCAGGTTTGAGCCGGAGATAGCCAGAAAGCATGGCTTTTACAGCAGGGCATTTAATCAAGCTAAGGTGCTGGAGCCAGAAGAACTCCGCCAGGATATAATTGGGACTGCTAAAGCAATGCTTGGTGTGTATGGAGAAAAGCAGTAATTTGTGACACTCTAGCTGTTACTGGTGTATGCTAATGCTGTAGTTTGATGGAAGGCGGAAGTTGTGAGGCAATTGACTGATGCCTACCTTGATATAGAGACCACCGGCTTATCTCGGTTTTATGACTATATTACTGTAATTGGCATTTATCGGTGCGATGGCACAAATAATCAACTGGTTCAGTTGGTGGGCGAAGAAGTAACCGGAGATAATTTATTCAAAGCCCTTGAAAATGTAAGCGCAATCTACACTTATAACGGCAGCCGGTTCGACCTTCCTTTCATATATGCTTCTTTGGGGATAGACCTGAGCAGCTATTATTACCATCACGACCTTATGTACGACTGCTGGAGAAACAATCTGTATGGCGGCTTCAAGTTAGTGGAGCAGCAATTAGGTATTCCCAGGCGGCTAAAGGGCATCGGTGGACTGGAGGCGGTATGGCTGTGGTGGAAATACCAGAATGATGGCGACCAAAATGC
>JAUXIO010000059.1 GCA_030620975.1 Dehalococcoidia bacterium | reverse complement strand
GGAATGTAAAGATAAATACCAAGAAACTGGAGCAGATTCTGGGTGTGCCCGTAGTGCCCACGGTAGCGGTAAGAGGAGAAGGGCTCAAAGAGTTAGTGTCGAGAATGAAAGAGGCCGTGCCCATTGAGGTAGAAAAAATCATTGAGAAGGCGGGAGGTAGCAAAATTGGAACTCACAGTTGACCAAAGATGGAGCTTGGTAGATAGAGTAGTAAAAGAGACTGTAGAGATTGGTGCCTATGAGCCTACCTTGAAGGATGCCCTGGCTGATGTTACCGTCAGACCATTGACGGGCATACCCTTTGCCATTGCCGTCATATATGGCTTTTGGATGTTCTTCTGTGAATTCGCCGGTACCTTATTTACCGATGGCTTTTTCGTCAAGATTTTCGATGTTCACTTCCTGCCCTGGATTCAGGGCATTTTCCTGGGAAAAGATACCTGGCTTTATTTTATCCTTGTGGGAGACCCTCTGGCTGAAAATTGCTTTGAAGCCTTTGGCGTACTTACCAGCGGGCTTTTTATTGCCCTGGGCGTAGTTTTGCCGGCAATAGTGGCATTTTATCTGGTGTTTGCCTTCTTGGAAGACGTTGGCTATTTGCCCAGGCTGGCGGTTCTCGTGGATACGGTATTGCATAAAATCGGGCTTCATGGCTATGCCATCGTGCCCACCTTTCTCTCTCTGGGCTGCAATGTTCCCGGAGTATCGGCGGTGAGACCATTGGAAACGAGGAAGCAGCGCTTCATGATGATTACTTTGCTGGGAATATTTATCCCCTGCGGAGCTCAAATTGGGATTATGCAAGAACTAATTCCGGAGATGATAGGTTGGGTTTTCCTAGCCTTAGCGGCAGGGTATATGGGTCTTGGTTTTATCCTCAACAAGATTTGGCCGGGGACATCGCCTGAGCTTCTGATGGATGTGCCGCCGTACCAAATGCCAACCTGGGGTAATATGTGGAGGAAGCTTTCCTTGAGGGTGGGGCATTTCCTCAAGGTGGCGATACCCTTCGTTCTTCTTGGCTGCGTGATTGTTGCTGTTATGTATCTAACGGGGGCTATGGATTGGCTGGCCGGCTCATTGCAGCCAGTGTTAACCGGAGTATTTGGAGTGCCCAGTGAAACGGTGGCACCACTCGTGGCAGGCTTTTTGAGGAAGGACTTGGCGGTGGGAATGCTCGGTGGCATTGAAATGACTGCCTGGCAGATGTTCACCTCCGTGGTTTTGCTTACCATTTACTTCCCTTGTTTGGCCGCATTTGCCCTGATGATAAAAGAGGAGAACTGGAAGGAATTTCTGGCCACTATAGCTTGCTTGATAGCGATGGTCTTTGTTTACGGGGGCTTGCTTAACTTGATAGGAATGGGAATGGGGGTGGCATAAATGAATAAAACATCAAACCTTGGCAGCATATATTTCGGCATCTTCGGCGTCATCGTATTGGCTTTTGGAATAATTGAGTTGATGGTAGCCGCGACCGTGGGAATGGAGGGAGCTTGCTGGGGACCGTTAGAGATGGCGGGCATGTTCTTGTGGTGGAGGGCAATTATCCTTATCTGTGCCGGTTTGTTTTACCTATCCAGCCTTAGCAATTTCCTGGACGTTCGTCAACTGGCGAAGTCGGTAGTGGCGAGCATAATGATTTGGATTGTCGCTGGAATGGCGATATGGGCAAGGATAGCGGCTTCTATTCCGGGAGGACCAGAGGAGGGAACACCTTGGTTCAACCCGGAATTTTTGGTTACCTACGGGCCGCCGTATATGCCTGAAGTATTTCTGCTGCCGCTGTCGCTGGTGATAATCTATTTTATTTGCAGAAGAAAAGCATTAACGACAGAATAAAACCCTGCGAAGAAGAACGGAGATTTTGTAATGAAGCTTAAAGAAGTTGGGAAAAAACTTGGGGATATAGCTTTCAAGTTGGCTATGTCCAGTTGTGAGCGTGGTGGGGGATGTGACGGTTGTGCGAGGTGGGGGCACTGCGCGAGTGGGCTTCCTTCTAACGCTGGAGAGCGAGAAGATAAGCTGTGGGAAGAGAAATCCAGATGATGGCGTGAGAAATTAAGAGGCACTAGGGAACTCGGCACATCCTTTCCGAGCTTGGACTCTGGCCGGCCACTCTCGGATTGGAGGAAAGCAATCCCGCTCTTTTGTATTCCAGAGCGAATAGCTCGCCTTGGCCCTAGTGCATTAATAGTATAGCACAGGGGAATGGTTTTGGGGAACAGAACAGACGCAGCAACGCTGGCTAACTGAAGGAAAGGAGGACTATTGGATAAGAAACGGCGAGTAAAGATGGTCTCAGCCACTATGGCTCTGGTCCTAATGCTAACGCTGGTGGCTGGCTGTGCCGCAGGCATAACTCAAGAGCAGTATGATGTGGTGGTAGCCGAGCGGGATGCAGCTAAGGCGCAGATTGCTAATTTAGAGAGTGAACTGGCTGCGGCGCAGGGGCAAACATCTATATTGCCCACGGTCTCAATTTACGATGAAGAGGACCTACTAGAGATATCGATAGAAGATTTTGCCAAGTATCACGGAGATATATGCCTCTGTGGAACGGTGGGCTTCAGGGCAACTCAACTTGCCATAGCGCAACTCTGGGGCGACGAAATACCCATGAGGGGGGATTTCAAAATAATCAGTGCCTCTCCCACGCGGGGACCTAAGGATGCCTTTGAACTCATCACGCGGGTAGTAACGAGAAAGAAAAGTGCTGATTTCGAGGCTCAATTACCAGAGGGAACCGATATAGAGAATTTGTCATTGAATAACTTTGCATTTACCTTTATCAGGAAATCCACTGGGGACGAAGTTGAGATTCGAGTGAAGGAGGGAGTGTACCCACCGGGATTCTTTGAAATGAGGAAGAAGGTGAAGTTCGGGGGAACGGCAACGGCAGAGGAGGAGAAGGCATTTAAGGCG
>JAUXIO010000019.1 GCA_030620975.1 Dehalococcoidia bacterium | reverse complement strand
TAACTGCTCTCCTTAACTTCAGCTATGAGGCTAGCTTAGAGGAAAACGTCAAAGTTATGGAAGAGGCGATAGTCACAGTGAAAACGGTGGAAATTACCAAGGCGGTGCGCACTACACAGATTTATGGTCTAAAGATAAAGAAGGGGCAGGCCATTGCCGTTGTCAATGACAAAGAACTGGTTGCTGCTGGTGATAATATCACCGAAGTCCTTTTTAGCGGCCTCAGTAAAGTGAAAGCCGAGGAAGCCGAGATGATAACAATTTATTATGGTGCTGATACAGAAGCTAGTCAGGCTGAGGAAGTAGCCGAAGAGACGCGCAGTAAATATCCCAAAGCACAGGTCGAGGTAGTTCATGGGGGACAACCCCACTATAACTATATAATTTCGCTAGAATAATAAACTTGGAGGCTATGTGGTCAAGATTATAACTGATACTCTATCTGACATCCCTTCCCAGCTGGCTCAGGAGCTGGGAGTCACTGTAGTGCCTCTAAATGTCCATTTTGGTAATGATATTTATCGCGACGGTGTTGATCTGAGTACTGATGAGTTTTACCAAAAGCTAACTACTGGTGAGGCCTTTCCAATTACTTCGGCACCTGTCCCGGGCGTGTTTATAGAGACCTTTACTAAATTAGCTGAAGAAACGGATGAAATTCTGGCTATCATGCCATCTCATAAGTTTGGTGCTATGTATGAGTCTGCCCTTCGAGCGAAGGCCATGATGAAAACCGGTTGCCATATTGAAGTCATCGATTCGCTTTTAGCAGTAGGCGGTGAAATGCTCGTGGTTATCAAAGCAGCTAAAGCAGCCCGAACTGGAGCCAATCTGGAGCAAATTAGTGATATGGTGAAGAAAACTATTCCTCGGATTCATACTCGTATGGTGTTCGATACACTCGAGTATCTAAGACAGGGAGGGCGCATTGGCAAGGCGCAAGCTTTCTTAGGTAGTTTGCTGAAAGTAAACGCTATTCTTGGGGTGAAAAACGGTGAAGTTGTACCTATAGCCCGGGCTCGCAACCGAGCCCATGCTGTAGATTTTCTGGTTAATTTTGTTAAAGGTTTTCCCAAAATAGAAAGTCTAGTTATTGAACATGCTACTACCCCCGACGAGCTAGAAATACTAGCTGAGCGCCTGAGGGAAATATTCCCCAAAGAGCAGATGTATAGGTCCAAGGTTGGTGCAGTAGTGGGCGCCCATGTTGGCCCCCACGTCCTGGCGGTTTCTGTTCTAGAGGAGGAAATTACTTAATTTAAGGAGCTTATGATATGACAGTTAAGATTGTTACTGACAGTAGTTCAGACGTAAGTTTAGAGCTAGCTCAGCAGTTGGGAATAAGTATAGTACCATTATATGTTCGCTTTGGAGATGAAGTTTATCGTGACCAAGTGGATATAAGTGCTGACGAATTTTACCAAAAGCTGGCAGCTAGCCCAGTCCATCCAACGACTGCAGCACCCTCACCCGGAGATTTTGCCAAGGTGTATAAGAAGTTAGCTCAAGAGGCTGACGAAATCCTATCTATCCATATATCCAGCAAAGTAAGCGCCACTTATAATGCTGCATTACAAGGCAGGGAAACTTTGGGGAAAACCGGACCCCATATTGAAGTTATTGACTCTCACTTGGTAAGCGCAGCTTTAGGGCTTGTTGCCATAGGGATGGCTAAGATAGCTGAAGCTGGCGAGGAACTATCTCAAGTGGTAGAGAAAGTGCACCAATACATCCCAGAAATTCGCGTCATGTGTCTTCTTGATACCCTTAAGTATATAGCTAGAGGCGGACGCCTGGGTAAAGCCGCCTCCTTATTAAAGGCAATGCTCAATGTCAAGCCCCTGCTCACTTTCCGCAATGGCGAAGTTCACCCCGTCGGCTTGGTGCGTAATCGAGGCAAAGGTTTAAATCGTCTTTGCGAATTTGTTAAGTCCACACTGAACGTTCAAGATTTGGCTATTGCACATAGCGTTAATCCTGGCGAGATCAATACATTGAGAGAGCGTGTAAGTTCTTTCTTGCCCCAGCTCAAACCTAGAATACTTAGACTTGGTCCGGCGTTAGGCACTCATGGCGGTCCAGGCACTTTGATTGTAGCCCTTCGGGAAGGCAAAAGTAATAACACGTTAGGCACCGTCCAAGGATAAACACCGCTGATAGTTTAACTGAGGAGCAGCTTTTCTTGGAATTAAGCACTGATCGATTACGTACTATCCTTAATTTGGAACACGAAAAGGACTATGCCGATCTAGCGGTAATTGGCGGCTTGGATAGGTACCTCCACAAATGGGCAAGACAAATTAGAGACGTAATAAATGACCCTAAACTCCTCACTCGTTTTGGCGAACTTAACTTAACCGATTCAAGGTATGCCACTTGGAATAGAGCTAGGCGCGAAGAGTGGATAAAAGATGTCCTTGACTGGCTAAGTGAATTTGAGAGATGCAGGCAGGGAACGGCAATAAACATAGCTAAACTTAGTGTTTCTCCAGCGGTTAGCACATCATCCGCCGTCTCTGGAATAAACTCTTCAAATATAAGTAAGGACCTGAATTCACCTGTAACCATCGTTAAGGGCGTCAGTGCCAACTTGGCAGCTAAACTGGGAAAACTAGGTGTAAAAACAGTGCATGATTTAATTTATTTCTTCCCCAGGCGTCATTTGGATTACAGCCAGAGGAGGTCCATCGCTGAACTTGAAGAGGATAAAGAACAGACCACCTTAGCCATGGTGTGGCAAGCTCGTGTGGCAACTTTTGGCTATCGACGTGGTACGGAGGTGATAGTTGGCGATGAAACGGGAAATATTAAAGTAGTCTGGTTCAATCAACCTTACTTAGCTAAAAAGTTCCGCACCAATGCCCAGGTGGTCATTAGCGGCAAAGTCAGTGTATTTAAAGGACAAAAAGTTTTTCAGTCTCCAGAGTGGGAACTGGCTGAGAATAAAGAATTAATTCATACCGGTCGATTAGTCCCGGTTTATCCACTTACTCAAGGACTATATCCTCGACGAGTGAGGAGGTTGCTGAAGAGAGTCATCGATGATTGGGCAGGGCAGGTAACCGATTTTCTGCCGGAAGAGGTGAAAAGTAGATGTCAACTTCTAGAATTAGCTCAGGCAATCATCCAAGCCCACTATCCCGATAGCCTAGCAATAAAGGACAAAGCGAGGGAACGATTAGCTTTTGATGAGCTCTTTTTGCTTCAGCTGGGGGTACTGACTAAGAAACGAAATTGGCAGGAGCAGCGGGGCAATATTCTCAATGGAAACCAGGAAGTCATTGACAGATTTGTTGGCTCCTTGCCTTTTAGTCTAACCCAAGCTCAGCAGCAGGCGCTCCAAGAGATTCTGTCTGACCTCAAGCAGCCAAAGCCAATGTCACGCCTCCTAGAAGGTGAAGTAGGTAGCGGTAAAACCATAGTAGCTATCGTGGCCTTATTGGTCACCGCAGCCAATGGGTATCAGGCAGCGTTAATGGCACCCACAGAGATTTTAGCTGAGCAGCATTTTAACAATATTTGTCAACTTCTATCTCAGATTAGTAATCAAAAACAGGAAGAGGGGACCTTCCACTGTTATCACGGAGTTATTCCCAAGCCACTTACTATTGCCTTACTTGTGGGCAGCCTCGCCGAGAAAGAAAAGGAAGTTTTACGTCACAGAATTGAGCGAGGCGAAGTGGATATCGTTATTGGTACCCATGCTCTTATTCAGAGGGGAGTAGAGTTCAACCAGTTAAGTTTGGCGGTGATAGATGAGCAGCATCGCTTTGGCGTCTTGCAACGGTCAGCACTGTGCCAAAAGGGGTTCAATCCCCATGTGTTAGTAATGACAGCTACTCCAATCCCCCGAACTTTAGCATTAACTCTATATGGCGATCTCGACCTCTCAGTTATAGATGAACTTCCTCCGGGAAGACAAATGATAAAAACAAAATGGCTTAAACCAGAGCAGAGAGAAGCAGCTTATGCCTTTGTGCGCCGTCAAATTGCTGCCGGCCGTCAAGCCTTTGTCATCTGCCCCCTTATTGAGGAATCGGAGAATATTGAGGTAAAAGCCGCTACAGTTGAATATGAGCGACTATCTAGAGAGGTCTTCCCAGATTTACGGTTGGGGTTGCTTCATGGGCGAATGTCTGCCGACAATAAAGAGAAGATAATGTGGCTCTTCCATGCTGGGGAATTCGACATCCTGGTATCCACACCGGTAGTTGAAGTTGGCATCGACGTGGCTAATGCTGCAGTTATATTAGTGGAAGGTGCTGATCGCTTTGGGCTATCACAATTACACCAATTTCGAGGGCGAGTGGGTAGAGGTAGTGAACAGAGCTACTGCCTGCTTCTAGCTGAGGAGCCTTCGGCAGAGGGAGAAAAACGACTAGCATTAATGGAGCAAATCCACAATGGTTTTGCCTTAGCCGAAAAGGACTTGGAATTGCGAGGTCCAGGAGAGTTTTTCGGTATTCGGCAAAGCGGTTTACCTGACCTACATATGGCTAATTTATCAGATGTGACCCTTGTAGAGTTAGCTCGGCGGGAAGCCATACGGCTCTTTCAAAGCGATCCCCATTTCCAAATGCATGAACACCGCCAACTGGCTCAGGAACTAACCCGGGTGTGGTGTACCATGGGCGAGTGGAGCTAACTTGAAAAAATCTGTAAAATGAGCTTCAGTTAAATAGATAGGGGTTAAATTCTGGCAATTATTATGCTGATGCAAAAGCTTGTCCAATCTCTAAAGCAGGCAGTCGTCCAAGCGCAGCAGACGGGAATATTTGTTTCCACAACCCTGCCTGAGATAGTTGTGGAGCATCCCCAGAATCCTGAGCATGGGGACTATGCCTCAAATCTTCCTCTCAAGTTATCCCGGGCTACGGGTATAGCTCCCTTAGTTATAGCTCAGAGGCTTGTTGAGCTCATGCCATCTATGGCGGAAGTTGATGAAGTTACTGTTGCGCCACCAGGTTTCATCAATTTTACTCTAAGGAATGATTGGCTAACTGAGCAAGTGGAGCTAATTATAAGTAAGGGTGCCTCTTACAGCGACATTAATTTGGGTAAGGGCAAGCGCACTCAACTTGAGTTTGTCAGCGTCAATCCCACGGGACCTCTCCACATCGGGCATGGCCGTGGTGCTGTCATAGGTAGCACCTTAGCCAAGGTATTAGTTGCCGCTGGCTATTCTGTGGCGAGGGAATACTATATCAATGATACTGGCAGTCAGATAAACGCCTTTAAACGCTCTCTCTATGCACGGTACCAGCAGTGTCTGGGTACTGCAGTAGAGCTGCCAACTAACGGTTATTTTGGTAATTACCTAGTTGACCTGGCCAAAGAGATTTTCAGAGAGCAAGGTGACAGGTTCATAAAGCTACCTGAAGAAGAGGCAATTCAGAAGCTGGGTGAGATAGGGCTCAATAGAATTATGGAGGGAATTAAACGAGACCTCAAATTACTTGATGTCAATTTTGATGTTTGGTTTAGCGAGCAGAGTCTTTATCGACATGGGCAATATGAAAAGGCCATGGCTTTACTGCGAGATAAAGGATATATTACTAAAAAAGAAAACGCAGTCTGGTTTGTATCTACCGCTTTAGGCGAAGATAAGGACAATGTGCTGGTGCGCAGTGATGGTTCACCCACCTATTTTGCCTCTGACATCGCTTATCACTATAACAAATTTCTTGAGCGCCAATTTGACAAGGTGATTAATATTTGGGGTGCCGACCATCAAGGGCATGTTTCTCGCATGCGGGCAGTAGTTAGTGCTCTGGGAATAGACCCGGAACGGCTTAAAGTAATAATCTGCCAACTAGTTACCTTGCGCCGCGGTGAAGAGATAATTCGAGTATCCAAACGCAGTGGTGACCTCATCACTCTGAGAGAACTAATGGACGAGGTAAATCCAGATATTTGCCGCTTCTTTTTCTTATCCCGCTCTGCCGATAGCCAAATGGACTTTGATTTAGAGCTGGCAAAAAAACAATCAGTAGATAATCCCGTTTACTATGTCCAGTATGCTCATGCCCGAATTGCCAGTATTCTGCGTCTGGCTAGGGAACGGGAAATTAATTATGAACAAGGTGATGTTTCCTTGCTTACAAGCGAACCGGAGCTAACCTTGATAAGAAAAATGGTTCTGCTGCCAGAAATTGTAGAAACAGTTGCTAACACTTTAGAGCCTCACCATCTTCCGTATTATGCTCAAGATTTAGCTACCGTCTTCCACAGCTTCTATAAGCAGTGCCGGGTTATTTCCGAAGATAAAGCATTAACTCGGGCTCGACTTAAGCTGGTTAGAGCAGCGCAAATTGTCTTATCTAAAACTCTTCATCTCATGGGCATGACAGCACCGGAACAGATGTAATATGCGAAAACGGGTTTTCTCTGGCACCAGGCCAACGGGCAGACAGCATATCGGCAATTATCTAGGTGCTCTTCAAAATTATGTTGAGCTTCAAGAAGAGTATGACTGTATTTATTGCATAGTAGACATTCATGCCCTAACCACTCTTGAGGATACGGATAAACTTCAAGAAAACATCTATGAGATGATGCTTGACTGGCTAGCAGTTGGTCTTGACCCACAAAGGAGCATTTTATTCATTCAATCTCACGTGCCCGAGGTAATGGAACTCTACACTTTGCTCAGCATGGTAACCCCCCTAAACTGGTTATTGCGCGTGCCTACATTTAAAGAAAAGGCAAGGTTGCAGCCGCATAATGTTAACTATGGGCTAGTGGGCTATCCGGTACTCATGACCGCAGACATTGTACTATATAAGGCCGAGGTTGTTCCTGTGGGAGAAGACCAACTTCCTCACCTCGAGCTGGCTCGGGAAATAGCACGTCGCTTCAATTCACTCTTTGGTCACGTTTTCCCCGAACCACAAGCGAAGCTTACTCCCTTCCCCTTAGTTTTAGGGCTGGATGGGGTTCAAAAGATGAGCAAGAGTTATAATAACGACATCGAGATGGCAGCGACTCCCCAGCAAATCCTGGAGCGGGTAATGACCGCAGTCACCGATCCAGCGCGACGTTATCGCTCCGATTCGGGACATCCCGAAGTGTGTAATGTCTTCCAGCTCCAACAGTCCTTTAATCCCCTCCGGGCGGAGGAGATTAGCACTGCATGTCGCTCCGCTAACATTGGCTGTGTTGACTGCAAGGAACTATTAGCTCAGGGTATTAGTTCTGCACTTGAGCCCTTTCGCGAAAAGAGAGGTGCCCTAGCCGCTAAACCTCATTATATAGAAGAAGCTCTTTCAAATGGAGCTGGCCGAGCTGAAGCCATTGCCAGAGAGACTTTAGGTGAAGTTAAAGAAAAAATGGGGCTGGTTTGGGCATCAAGGCTTGACCTACCTTAATAATTCAACCATCTCTATCTCGAGGGAAACCTCACTCAGAACTTCTTTACCAGGTTTTATTCTTGGCTACAATGCTGAAGCGGGTAGGCAAATACTTGACATAACAATCAAATCGTGGGCAAAAATACATAGTCTTAAAATTATGGGCTCAGCTTCCATCCATCATATTTTTTAGCGATGCCTCTCAACAAATCTACCCATTCTCCTCAAAGCTTCCTCAATGTCAGCTAGGGAAGTGGCATAACAACAGCGGACATAGCCTTCACCACACCGACCGAATACGGAGCCTGGAACTACAGCAACCTTTTCTTCCATGAGAAGTTTTTCGGCAAATTCCTCTGAGGTTATGCCGGTGGCTTTTATTGAAGGAAAAGCATAGAAGGCCCCTTTAGGCTCAAAACAAGCTAAGCCAATATCATTAAGTCCTTTAACTATAACCCGCCGACGTCTATCATATTCTTTTACCATCCTAATAACATCAGCCTCGCCCGCTTTTAAGGCTTCAATAGCTGCTATCTGCCCCATTATTGGGGCACACAACATGGTATATTGGTGAACCTTGAGCATAGCTTCAATAATTTCTGGCTCGGCGGCGGCATAACCAACTCGCCAGCCAGTCATAGCATAGGCTTTGGAGAATCCACCAAGTAAAATGGTATGTTCTTTCGCATTAGGTAAGCTGGCGAAGCAAGTATGTTCTATACTATAAACTAGCCGTCCATAAATTTCGTCAGAAATTACCAATAGGTTATATCGCCTAGCTATCTCGCTAATTCGATTTAATTCTTCTCCGGGCATAACCGCTCCCGTGGGATTTGCTGGGTAACCGATCAAGATGGCCTTAGTTCGTTCTGTAATCCGAGATTCAATATCGCTAGCCTTTATTTCAAAGTTATTTGCCTCGCTGGTAGGCACAAGAATGGGCACACCACCAGCCAATAAAGTACATGGTAAATAGGCAACATAGCAGGGATCGGGCATGATCACCTCATCACCCTGGTTGACTATAGCCCTTAGAGCCAAGTCAAATGCTTCGCTAACGCCCGCGGTGATAAGAAGCTGAGTATCGGGGTCATAATCAAGTCCATAATGTGACTCGAGATACTTTGCCAGTTCTCTGCGCAACTCGGGCAAGCCGTAGTTTGAGGTATACATAGTATAGCCTTTTTCCAGAGAATAAATAGCTGCTTCTCGAATGCGCCATGGGGTTACGAAGTCGGGTTCACCTACGCCCAAAGAGATAACGCCTTCAATGGAGGAGAGTAGATCAAAAAACTTCCTGATACCAGAGGGTGAGATATTATTTACCCTCTGCGAAATAAGCCTCGCTGCAGCTTTAATATGACTAGAGTGAGTTGCTGACATTAAACCCCCCAAGTTTTATGTGGTGGACGAAGCTCGCCCTCAAGGCGTCACCGGCAGACGCTTAATTTCTTCGCCACCTTCAAAGATTTCCCCATCCTCTTTGTATCTCTTAAGAAGGAAGTGAGTAACGGTGCCCTGTACTGTCTCCAAAGGAGCTAATTTTTCAGCTACGAAGGCAGCAATTTCTTGCATGGTTCTACCAACTACTAGTATAGCTAGGTCATACGTACCTGAGACTAAATAAGCAGAATGCACTTGGGGAAAGCGATAAATACGCTCAGCTATAGCGTCAAAACCCACATCGCGCTGCGGAGTAACTTTAACTTCGACTAAAGCTTGTACTCGTTCCTCACCCAGTTTGCTCCAGTTAATCACCGTTTTATATCTCAGAATAGTTCGACTCTTTTCAGCCTGCCTGATCGTTTTTTCCACCTCAGTAGCTGGCATATTGGTCATGGTGGAAATTTGTTCCACCCCCAGCCGCGCATTACTCTCTAAGATCTCAAGAATCTGTTTCATACCACCTCCTAAGTTACTAGCTCAATGGCTGACCACTGACCTTGCACCTCATTATAACAGAGCTCAAACGCCCTTTCGTCTCCAGTAAGAACTTTAAAAATTCTTTTGCCTGGCTCTTGCCATTCCCTTTCCACCTTTAATATCTCATATTCCCCGTTCAACCACAGGAAGGATTTTGGCCTCTGAGCATAGATGTGCCCAGAATAGCATTGAACCTGAACAACTAGCTTGGAATCTGCCTCTCCGTGAACTCGTTCTTTAAATAGGTGGTTTTCTCTCATGCCAGTCAGTAGCTTGCTCATAGGCAAAGGCAATTTGGAGCAAGATTTCCTCATTAAAAGGTTTAGCCATAATTTGCATACCTACAGGTAAGCCATTGCTAAAGCCAGCGGGGATAGAAACAGCCGGGATACCAGCGATGTTTATTGGCAAAGTACAGACATCACTCAAGTACATTTGCAGCGGGTCTTCTAGCTTCTCACCAAGTCTGAAGGGCACCGTTGGTGATGTTGGACTAACTAAGGCATCGCATTTCTCAAAAGCCTGGTCGAATTCTCGTCTTATTAAAGTGCGTACCTTCTGTGCTTTAAGATAGTAGGCATCATAATAGCCAGCAGACAGAGCATAAGTTCCCAGCATTATACGCCGTTTAACCTCGTCCCCGAAGCCAAATTGCTTTGTTTTTTCCAAAGCCTCCCACATATTATCTGCATCTGCGTAGGAAAAGCCATATTTCACTCCATCATAGCGAGCTAGATTTGCCGAAGCCTCAGATGGAGCGATAAGGTAATAGCTGGCTAAAGCATATTTGGTGTGTGGCAAAGAAACCTTCCAGTCTATCGTAGCACCCAGCTCCTCCAGCTTCTTTATAGCTACCTCTACAATCGTTCTTACCTCACTTTGCATCCCCTCAACAAAGTATTCTTGTGGGATGCCAATTCGCAAATTTTTAACTTCGGGAACCAGCGATTGAGTATAATCGGGCGCGTGATAGGGTACAGAGGTTGAATCCTTTGGGTCATGACCTGCGATGGCGTTCATTACCAGAGCACAGTCTGTAACTTCCTTAGTTATTGGTCCAATTTGATCCAGAGAGCTTGCAAAGGCAACCAAACCAAAGCGGCTTACTCGACCATAAGTCGGTTTTAAGCCAACAACATTGCAAAATCCGGCTGGCTGGCGGATGCTTCCCCCAGTATCTGAACCCAAAGCAAAAATGGTCTCATTGCTAGCTACAGCAACTGCTGAGCCACCACTGCTGCCACCGGGAACACGGTTCAAATCCCAAGGGTTATGCGTGGGGAAAAAAGCGGAATTTTCCGTGGATGAACCCATAGCAAATTCATCCATATTTGTTTTCCCAACTATTACTACACTTTGGGCTTTCAGTTTCTTCATAACTGTAGCATCGTAAGGTGGAATAAAGTTTTCCAGCATTTTTGATGAGCAGGTAGTTCGCATCCCCTTAGTACATATGACGTCTTTGATTAATGTGGGAATACCAGTCAGAGGTTGAATCTTCCCAGCGCTTATATGCTTATCTGCTACTTCTGCCTGCTTTAGTGCCATGTCTTCATCAACTGTGACACAGGCCTGCAGTTCAGGCTCAACCTCGGCAATGCGCATAAGTATTGCCTTGGTTAATTCAACCGAAGAAATTTTCCTTTGCTTAAGAAGTTGATGGGCTCGCTTAAGACTTAGCTGGCAAAGCTCATTCATCTAACTTATTCCAGAACTGCCTTTACTTTAAAGTAATTGTCATCCTGCTGAGGAGCATTGGCAAGAATTTCGCCCTGAGGGAGTGACTCCGCAGTTATCTCATCCTCCCTGAGAACATTTTGGAGTGCAATAGATTGGGCTGTAGGTAAAACATCACTCGTATCTACCTGCTGCAGCATTTCAAAATTTTCTAAGATGTTAGATAACTGGAGCCTGAATTTTCCAACTTCAGCCTCGGTTAAACCCAGACGGGCCAAAAATGCAATGTGCTTTACCTCTTCACGACTCAGTTTCATATCAGTAGAGAGACTAGATTTGCTAGAAATGTTAAAGGCATTATATCATCTGATCTTCAACGCAACAATTGTTGCTTATACCTTTCAGGAAAGTCTATAATGTGAAGCCATAGACTGGTTGAAAAATTGCTTGCCTTTTGTACTTATCTTAGCCACGTTTCCATTTATACGAGGACTGGTAAGTAAGCCTACGCTACGGAGGAGAGACCACTCTGGGAGGTGCTAGGTCTTATCTCAAAGAGCTGCTGTGACCAGCTGAAATATTAAGGAGGTTGAAAAGTGCGTCACTACGAACTAAACCAAATTCGCAATGTGGTCCTATTATCTCATTCCGGCGCCGGTAAGACGTCCCTCGCCGAAGCAATGCTTTTCGCCTGTGGAGCCGTTAATAGATTGGGCAGCGTTGATGATGGCACTGCTACCTCAGATTACGACCCTGAAGAGATAAAGCGCAAGATGAGCATCAATCTATCCTTAGTTCCTTGCCAATGGAGAGATACAAAGTTAAATTTTATTGATACCCCGGGCTACCCTGATTTTGTAGGTGAGGTTAAAGCGGGGTTACAGGTTAGTGAAAGCGCCGTCATTATGGTTTGTGCTGCTTCTGGTGTAGAGGTAGGTACTGAGCAAGTTTGGGATTATACCGATGGCATGAATCTTCCCCGCTTGATCTTCATCAACAAGATGGAACGAGAAAATGCTGATTTCTTTCGCACTGTGGAGCAGATTCAGAGCAAGTTGGGAGCGAAGTGTCTCCCCATTCAATTGCCCTTGGGCTCACAGAAAAACTTCCAAGGCATCATGGATTTAGTGACTATGAGAAGTTATACTGGCGTCAATCTACAGGAGTCCGATATTCCCCTTGCCCTTCAAGATCAAGCTAAATCCAGCCGCGAGAAACTAGTAGAGGCGGCTATTGAAACGGATGACGAGCTTATTGCCAAGTATTTAGAGGGTGCCGAAATAACTACTGATGAAATCTATAATGCCATAAAGCGAGCAACCACAATGGGTAAAGTTATACCCATACTAGTTGGCTCGGCCTTGGGCAATATTGGCATTGCCTTTCTCCTCGATGCTATTCACAACTATCTGCCTTCGCCTGAAGAAGAGGGCAGTTTTACAGCCGTCAACACCTCGACTAACGAAAACGAGGAGATTAAGCCAGATGCTAAAGCACCTCTGGCCACCCTAGTTTTCAAAACTAGCGCTGACCCCTACGTGGGTAAGCTTAGCTACCTCAGAGTCTACTGCGGGGTGCTACAAAGCAATTCCCAAGTCTGGAATGTTACCAAAGGAGGTATGGAACGTATTGGGCAGCTTTTTACACTCCGCGGCAAGAACCAAGAGCCAACAACTCAGTTAACCGCTGGAGATATTGGGGTGGTGACCAAGCTTGCTTTAACTGCAACCGGCGATACCTTAGGCAACCGTGAGCATCCTTTGGCCTTCGCTCCCGTTGAACTCCCTCAACCAATCCTGAGCATGGCAGTTTATCCAAAGTCAAAAGCAGACCTGGATAAGATGAGCACAGTTTTACCTAAGCTTTGTGAGGAAGATCCTACTATTCAGACACATCGCGAAGCTGACACTAATGAGGTTATTATCTCTGGAATCGGCGAGACTCATTTAGAGGTAACCGCAGAGAAGATGCTGCGTAAATTCAGCGTCGAAGTAAAACTGGAACTGCCCAAGATTCCCTATAAGGAGACCATTACAGTACCAACTAAGGCAGAATATAAGCATAAAAAGCAAACAGGTGGACATGGTCAATATGGACATGTATTTTTGGGACTAGAGCCCCTGCCGCGAGGCAGTGGTTTCGAGTTTGTGAAGAAGATTGTTGGTGGGGCAGTACCTAAAAACTACATTCCAGCTATAGAGAAGGGAATTAATGAGGCCAAGCAGGCGGGAGTTTTAGCTAAGTACCCTGTGGCTGACCTCAGAGCTACACTGCATGATGGTAGCTATCACCCAGTAGATTCTTCAGATATTGCTTTCAAAATCGCCGCTGCTCAAGCTCTAAAGAAAGGGCTAGCGCAGGCACAGCCAATACTGATTGAGCCAGTAATGAACTTTATCATCACCGTGCCAGAAAGCTTCACTGGAGATATCATCGGTGACCTTAATACCAAACGAGCACGAGTACTTGGAATGACACCCCAAAATGGCAGTAATATCATTCAGGCACAGGCACCACTAGCTGAAATGCTTCACTACGCCACAGACCTAAGGTCAATAACGCAGGGACGTGGTACTTATAGTATGGAATTTGACCATTATGAAGAGGTCCCAGCTCACATTAGCCAGAAAATTATTGCCGAGGCCCAAGCAGAAAAGGATTAATCCAAGGCTAATCCTTAACCAGCCATAAGTTCTCTAACCTTTTCAGTAAAAGGTGGTATAATTTGTTTCCAATCAGTAACTACGCCGAGACACGCTTCCTTAAATATATTCGCTTCAGCATCTCGGTTAATGGCTACAATGTTCTTTGAACCTGAGCATCCAGCTAGATGCTGACTGGCACCGGAAATGGCTACCGCGATGTAGAGGTCTGGTGCCACAATCTTGCCAGTAAGCCCGACCTGCGCCGTAGTTGGCGTCCAACCATTGTCGCAAGGTGGTCGAGAGGCACCTACAGCACCTTTCAAGATCTTGGCTAGCTCTTCTAATTGCTTGAAGCCTTCGGGACCACCAATACCTCTCCCTCCAGAAACTATTATTGAGGCATCTTCAAGCTTGATCCCGACAGCTTCTTCTTTAACTTTCTCTATCACATTGGTCCTTATCTCTGCCGGGTCTATTTCTACTTTAACAGATATAGTCTCACCTTTCCTTGAATCATCGCGTTCTAAAGGCGACATTGCTTTCTGCCTTGCCGTTGCCATTTGAGGCAGAGATTCAGAAGTAAAAATAGCTCGAGCATTACCTCCATAGACCGACCGAGTCGCCGACAGCAGTTTCGCCTCCGTATCAACTTCAAGCTCCAGACAGTCTGTAGCTAGACTGGTTCCCAACCTAAAAGCCAACTTGGGAGCTAGGTCTCGGCCCACAGCAGTTTGCCCCAAAAGTAAAATTCGCGGTGTAGCCTCTTGTACTATCTTTTCTGTAACTACAATATAAGAGTCTGTCCGATAGTCTTTAAGCAATGAATCCTCAGCAATATAGACTTTATCCGCCCCAAAGGCAATGACCTCGTCAGCTACTTTAGCTACTTCACCTCCCATCAATATGCAAGATAATTCTTCCTTTAACTCATCGGCAAGCCTTCTGCCGCAGCCTAATATTTCAGTAGCAATCGCTGCCAGTTTGCCATCTATTACTTCACCAAGGACCATAACACCTTTGTATTCAGCCATTAAGTTCCTCCTCGAAATTTATATAAAACATATCAGATTAGATTACCTTCAGTCCTCTGAGTTTCATGGCCAGTTTAGCCGCGGTATCCGCAACATCGTCACCCTCAATAATTTCACACTTGCCCTCGCGAACTGGCTGGAAAAGCTTGACAAGCTTGGCGCGTCTTCCTGCAGCGCCAATCTGCGATGATTCAACCTCAATGTCAGCAGGTTTCCAAATTATGGGCTGTTTCTTGGCCGCTGCCATAATTCCCCTGAGGGTGGGGTAGCGAGCCTCCCCCAGTTCATTAGTTATTGTAATCAACGCGGGAAGAGTTACTTCAACAATTTCATAGCCATCGGCAACAACTCGCTCCACCCTGGCTTTTCCATTGATAACTTCTGCTTTCTTGGCCACAGTTACGCTGGGAATTCCCAGTATTTCAGCTATGCCCAAGCCAACTTGCCCAGCGTCCCAATCAGAAGCTTGACGACCACAAAAGATAATGTCATACTCGCCTACCTTCTTAATTGCCATGGCTAAAGCATAAGCAGTGGACCAGCTATCACCCCCCTCAAAAGCTTCATCTTCCAGAAGTATAAGCTCATCAGCACCCATAGATAACGGCTTCTTTATCACATCGCGAGTCAGGTTAACCCCCAAACTTATTACTGTAATTTTCCCCCCAATAGCATCCTTAACGCGCAAAGCGGCTTCTACAGCTTGCTCATCAAAGGGGTTGACCACCGGGGGTATGCCAGCTGGTGGGATTACCTTATTAGCAGCAGAGTCAATGCTAAAGCTGGCTGGTGGTGCTTCAGGATCAATGACTTGTTTGCAGCAGACAACCATATTCATAATTTGAACCTCCCTTTAAAGATTAAACTTTAATCACTAAAAGCCAAACATTAATCTTAAAATACAGCTTAATTTGTGTCAAGATGAGGCCGGAAGGGTAATCTTGGCTAACCTGCTTATTTCACTCAGGTCCGAGGCTAACTTGACGCTGGCCTCCGGGAAATAACTACTCACCAGCGGAGTTAGTGCTTCTGCTTGCCCTTGTCCCACTTCCAAAAAGATGCAGCCATCAGGATAAATTTTCCCAGAGGCTTGACCTAATAGCTGACGCATTTTATCCAATCCATCCCCTCCACCAGCCAAAGCTAGCAACGGCTCGAAGTTGCTTATTTCAGGGCTCAACTTCGCCAACTCTGAATCTTCTATGTAGGGCAAATTAGCAACTATCAAATCAACCGGTTCAGGCAAAGGCTCGAGCAAATTACCCTGAAGAAGAATAACTTGATTGCTAACATTGTGCCGTTCACAATTTAGCTTGGCAACCTCGATGGCTGAGGCTGATATATCCGTGGCATAGATCTTAACCTGAGGCAAAGCTAAAGCCAGACTAATAGCAATGGCACCAGTGCCGGTACCCACATCGGCTATAAGAATGGGCCGCCGCGAGGGAGGGGTAGCATCATCTAAGTAGTTACAGCTAAACTCGACTGCCTTTTCTACAAGGAGTTCTGTCTCTGGTCTGGGAATAAACGCCCGAGAGTCAACACAAAACTCATTTCCATAAAATTCACAACTTCCCAAGATATAAGACACGGGCTCACGACGGAGACGCCGCCTAATTAATTGCCTAAAGGCCTCAACCTTTTCTGAGGTTAATACCCTCTCTGGTTCACTGTATAGCTGAGCTGTTGAGACTGCCAAAATATGTTGCAATAGAAGTTTGGTTTCAAAGTGGGCATCTTCACCGCTTACCGCAGCTAGGGCATGAGCAGCTGAACAAAGGGCCTCTCCTAAAGTCACCGGAGACTTCCCTCTAGCTGTCCAATTTGCTCATTGGCAATCAGGCTATCAATAATTCTATCGAGGTCGCCATCGAGAATCTGAGCTAAACCGTGAAGGGTTAAATTGATATGGTGATCGGTAACGCGATCCTGAGGAAAGTTGTAGGTGCGGATTTTCTCGGCTCGTTGCCCGCTGCCGACTTGGGAGCGGCGTTCTTTAGTTATATCTTCAAGCTGTTTGCGCTGTTCCATATCAAAGAGACGGGCACAGAGTACGGCCATGGCTTTCGTGCGATTTCTTAGCTGGGAGCGCTCATCCTGACAGCTAGCTACTATGCCGGTGGGTAAGTGAGTGAGGCGGACTGCCGTAGTTACCTTATTTACATTTTGCCCCCCGGCTCCGTGGCTGTGAAAAAACTCCAATTTAAGATCATCAGGGTTAATATCTATTTCAATTTCTTCCACCTCGGGAAGGACGGCCACGGTAGCTGTTGAAGTGTGAATTCTTCCCGAGGCTTCAGTAATGGGTACTCGCTGCACTCGATGTACACCCCGTTCGTATTTCAGCTTGCTGAAAGCGCCCGTGCCCTTGACCTCAAAGACAATTTCTCTGAAGCCACCAATTTCACTCCGACTGCTGTCAATAATTTCTGTCTGCCATCCTTTGGTTTGAGCATAGCGACTGTACATGCGAAATAGATCAGCAGCGAAAAGAGCTGCTTCTGTACCACCGGTTCCAGCTCTGACCTCGACGATGACGTTTCTGTCATCATTGGGGTCCCTAGGTAGCAAAGATAGTCTAAGTTTACGAAGAAGCTGGTCCCGGCGCTGTTCTAGGTTAGCTATTTCATCTCTGGCTAATGCTACTATCTCTGCCTCAGGCTCATCATTAAGCATAGCCCGAGTTCTTTCAAGGGCTTCCGATACCGCCTTATATTCCCGGTATGCTGTAACTGCAGTTTCAAGACCAGCTCGCTCCCGAGCTAACACCTGTAGACGCACAAGGTTAGTAGCTACATCAAGCTGAGCTATTAACCGGCTTAGTTCCTCATAGCGTTTTTCTAACGATTCTAATCTATCAAACATAGTTCCACACTCATTCTATCATGGTACCATGAGTAGCTCAAACCTGAAAAGCCAGGTTTAGTCACCTTCTTGCCCCTCACTAAGTCTGCAGAATATCCAATCGCAAATCTGAACTGCACCCCTTCAGTTGCTTTCTACGTCAATATCAATTATTATTTAATAGTTTGCTAGGTGTTCAGCAAACTATATTTTTGCCCAAGGAACATTAACCAATCTGGCTGGGACATGTTAAGGTATCTTGGGTCGAACGTTTTAAGAGAGGTTAAATAAAAATGAATAACGATGGTTTTGATCAATTTAAAGGCTCGCATGACTATGTTACCTCCGAGGCTTTAAGAAATGCCGTTAACGTAGCTGTAGCATTAAAGCGGCCCTTACTAGTTAGAGGTGAACCAGGCACAGGAAAAACTTTGCTTGCTCACAGCATCGCCAATGGCCTGGGAAAGAAACTAACTATATGGAACGTAAAATCAACCACTAAAGCTCAAGATGGATTATACGTTTATGATACGGTGCAAAGGCTAAATGACAGCCGCTTTGGTGATAGAAAAGTTTCCGATATTAAACAATATATAAAGCTGGGCAAACTGGGACAAGCTTTCGCCTCGCCAGAACAAGTGGTGCTCCTCATAGATGAGGTAGATAAGGCAGATCTTGAGTTTCCCAATGATCTGCTTAATGAGTTGGATGAAATGTCCTTTTACATTCCAGAGACCAATGAGACAATTGCAGCAGTACACCGACCTATAGTAATCATCACCAGTAACGCTGAGAAGGAGCTCCCCGATGCTTTTTTAAGACGCTGCATATTTCACTACATTGAATTCCCAGACCTCGAGCTGATGGAGGAAATAGTGCGCGTGCATTTTCCAAGCATCCAGGATAACCTCCTTCGCGAGGCATTAAAAACATTCTATTCGCTGAGGGAGATCAGCGAGTTTAGAAAGAAACCTTCAACAAGTGAATTGATAGACTGGCTTCATGCCCTCATTGCTGGAGGAATATCACCTGATAAAGCATCGAAGGAGATTCCCTTTGTTGGCACCCTGCTGAAGAAAGAAACAGACTATGAGTACTTTGTGAATAATCACTTGAATAAAAAATACTCGAGCAGCAGAACCGGCTTCTATGGATTGCACCAATAGCAACTAAGGGTAACTAAATGTTTACCAGCTTCTTTTATACCCTCAGAAAAAGAAAGGTACCTGTTTCAATTACAGAGTGGATGACCCTTATGGAAGCCCTTTCCAAAGGTTGTATCCATGATCTGGATGAGTTCTATTATTTAGCAAGGGCAATCCTGGTTAAGAGTGAAGCTTACTATGACCACTATGATGTTGCCTTTCAAGAATATTTTAAAGGCATAGAAACCCCTCAAGAGCTCTCCAAGCAAATTCTGGAATGGCTCAAAGAGCCCATCAACAGGATGGTTCTTACCGAGGAGGAAAGAGCCTTATTTGATAATATGGACTTTGATGAACTACTCAGAGAATTTGAAAAAAGGCTCAAGGAGCAAAAAGAGCAGCACGATGGAGGTGATTACTGGATTGGGCGAGGGGGTACATCACCCTTTGGACATTCAGGGTATCACCCTGCTGGCATCAGAGTTGGAGGGGAATCAAGAGGCAGGCGTGCCATACAAATCGCCCAAGAGAGGCGCTTTAGAAATTATAGTAATGACCTAACGCTCGATGTCCGTCAGATAAAGTTAGCTTTGAGGGGACTGAGGCAACTGAGCCGAGTTGGTCCCGAAGATGAACTGGACTTAGAAAAAACAATTGATGCCACCTGTAAAAATGCCGGTGAGATTGAGTTTATATGGGGGCGGAGCCGGAAAAATATAGCCAAGGTGCTCCTTCTCATGGACGTGGGCGGCTCTATGGCTCCCTTCGCCACATTGTGCAGTCAGCTTTTCTCCGCAGCCCACTCCAGTACTCACTTTAAGGATTTTCAATACTTCTACTTCCACAACTGCGTCTATGATAATATTTACCTAGATATTGAACAGATTGAACCAGTGAGTACTGACCAGCTATTGCGCACTTTAGAGCCAGACTATAAGGTAATACTGGTGGGAGATGCCAGAATGGCTACGATGGAGTTAGCAGAAAAGTACGGAGCTATCTATTACTATGAACGTAATGAGACGCCGGGTATAATTTGGCTTAAGCGAATTGCTGAACATTTTAGCCATTGCGTCTGGCTAAACCCCGAAGGGACATATTATTGGAATCACCCCACTGTCCTAATGGTTGGCAAACTTTTCCCCATGCTTAAGCTTACGCTTGAAGGCCTGGAGCAAGCGGTCAAGCAACTAATTGTTAAGAAATAGCAGCATAAATCCTCTTCATCTTTTCATGGTATAAAGTTGCAAAGTATTAGTTATAGTTTCCATTAGTCCATCTTCCATGGATATTGCCTCAGCGGGACAAGCGGTAGCACATAGGCCACATCGTTTGCACTTAAGATGGTCAATGACTAGCAGCACATCACCCTCAAGATATATGACATCACCTCAGTGGAACTTCGAATTAAACCCACTTTCATCAAAAACTGATATGCACCGAGGGCTAATTCCTCGGCCCGATTCAACTTGATGAATATGCTAAGTCAATGGATCCCGGAAGTATGCCAGGGCAATATGCTATCATCCAGCAGCAAAGGAAGACTTAATAATTTTATGCCTATCAACGTCAACCCCTCTGGATATCTGTCCACGGATACCCAGCCTCCCTAGCGAGACCTACACTATGATACCCACTTTAGCTTTTTCCTATCCTGAACATCTTGGTTCCACACGTTGGACAAATGCCTTGTGTCGCTGGCCTACCGTTCTTCATGATTATGCTCTTTGCGTCCTTCATTTCCTTTTTAGCACGGCATTTCACACAGTATGCTTGCATTGGCCCATCTCCCTTTTGCTTGCGGAATGGATCACCAACTCTTACATTCATTGCCCGATGTCCTTTGGGTCCGCTTTCCAAGTCGAACTCGACACTGGTGCCCTCTTCCAGAGCATCAAAATCTTCTCCAGCTAAAGTTGAGCGGTGGAAGAAAACGTCCTTGCCATCTTCAGCGGTGATAAAACCGAAACCTCGTTCCCGAACAAGCCTCCTTATCTTCCCTTTCAAGAGCTTCACCTCCTTTTTGAAATAAAAACCCTACAAGGCATCCCAGGGCTTGCAAAATTGAAAAGCTCTAAATGAGATGCTTTGTTTTTAGCCAAAAGGCATTCGTATTTCTGTTATTAAGTATATCTTAATAGCTGATCGAGCCGAATACAAGGATATGTACTCATCCAGTCATCTATTGACACATAACCCCGTTCCTTTGATTTTCTTGCCGCTGCTCCAGTAGTGTTAGATAGCCCAAAGCCTTGGGCACTATTGAACAAAAGCTTAAATTGTTACCTCTTGCACTTCATAGCGCTCTGAGTGACGCGCCGGCTTGTGGTTGCAC
>JAUXIO010000050.1 GCA_030620975.1 Dehalococcoidia bacterium | reverse complement strand
AAACTGGAATTCCCGAATATTCAGTGATTGAAGAGGAGGCCAAAAGGTTGTTACAATCCGCGATCGATGACGGCACTTGGCGCTCCAAATGCAAGGGACGCGAACTTCTACGTGCGTATTGCGGTCAACATGGTCTCAGATACGAACATTTCAGGAATCTATTGATTGATAACATGAAGGCTCCCCCAAAGGTTCTTGCCGACATCATGGACAAGATTTTGGCAGATTGATTCGAGTGCCAACATTATAGGTCAATCTAGGTTGTATGCCTTGACTAGCAATCGCACTGTCTTGGTACTTCACTGCACAAACGGGCGGATTGTTCACTTCATTAAGCTTACCCTCCTTCCTTGTTCTCCAACACTTGTCGGCGTAAAATGAAAAGTAGCAAGAAAATGAAAGGGGGCAACATGGGAAGGCTTGGCAAAGCGCGGTGGTGCTTAACTAACTAAAAGAGGTAATAGCGTGACTAGATTGACAAGACCCATCGGTGTGAAAGTTGTTTCCATTTTATTCTATTTGCATGGCGCTATTGAAATTGCAGGAGCAGTAATGTTACTAGTTGTGCCACCAGACCTTTTAGCAGCTACTGGCTTTCCTTTTGAGAAATCGATTTCTCTTGCTTTATTATCTTTGATTTCGGGCGCATTTAGGCTATTCATAGGTTATGCAGTGTGGCGTATGAGAAAATGGGGGGTAGTTCTTGGAGTGATTTTTAGCGTCACAACAATAATTGGTGCTCCTCAGTTCCTCCCGTTCGGCATCATGGACACCCTTATAGCAATGGTGATATTAGTGCTCCTATTAGTCGCATGGCTTGGCCCAGAGACATTCACTCAGAAGGGATAGAGAGCATTCTAATTAAATGGAGACCGCTGAGATTAAGCGGTTGAGATTGATAAAGAACCCCCACCCGGGCTACATTTAGGGAATTAAAAAGGCAAAAAGGAGGTCGGGGGATTCGAACCACCGGCTTGCTGGGCGGATAACGAAATACTACCCTGACGGGATAGCTATAACCCTTGATGAGAGGCTATGGGGACCTGAATTAATGTCTGTCCGTCTCAACGTCGATAGGGTGAAATCGGAATTGTCCTATTGAATGAAAGGACGATTCACTAAGTAACAATCGTCCATTTTGCTACCCCCTAATGAATATTCACTGCTATGCCTGGCCAAGATATTTCTCAAGAAACAATTAAATACCAAGCTCCGTATTCTTGCCAGCTAGGGTGCGGAGCAGGTTGTGGCAAGCCCTACAATCAAAATCTAGCCTCCTCCTTGGGCTTTTGAGCAGGGTATAATTCCTACCTCTGTATTTGGGAGGGGGCGATGCCTAACGGGAAGCTCCCAGGAAAGGAACTATCGTCCGGCAAGTTCAACCAACAGGTTGCCTACAGTCTTATCTCTTTTAAGGGGATGAGAAAGTGGCTTTTCATGGTTCACTTCATATCGATTTCGCCTACCCATCTTGTCCTTTTTAACATAGTCTGCTGAATATAAATCAGATACAATCTTTTGCACAGACCTCTCAGTTATGCCCAAGTCATTTGCTATCTCCCGAGTAGTCGCTTCAGGTTTATCAGCCAAGACAAGCAAGGTAAGCCCGTGACTGGTAAGTAAAGCACATTCTGACATTAGCCCCCCTTTCACCTATTTGATTTCACGATGTAAATTTCGTATAATCCCTTTCAGGGATATATTATAAGCCAAAGGCATAAGCTCAGTCTATAGCTTGCTAGATAAACTGGCATTGATGAGTACACGTTGTCGTCAATGTTGCCAATGAGATTAACAGGGCTAGCAGGACGCTCCCCGCGGCACTGTTCAGCGATATTGCTCCAAGCATGGAGATTGCTATCCACACAGTGAGGGGTGAGCTGTGCGCTTCAGAGGACGGTTACCTGCCCTCAAAGAGAACCGACACCCCATGAGCGAGGGCATGGGTACGGTTAACGGATAATCTCTAGTCGGTGATTTGAGGCAGGTTTTTTGAGAGGTAGCGAAAATGGCTAATGACATTGAGAAGGTGAGACAACTTACAAGTAAAATCGATGGCTGGCTATCGGATAGTGAGGGTGAACTGCTGTATAAGCTGGCCAAGAGTGTGCCCGGTGGGCAGACTATTGTAGAGATTGGCAGTTGGAAAGGAAAGTCCACAGTGTGGCTGGCTAAAGGCACGGAGGCCGGGTGGGGGAATAAGGTGCATAGCATTGACCCACATAGTGGAAGTAAAGCTCATATAAGTGAAGGCGAGACAAACACCTACCCAGCATTTATCAATAACTTAACTAAAGCGGGGGTTCAAGACATTGTGGTTCCCTTAGTTAAAACTTCAGCCGAGGCTGTCAAACGTTGGCGGGAGGGAATTGGTTTGTTATGGATAGATGCCATGCACGACTATGACGATGTAAAGCGTGACTTTCTTTCTTGGGAGCCGTACCTATTGCCGGGTGCTAGAGTTGCTCTTCACGACTGCGGCCAAGCTGGGCCTGCTCAAGTTGTCAAAGAATATATTAACCACTCCAGCGATTTCACTATTGTGCAGCATGTTGCCACAATAATAGTGGCAGAAAAGAGTAAGTGTATACACCATTGGATTATAGGCGATAACGATATCGGGGTCTGTAAATACTGCGGCCTAGAAAGAGACTTTGGCAAGCTACAGCAAAAGCAGCAGAGGGGGGATAAGTAAGAAGCAAGCCACAATAGCCAAGAATACCCATAAGACCGGCATGCCGAAGGGGAGGAAACGAAAGCATGGGAGAGCGAGGAGCTTTTGACGGGGTGATGATGACCGAATGCAAGCACTATTGGATTATAGACGATAAAGATGCTGGAGTCTGCAAATACTGTGGGAGGCAGAAGAAGTTTGGGAGGCGTTGAGAGACTGAAATTCGTGCCCGGGCTTAGTGATAAGAAACATGATTAAAGCTATATGCTTTGACTTAGGTGACACCTTGATAGCTGAAGAAAGTGTTATCCATAATAGCTCCGGCCAAGCTACTACTGCCCGAGTCATCCACGGGACACTCGAAGTCCTGACAGCCCTCAGGAAAGGTGGCTACAAGGTTGCTATGATAGCCAACGGAGATAGCGCTGGTGCCCGAAATATTATAAAAGCTACTGGCCTAGAGGATTATTTTGATGCCATAATAATTTCTGAAGAGGTGGGTATTGAAAAGCCCTGCCGGGGGATTTTTGAGGCTGCATTAGCCAAGCTTGGCGTCAAAGCTAAAAATGCACTTATGGTCGGCAACAGGATTGATGCTGATATTCTTGGGGCAAACAGACTTGGCATGAAGAGCATGTGGTTCAGGTGGAATGGCCGCTATAGCGACACAATAGAAAGTAGCCAAGAGAAACCTGATTTCACAATCAACAGCCTCTTTCAGTTACCTGTCCTGCTTGCCTTGATATAAAGGTTGGGCTGATGAAGGGTGGTGATAAGAAGGTGGTAGTCTTAATCGTAACCAATGAGGAGTCGGGCGTAGATAAGTATAGTCAGGAAATAGCCAGGAGACTAGATGTCAAGAAAATCACCACTCGCAGGTATCTCTCTCTACCAAAGGCTTATAATCTGGCAAGGTCTATCAAAAGTCAGGGCAGTATTGTTCATCTGTCAAATCAGCACTTTGCCCGGTATGCCCTCTTTCTTAAGCAGCCGTTTATAGTCACTGTGCATGACCTGGCACGATGCTGCTTTAATTTTGACCCGGAAACAGTTAGCGAGAAGATATTGCTGAAACTTGACATTAGGTATATCAAACGGGCAAGCCACATAATAGCTGTATCTCAAAATACCAAAAACGACCTGGTCAAGTACCTGAACATACCGGAGAATGAGATTAGTGTAATCTACAATGGAGTCGACCATAACGTCTTCAAACCGTACAAGCCCTATCAGATGAAGCCGTTTCATAAGCTTCCCAAGCCATATATAATGTATGTCGGTTCAGAAAGACGGCGTAAAAACCTGGGCCGGCTTTTTGAAGCCTTCGCCGAACTGAAACGGGAGTTCCCCGGGCTAAAGCTGGTGAAGGTGGGTGATTCAGGAAGGTCAGAACAGTTCCGGAGCGATACGCTGAAGATGGTATCCGCTCTGGGGATAGCAGAGGATGTGATTTTTACTGACCATGTTTCCGAAGTGGACTTGGCCTACTATTATGCCTCAGCTGCCTTACTTGCCTATCCGTCGCTTTATGAGGGTTTTGGTCTGCCGCCACTGGAGGCGATGGCCTGTGGCTGCCCGGTGGTAAGTTCTAATACCTCTTCTTTACCCGAGGTGGTAGGTGAAGCTGGCATTGTGGTCACCCCCTATGGTATCTATAGCCTAGCTCGGGCAATGGGGCAGGTTCTAACTGATGAGCAGTTGAGGAATAAGATGGTAAGAAAGGGACTGGAGCAGTCAAAGAAGTTCTCCTGGGACAAAGCGGCCAGAGAGACCATGGAAGTGTATGAGAGTGTGGAGCGGTCTCTTAGCATTGGAAAAGGGGTATAAAGATGCTGGCTGATGCTTGGCTTAAGGTGGTCAGCGCCTTCACCCCTCAGGATATGAAGCTTCTGAAGGCTCAAGGTTGTGCCAGTGAGTTATTTGTTTTCTTAGAGGCGTTTGATAAGCTCACCTTGGCCTGGCGACGGACACAGCCTGGAGCAATAGGTAAAAAGACTTGGGATGATGTCCAGATTAGGCTTGAAGCATTGTGGGTTGCGCTGCATGAGGGTTAAGAGGGTGAGGCTACAATGTTGCTGACATCACAGAGGATTCAACAAGCTATCAAGGATGCTCGTGAAAGGAAGCCTGGGGTTATATTGCCAATAATAGAAATTTATGAAGCTGTAGCGGGGATGCTAACACTGACCGACAATGCCAGGCAACACTTGAAGGGGTTTTTGCTGGCCCATACTCATGCCCTAGTCCCACTCCTTGTAGCCATCCCTATGCTCTGCTGGAGGTTGAGAAGATGAAGCGGGGAGGGATAAAAGGCAGCGGTGAAGGAAAGCCAGCTTGAAAGTCAAGAACAGAACCTGTGGATAGAAGCTAATGCAGAGTGGTTGAAAAGCCACAGGCTTTACAAGCCCCCACCCAGGTCAAAAATGGCAGCAGAGGTAATTCTTTATGCTCTGTTTCACCGCTGTTCCGAAATAAAAAGACCATCACAGCTTCCTCACGCTTGATAAACTCACCCGATTGGGATGCGCTAGAAAAGAGTAGAATGGGGTGCCAACGCTGCTGAGTTCTTTGACCTGGTGGTAGCAGGGAGGGCAAAGCAGGAGTGCCAGGAGCAGGTCTTAAGCCACGATGAGCGGAAGCAAGCCATGGAGTGGCTGGCTCAGGCCCAGACGGACTGCCCGATTATAATAAGGGCCCCCGCCTGTCCCATGTATCCTCTTTTACTGCAAGAAAAACAGATTAAGCCTAAGCGCTTTCCGGCCGAGATGCAAAGGGTTCCTTATTACGGGC
>JAUXIO010000036.1 GCA_030620975.1 Dehalococcoidia bacterium | reverse complement strand
GCCTTCTTTCTCACCAGCTCCCTGTCCTCCGGGCAAACCAGATTAAGAGAATAGGTACCTATTACTTCCTCATTGGTATAGCCCGACTGCTCCAGAAACATGGGATTGACATACTGGATCTTTCCTTCCTGGATAATGAACACCGCTGTCCCAATGCTGTGCAGCAGAACTTCGGAGAATTGCTCCGCCCGCTTGCGCTCGGTGATATCCTCCAGCGTTTCTATGGCAGCTATCACTTCTCCAGTCTCATTTCTAATGGGAGCTGCGGTAAAATGAAGCCACCTTCCATCTTCCCCCAATGCCAGGAAGAAATCCTCAGCTTCATAAGCTCCCTCAATTAAAGAGGACTTCTTGTATTTACCTCGATAATACTTCTTGATTTCGCTCTCAGATGCCCCATCTACTATCAAATCAGCCATAACTGGTCTTTCTTGAGGATAAAATGACAGCCACTGCTTGTTAGTGCCAACCACCTGTTCTTTTTTAATACCCGAAAGGGCTTCAAGTGCCATATTCCAGTTCGTGAGCTTGTGCTCCTCATCAATTGCGAAGGTTGGGATAGCTACGTCGTCAACGATTTTAGATAACCTGTCCTTCGCCTCTTTGAGCTCTGTCTCAGCCCTCTTACGCTCGGTGATATCCTCCCAAGAGCAAATCTGCTCCCCTTCGGGCATGGTTACAGCCCTGAGATGAAGAACTTTCTCCATACCGTCTTTACAGGTTATAGTGAATGCCCGAGGCCTGATTTCCCCAATGCCCTTCTCTATCAAGTCCTGAAGCCACTCGGATATCAGTTTCTTTCTGTACTGCGTGTCCGGAAAAGCCAATCTGAACCATTCCCTTCCGCTGTGAAAGTCCTCCAATGTGTAGCCGGATATCTCGGTAAACTTGGGATTGATGTATTCGTATGTGCCATCTGGACCTATGATGGATACTCCCAGAGGCAGCTGCTCTGACAAGGTCCTAAAATCAATTGTGGATTGCCTCGAGTTCTGATTATGCTCTTTCTCTTGTTGCATCACTTTATATTCTCACCCCCTTATCATCAGCTTCACACATAGCCAAGCTGCTAAAAGGCTCGCGATAGTTTGTTCCTTACCTCGGCAGTTTGCAGAAAGCTGCCAGCAGCTCTTCGTATATCTGATGAGTCAAAGGGCTTCCTCATAACGCCGAAAGGACCCTCATTCAAAGCTTGTTCCATCAGCTTACTTATGGGAAAGCCGGTGATAATAACTATTGGCACCGTAGCGTTGATTTGCCTTATCCTACGAAATGTCTCAGCGCCATTAAGTCCTGGCATTTTAAGGTCCAGAAAGATTAAATCGAAATCCCAGTCGCTTATAAATTTCAAAGCCTCATTACCACTTCCTGCAGTTATTACCCGGTGACCTTCTCTCTGCAGAGTTTCCTTAAACAATTGCCTTACTATCTCTTCATCGTCAACAACCAAAATGCGTCCTTTAGCTGCTGTCCTTTGATGCAGCCAATCATCAATTTCCCCTTTATCAAAGCGGAATCGCCCACCTATTTTAACCGCTGGTATTTCCCCCTCTTTGACCTTGCGCAGTACCGTTTCCCGCCTCAACTTAAGATATTCAGCGATTTCTTTGGTAGTAAGTAATTCAGCCATCTATGCAACCTGGTTTAATCAATATAATCCATGCGAATTGCTGATTTAGCATGATGAAACCTCATTTTATCTCGTAAACAAAACTTTATTATATTAAATAAGTTTTGTCAAGACTTTAATTAACAAAATAATCGAGAAAAAGCTCAATAATCGCCTCTCGCTCTATAAGGGTTCTTCCTGCCCCTCTTTGATGTGACAAATAACTGACTGCAAAGCTGGTCCAGGCGGGCTGGGTTAAGAACGGGAGGCAACACTCATCTAGGCTAAGATTGAAAAATAAGTGTTGTTAAAACTTCGTATGACTAAAGTCATAGGAGAAAGGTAATAGGTTACAATTCAAGGGGCACGCTACTTGTTGAAGAGATTGTGGCACCGTTACACAAAAAACAATGGGCTCGGCAGGATTCGAACCTACGACCAACCGGTTATGAGCCGGCCGCTCTGCCACTGAGCTACGAGCCCAGCAGATGAGCTTGCGGAGCGGGAGACGGGACTCGAACCCGCGACAGCCTGCTTGGAAGGCAGGAACTCTACCACTGAGTTACTCCCGCATCTCTAGCTCGCAATTAGCAAATAAATTATACCACACTGCAGCAGTAAAATATCAGGCTCCTTCGCCCACAACGGCAAGGAGATCCAGCATTTTCTTTAACCTCTCGATATCTCTTCTGCTTATGTCACTTGGCACAGTTATAGTCGCGCTCTTACCATTTGATAAACTAATCGTAACAGACTGCATTTGACCCAGTACCTGCCGCCCCACAGGTGTAGCCCTAGCAACTTCCGTTTCAGCCTGCGCTATGACGCTGAGAATTCCACCTTCAGTTAACACGCCCACGAAATTAGCTGAATCAACAAAAACTCTGGACGCAACATCCTTAGCCGTCTTGGCTATCTTATATTCATTCATAAGGATATTCGCCAGCGTATCTAATTGGGGTATCCTCTTTCCCTGAAATCTCTGTATGAGCTGCTTATACAAGCTGGGCGAGTAAAAGGCTTCAACCAAAAGTCTCTTTTGTTGAACCTCTTCCCGCTCCTCCGTGGGATATAGAATCAGCTTTGCCCTTTCCGTTATACTTAAAGTATGCGCTCTATAGTCCAAGAGACCAAACTGCCTGGAGCTGGTTAGCTTACCTGTATAAGATTTTGTGGCTCGACTGGAAAGGCCAAGCTCACTGAGTACAGATTTTTCTGATACGTCTCTCCCACCCAGTCTGTCCACAATGCGAACGAACTCCGTACACTCAGCCAGCTCGCAAGAGGGATACTGAACGCTCTTCTCCCTCAGACTTTTGCTCTTCTCCAATGGCGACTGCATGCACTTCTCCTATAACATTGCCAAAACAAATAATAACAAATAAAGTCACCAAAGTCAAGGTAAATTTTGTTATTATTAGCTTAAAGCGCTGCTCAAATGAATGTGGGGGAGAAGAGGCTTGCACTATAGATTAACTACTTGCCGTTGTGGACTCGCTTAACAAGCAACTTATATTAAGTTATTTCCCCTTGAATATTGGTTTTCTTTTCTCCAGAAAAGCTCTCACTGCTTCTTCGTGGTCTTCGCTTTGAAGGGTGGTAACCAGTCCCTCATATTCAAGCTGCAGTTGGTTTTGAAGGTCAGCATCCATCCCCTGATACAATTCTTTCTTGGCCAATCTAACAGCCATAGGTGCTGCCTCAGTTATACTTTTCGCCATCTTGTAAGTAGCTGACTTCAGCTCGGTGGCGGGAACAACTTCATTCACCAGGCCTATTTCTTCAGCTTCCTTGGCTGTAATAGTCTTACCGGTGAATATTAACTCACAGGCTTTGGCTATCCCCACCAGTCGGGGCAAGGAATAAGTACAGCCAAATTCGGGGACGGCGCCAATCCGAACAAAAGGCACAGACAGCATGGCTTCTTCAGAGACAATCCTCAAGTCACAGGCTAAAGAAACGGTCATACCAAGACCAATCGCGGCACCATTTATTGAGGCAATTACCGGTTGCGGCATATTTCTTAAAAGCAAACGGGCTTTGAGCAACCAGCCAATAACATCATAGCCCTTCTCGCCGTGCTTCCTCTGCTCTATGCTCCTCAGAAACAACTGCTCCATATCTCCACCGGCGCTGAAAGCGCGACCAGCCCCAGTTATAACCAGCACCCTTATATCATCATCCTGCTCAATATGAACAAGAGCATCAAACAACTCTTCAAGCATCTGCGGGTTAAAGGCATTAAGCTTCTCCGAACGGTTAAGTGTGACGGTGGCAATCGCTTCCGCTTTGTCTAAAATAATTGTGGAGTAACTCAATTGACCTTCAACTCCCTTCTTCTTCCTCAAATATGAAGTGCCTTTAAATAAAAAGCCTAACCGAATGGTTAGTGGTCGGGGTGAGAGGATTCGAACCTCCGACCTCATGGTCCCAAACCATGCGCGCTAGCCGCTGCGCTACACCCCGCAAAGAAAGTATAGTTTACCAATTCAAGTGCGTCAATAAACTAGATAGAGCTTAGAGCGCTTACTCCACACCTATAGCCCCCAACCTGCAGGCATCATAGCAAGCTCCACACTTGATGCACTTCGCTTCATCCAGAACTACCGGTTTCTTTTTGCCCATAGCAATTATGGCTTCCCTGGGACAAGCGTTAACGCATAGGCCACAGCCCGGGCATTTATCTTCTATTATGTAATAGCGAATTGATGCCTTGGAAACGGTCGCCTTCCTTTTTAATTCGGCATATTCACTATTTACCCTCTCTTGTATCTTACTTACCATCTCCGGGGAAAGATGCCTGAATCTTCCCTGTCGCTTAAGATAATCCTCAACCGGCCGAAGCTCGGGAAAATCAAAATTCAAGGTATACTTCCCCGCTTCCACTTCATAGAGAGGGAAAATACCGGTCTCTACCGCCAAGCGTCCCAACTCAATAGTTGAATCGGCGGGAGCCCGCCAGCCAGTGGGACAAACGGCCAGAATGTGAATGTAAGAGGGGCCTTCAATCGCTATAGCCTTTCTGACCTTGGTTATGAGGTCAAAGGGATAGCTGGGACAAGCGGTTGCCACATAGGGGATACCGTGAGCAGCGGCAATGGCCGGCATGTTCTTCTTCCAAGTAGCCTGACCCATGCTCACCTTGCCCGCGGGCGAAGTGGTTGTAGAGGCACCAAAGGGAGTAGCGCTTGAGCGCTGAATTCCAGTGTTCATATAAGCCTCATTATCATAACAAACATAGAGGAAATTATGACCCCTCTCAAAGGCACCGGAGAGGGCTTGAACGCCAATATCAGCAGTGCCGCCGTCTCCAGCCATAGCTACCACTTTGGCTTTCCCCTCATACCTCTCTTTGCGCTTCAGGACTTTCATTCCAGCTTCTATCCCCGATGCAACGGCAGCGGTGTTCTCAAATAAAGTATGAATCCAGGGCACCTCCCAAGAAGTATAAGGAAGCTGAGAGGAGATAATTTCAAGGCAGCCCGTGGCATTAACGATAATTACCTCTTCACCTAAAGCCTTGCACACTAGCCTTGCCGCTAACGCTTCACCACAGCCCAAACAGGCACGGTGCCCCGGAGCAAGATATTCCTTTGTGCCCAGTAAACTGGCGGCAGAAATAACTTGACTCTCCATCATTCTCTTACCTCAATCATTTCAAATTCCCCAAACTCCTTCCGTTCGGCTCTATCCAATCCACGATGTATCATATTTTCAAAGGTTTCAACTGAGATATCCCTGCCTCCCAATCCACCCACAAAGCTAATGATTTTCGGCCTCACTTCCAGAGGATACAAAGCAGCTTGAAGCTCAGAGCACACCGGGCCACTAGGGCCTCCAAAAGAAAGAGCCCGGTCAAGTACGATAAGCAGCTTCACCCGGGTTGCCACCTCGCGAAATTCATCAAATGGGAAGGGGCGCCATAAGCGTAGCTTCATTAGTCCTATTTTCTGTCCTTTGTTTCTCAAGTTGTCCACAGCTACCGTCGCCGTCTCACCAAAACTTCCCATAGTCAGCAACAATGTCTCAGCATCATCTGCCCTATGGGTTTCCACAGGTGAATAATGACGTCCAGTAAGTTCCCCAAATTCCCGCCAGACTTGAATAATAACCTCTTTAGAAGCCCTTAAAGCTACATCCTGGGGCTTTTTGGTCTCAGTATAAAGGTCAGGGGCGGCGAAAGCCCCCATGGTTAATGGCTTATCTGGATTCAGAGCATAAGGAGGCTGATACTTGGGTAAAAACTTATTTACCACCTCTGGCTCCAACAGAGAAAGTGATTCAATAACATGGGAGACGTGGAAGCCATCAATGTGAACCATCGTCGGGAAAAGTACTGCCTGGTCTTCAGCAATGCGGAAGGCACACAGAACTAAATCAAAAACCTGCTGAGCATTTTCGGCAAACATCTGAATCCAGCCGCAATCCCTGGTAGCCATGGCATCGGAGTGGTCACCCCAGACATTCAGTGGGCCAGAGAGCGCTCGATTGGCTACCGTCATAACTATGGGCAATCTCAGTGACGAAGCCACATACAATACTTCATGCATCAACTCCAGCCCCTGTCCTGCAGTGGCCGTAAAAGTTCTGGCACCTACTGCTGAGGCCCCGAGACAAGCACTCATTGCCGAGTGCTCCGACTCAACGGGCATATAGTCAGCATCTAACTCACCATTGGCAACCAGCTCAGCCAAGCGCTCAACTATGTGAGTTTGAGGAGTAATCGGATAAGCAGCAACAACATCGGCATCGGCCAGTTTGACAGCTTCAGCTATGGCAAAAGAAGCTTCCATTCCCACTTTTCTCATCATTGTGTCTCCTCTACCATGGTTATAGCACCCGGCCGGCACTCGCGAGCACAGATGCCGCACCCCTTGCAGTAAAAATAGTCAGCCTCAAAGTAACCTTCCTCAGTTCGATTAATGCAACCTTCAGGGCAAAAAAGATAACAGACACCACATTTTACACACTTCTGATGGTCCCACACGGGACGCTGTGACCTCCAGTCGCCGGTACGGTATCTCTTGGCGCTTCCCGGCTCGGCTACGACACAGCCGACAAGCAATTCCCTCCAAGAAGGCAACTTCTCTATCTGGGGTAGCTTTTTAGGTTCAGCAATAGTGGTGGCCTGCTCAATAATCGAAGTTTCATCGTATGCCTTCTGGCAAGCTTTAAAGTTGTTCTCAGCTCTGCCCCCAAAGCGCTCCCGTATCGGCTCTGCCAGAGATTCCAGCTTTACCACATCAGTTGCCTTTACCAGCGCACCGAGCATGGTGGTATTTACTATGTTCACCCCCAGCATCTCCCGGGCAATAGAACTGGCATTAACTACAGCTACTCGCCATTTAGTGCCAAGTTCAGATTTTATGTCAACCAAAGACTTGGCACTATTTACCACTATGGTCCCATTTTCTTTAAGACCAGAGGTAACATCAACTATACGAAGCAAACCAGGGTCCAATATCACAACGATATCGGGAGCGGTGACCGCAGCTCTGATTCTGACCGGCTCACCAGCGCTTATACGATTAAAGGCAAGGACCGGGGCACCTCTTCTTTCTGGTCCAAAGCTGGGGAAGGCCTGGGCAAACTTGTCCTCAGCTATAGCTGCCAGGGCTACCAATTCAGCAGCTGTAACTGCACCTTGTCCACCCCGTCCATGCCACCGCATCTCAATAAACTTATCATTTACCATCAGTTTAAACCTCTATAGTATAATACCCCTGGAGGGACTCGAACCCTCGCACCCGGCTCCGGAAACCGGCGCTCTATCCTCTGAGCTACAGGGGCTGATTTATTTTACTTTTTCAATGGTAACTTGGCAAGCTGCAGAAAAGTACGCTCAGCTGCTGCCAGATTCTGGCACCTCCGCTGCTTGCCTTTTAAGGAAAGG
>JAUXIO010000025.1 GCA_030620975.1 Dehalococcoidia bacterium | reverse complement strand
ATCTTCGCCCACAAGAATGCCGGCGAGGCCTGGAGACACCCTGCTCCTTTGAAGCCTTCTTACTCTCTCCCTGAGTTCCTCCCTGATTTGGGCTGAAATTTTTCTGCCATCAAGTATTTTAGCAAGCATATCCTTCCCTACCGGCTTCCGGCTGTCATTTCTGCAGCCTTAATTGTGTTTGCCATGAGCATGGTCACCGTCATCGGGCCAACGCCGCCGGGGACCGGAGTAATCGCCACTGCCTTCTGGCTGACGGCATCAAAATCCACATCGCCAATGAACCTGAATTTCCGAGGGCTCGAGGGGTCTTCCACTGTATTCATCCCTACATCTATAACCACAACTCCTTCTTTGACCATCTCCCTGGTTATGGCCTTTGGTCTTCCCACGGCAACAACGAGGATGTCCGCCTGCCTGGTTATTGAGGGCAGGTCTCTAGTTTCAGTGTGGCAGATGGTTACGGTGGCATTGGCTCCGACTTGCTTCTGAATCAGAATGCCCATAAGGGGCTTGCCCACGATATTGCTCCGCCCACAGATAACAACATGCTTACCCGATGGCTCGTATCCGCTTCGCACGAGGAGCTGTTGAATTCCAGCTGGAGTGGAGGGGATGAAGGTTTCCTCTCCCATTAAAAGCCTACCCAAACTTATCGGGTTGGCTCCGTCCACATCCTTCTGTGGGGAGATGGCACTCACTACCTTATCAACATTTAGATGCTGAGGAAGGGGAAACTGAATCATAATCCCGTGGAAGCTGGAATTTGAATTGAGCTTTTCAATTTCTAGCAGCAGCTCTGCCTCTTTTATCTCCCGGGGAAGCTTAATTGTCTCCATGTATATGCCAACCTCTCCGCATCCCCGACCTATACCGCGAAGGTAAGCCAAAGAGGCGGAATCTTCTCCCACAAGCAAAGCTGCCAGGGCGGGGATTATGCCCCTTTTCTCCAGCTTCGCCATTTCAGCTCTCAGCTCCCGCCTGATTTCTGCGGCTAAGCTCTTGCCATCAATTATTTTCGCTACCATATCTGCTTCATCTTATGACTTTCGCTTGGGGAAAAGTCCGCAGCTCTCTCGCTCATCACAATAGCCAAGGCGATAGCACTTGGGTTTGAGCTCAGCTCCAAGAAATGGCGCCACCTTTTCCACCTCGGCTTTAATTCTCGTAAAAAGTTCAACTATTTCCCACTGTGCCCTCAGGCATAATCTTAAAGAGCAGGTATGTAACAATTCCCTGGCATTCATGGTCATGACCAGCTGAGTAGTTATGGCCTGGGGGAGAACAAACCGAGCATCCTCGTTGGGAATGCCGGCTTCCTGCATCAGGTTATAAAGCTCCTGGGCATTTCGCACCGCCTGCTGATACTTGGCCAAGAACTCAGGTCGGGCAGAAATTGTTGGCGGAGTAATATAGCCGTGCTCTCTCACAGAAACATACCTTTGACTCTGCTGAGTATAGCTAGCCAGACGATGACGAACCAACTGGTGGCTGGTAATTCTGGAGATACCTTCAATGGCGAAGGTGAAACTGACATGCTCGAAGGGGGACAAATGACCTGAACTCAAGAGTTGCTTAAGCAAATTAGTTACTTGCTCTTGAGCAAGCTTGTGCTGAACTTCTTCAACGCTCAAGGAGGAGGCTGAAGAGCGAGCGGCAACGGCAATGATGAGCTCCGGGTTGGGAGTATAGTTAATTAAACTTACTTGCATTACTTCACTACAAACTAGAATCTGCTAAAGTGCTATTCTGCTATTTGGATCCAGTTAACTCCCGGAAGGTCTGCCTCTGGATTATCTCTCTCATGATCTCCGAAGGTCCATTATAAATGAGCACCACTCGGATGTCCCTGAGATATCGCTCGATGGGATACTTTTTGGTGTAGCCAATGCCGCCCAGAATCTGTAAGGAGTCATTTGCCGTACGCCATGCGGTCTCCGAGGCGAGCAACTTTGCCTCGGCTACAGCACGGGCGGCATCAACGCCGACAACTCCTTTATCAATCAAACGAGCCGCTTGAATTAGTAGAGCCCGTGACGCATCAAGGCCAACTGCCATGTCAGCGATCTTATGGCTTACCGCTTGGTATTCGCGGATTTTCTTGCCGAAGGTACTGCGCTCGTTAGCATACTTAACTGCAATTTTCATGCACTCTCGGGCAGCACCAACTGCGCCTGCTCCTTCCAGAAGTCGCTCGCCTTCCAGCATATGGAGGAAAATTCGCCAGCCATCACCCTCTTTGCCTATTAGGTTGCTGGCAGGGACTTTAGTTGCCTTTATTAACAAATCTGAGGCGCCCATACCTCGAAAGCCCAGTAGCTCAAACCGTTCCACTACTTTAATACCCATCTCTCGCTCAACAATAAAGGCGCTGAGACCTTTGTGAGCTGCCACCTTCGGGTTTGTTCTGGCCAGAACCAGAAAATAGTCGGCACCAATGCCTCCAGCTTGGAAACGTTTGGCTCCAGAGATAACATATGCGTCGCCCTCTCGAACTGCTTTGGTCTCAACATTAGCTATATCTGAGCCACAATTTGGCTCGGTAAGTGCCTCAGCACAAATAAGCTCACCGCGGAGCGTTGGTGCTAGATACCTCTGTTTAAGTTCCTCTGAGCCATAAGTGTTAATAGGTCGTCCCACATAGACGGTCATACCTCGAGAGCAGTTAAGGCTAAAGCACAAAGCCCCAGCCTCTTCATTCACGAGGACTTCGGAAACAAAGTTTAGTCCACGCCCATTGTATTTTTGGGGAAAGGAAACTCCAAGAAAGCCTCCTTTGCCCATTTTGCGAACGAATTCATAGGGATATTCTTCCTCGTAAGAATCCATTCGTTCCACTAAGCCCGGGTCTATCTCTCGAGCGATAAAAGCTCGAACCTCCTCACGAAACTTTACCTCTTCACCAGTCAGAAAAACATCAGTCAGGTAAACCTCGGACATTAAATCAAACCTCCTATTTAGAAACTAACTATGTCTGCTCACAATCAGGTGCCGATCTTCTTAATAACTACTTCGGCGGCCAGCGGTATGGCTCTTTGCACTTCAGGGGTGCACTCTTCGCCAAAAGGACACTCCCGGGGAATTCCCACGGCAATAATATCAAAATATTGGGGTAAAGTTAAACCCAATTTCCCGCCCAGCTCCAGCACGGCAGCCAAATTTATACCGTGGGAAGACACTATATGGTCACCAGCCTTAAAATCTTCGACTTTAAAGTGGTAAATCTCACCGATCTTGTCATCTTCAGTCTGGATGGCATCAATGATGATAGCCTGGTCGTAGCCAATGAGAATGTCTAGCAAACCTAATCCGGAAGTGGTGCTTTCAATGACGGTTGTGTCTCTGTCAGTTAGTTTTTCTTTTAAAGATTCAGCTACCCGAAGACCGACGCTGTCATCGCTGAGAATTGGATTGCCCAGTCCTAAAATCAGCGTTTTCATCGGGAAAGCTCAGCCCCTACACATTGCGACTTAGCCTGCGGATTTCTTCACCTTTGGCGTTGTAGATTACCACTTCTAAAGGAAATTGACCGGGCAGAGAGTGCGAAGCACAAGCTATACATGGGTCATAAGCCCGATACACCATCTCAATCATGTTAAGAATGCCCTCACTTACCTCTTCGCCTCTCTTGATAAATGCCTGTGCCGCTTTCTTAATGCCGATGCACATGGCGGCATTGTTATTTACGGTAGCCACAATCAGATTCACCTTCTCAACTATCCCCTTTTCGTCAGTTTGATAGTGGTGAATGAGAGTGCCTCGAGGCGCCTCTATGATGCCCACGCCCTCATCGGGAGTGGCTGTGGGAATAACGCGAACATCGGGGTCGGTGATTCCGGGGTCTTGAGACAGCTCAAGTAATCTTTCTGCGGCGTATTGCAGCTCAATTAGCCTTGCCCAGTGCATGGCTAAAGTGTGGTGTACCGGTTTACCACCTAAAGTGGAATACATCCTCTGGTATTCAGCCTGAGCTAGTGGAGTTGCCATGCCATCGGCAGCATTGAGGCGACCTAGAGGTGCTACTCGATATATACCATTGTCCTGCCCCTCAACTAGGCCCTTCCAGCCGACTTTCTTTAAAAAGGGAAACTTAAGATAAGTCCAGGGTTCAACGTGCTCAGCTATGTAATCGAGATAACTAGCTGGCTTAAACTTGGCGACTTCATTACCATCGGCATCAACAACTCGAACATCGCCGTCGTAGAAGTTCACTTTATTCTCAGAGTCAACTAAACCCATGTAATAGCTCTTCATGGTGTAGGCGTCGCTCAAGATAAGGTCAACATACTCCTTATTTTTAAGAACGATATCATCAAATAACTTCAGTGAGAGTTTGCTGAATTCCACCATAGATTTGGCTTTCGCCTCAAAATCTCGGCGTTCATCTTCGGTGATTGCTTTGCTAACACCCCCGGGCAGACCATTTACTGCGCCAATTGCCTTGCCTCCGATGGCTTGCTGAATATCCTGGGCATAGGCGCGATGCTTAATTACTTCCTTGCCAATCTCCAGCCCAACCTTGCCGATAAGCCCAAAGATATTTCTCTGAGCCCGGTCACTGGTGGGACCCAGAACGAAATCGGGGGCAGCCAAAACATAGAAGTGAGCGATGTGAGAGTGACACATATGAGCACAGTAGGAAAGCTCCCTTATCTTCTTAGCCGCTGGAGGTGGCTCAACGTGAAAAACGGCGTCAGCGGCTTTAACAGATGCTATGTGATGGGCTAAGGAACAAACGCCACAAATTCTGCTGGTGATGCGGGGCAACTCTTCCACAGGTCTATCCTCGCAGAACTTCTCAAACCCGCGAAGCTCAGGTACTCGAAGATAGGCATTGGCCACATCACCTTCATCGGTAAGGAAAATATCTATCCTGCCGTGCCCCTCAAGGCGAGTAAGAGGGTCAATAACAATTTTTTTCATAATAAGCTTCCTTGGATTACATTCGCCTCCTGTTTATTAATGCTGTAGGCAAACAAAAACGGTAAAAACTCCCAGCGATATCAACTACTTCCTCTACCATCTGAGCCATGGCGACTTCGTCCTTGATATCAATATCATAAATTGAGGCAAGGGCACTGAGCATTTTAGCTCCCTGGTCTGAAACGCTGGGCAGCGGGCCGAAGCAGCCGCGACAAGGCATGTTAGCTTTTATACATAGAGCGCCGCAGCCTCCACGCGTTGCCGGTCCCATACATAATATGCCCTGCTCCAGGAGGCACTGCTCGGGGTCGGGGATAATCTCATGAGGCCGATAGAGCTTTTTAATCTTCTTCTCTCCCTTGGTCCGAGGGCATTCATCACACAGTGATTTATCCGAGGCAAATACTGAGCCCTTTGGCGGCAGCTTCTGGCTGGCTATAGCATCAATTACCTTAGAAATGATGGGCACGGGGGGTGGGCAGCCGGGAACATAATAGTCAACCCCAACCACCTGGTTTAATGCCTTTACGGTATCATAGAATTCAGGTAGCTCCAGTTCACCTTCGCTAACTTTGGATGAAGTCTGTGGAAGAGTCTTATCTGGATTATCATTAGATTGAGCTTCAAGATAAGCTCGCTCAAAAATTTGGGTGCGATTGTTAAAGTTTGCCAACCCAGGTATGCCGCCAAGATGAGCACAGCTACCGAAAGCAACCATTATTTTCGATTTGTCGCGGAGCAATCTGGCAATCTCCTCCTGCTCCGAATTTCTTACTGCGCCATTAAATAGGCAAAAATCTATGCTTTTATCTGGCATCGCCTCAACATCGTGATGCTTAAAATCAACGGCTATCGGCCAGAACACGATGTCAGCTAAATCGGCTACTTGGAGAATCCTTTCATTTAAATCCAAAATAGCCACGTCGCAGCCGCCACAACTGGCTGCCCAATAACAAGCTAATTTTAATTTAGCCATATTTCCTCCCAGGTTTTATCGAACAAAGGGACCTAGGGCTCTAATTCTCTCGGTCATATCATTAATAATGGAAGCAAATCGCTTGCCTTCTGCCGCCGATACCCAATCCAGCCTTAACCGGTCATCCTCAATACCCAATTGAGACAGCATTTTCTTTAACATATGGATGCGGCGGGCTGTTTTATAGTTGCCATCTATGTAATGGCAATCACCGGGATGGCAGCCAAGAATCAAAACGCCATCCACGCCAACTTGGAATGCTCTAAGTATGAAAGTAGGGTCTATCCTGCCACTACACATTACCCTTATCACCCTTACATTCGGCGCGTATTGAATTCGAGATGTACCGGCAAGGTCGGCGCCGGCATATGAGCACCAATTGCAACAGAAGGCTAGTATTTTTGGTTCAAACCCACTTTTCTTCACTTGAGTTTCATTCCTCATATAGTTTTTAAATAACCAAAGCTTCTACCTGTGCCAAAATCTCTTCATCCCTGAAGTGGTTCATTGAAATAGCACCGGAGGGGCAGGCAGCGCCGCAGGTTCCACATCCCTTACATTGGGCGGTAGTAATATGGGCCAACTTTTTCCCATCTTTAGATTGTAATTCAATAGCATTGTAGGGACACAAGAGAACGCAAGTGCCGCATCCCGAGCACTTATCTTCATTAACGGAAGCAGTTATGGCCTCAGGCCTCACATAGCCCCTTCTCATGGGAATCACTGCCTTTGCCGAGGCAGCACAAGCTTGGGAGATGGCTTCGGGAACATCCGTGGGCCAGCGGGCACAGCCGCAGATGTAAATGCCATCAGTGGCAAATTCTACCGGCTGCAGCTTTAAATGCGCCTCCAGGAAGAAGCCGTGCTCACTCAGCGATACCCTGAGCATTCTAGAGATGTCTTGATTATCCTCATGGGGAATAAGGGGAGTGGTCAGCACCAGCATGTCGCAGGGTAATACCATTTCTTTGCCCATCAATTGATGGTATACCTTAACTGCTTTAACTTTATTATTTCCCACAATCTCAGGTGGCTTATCCAGACTGTACCTGATAAACCTGATACCTTTTTCCATGGCTTTCTGATAATACTTCTCAAATTCCGTGCCATAGGTCATCAAGTCACGGTGTAAGACCCAAACCTTTGCCCTGGGGTCATTTTCCTTGATTAAGACGGCATTCTTGATGGCGACCATACAGCAAATTCGGCCGCAGTACGGTCTTTCTGGAATTCGAGCGCCGACGCAGTTAATCATCACAATATTCTGCTCATCGCCCATACCCTTGTTTAGCCTCTCCTCCAACTCAAGCTGGGTAAGAATATTGCTCTTATCGCCATAGCCATACTGGCCGACTGGTTTAAGTACTTCAGCCCCGGTGGCAACGATGATGGTACCCACCTTGATTTTCCTCTCTTCTCCCTTCTGGTCAAGAGTGACATCGAAATTGCCAATGAAACCAGCCACCCCTTTTACCTCTGTAGAGGTATGAACTTTTATCTTTTGGTGATTTTTAACTCTTTCAATGAGTGGAATAATTACCTCTTCCGCTTTGCCATTGATAGTAAACAGCCGATTAAGGTTTAGCAATAAGCCACCGAGCTCCTTATCTCTCTCCACTAGGTAGACTTCGAAGCCTTGATTGGCCAAATTGAGAGCTGCGCTCATCCCAGCCACGCCACCGCCGATTACCAGACAAGACGGCGTCACTCTGATTTCTACCTCCTCCAGCGGCTCTAATAGCCGTGCCTTGGCTACTCCCATCCTGATGAGGTCCCTAGCCTTCTCGGTGGCCTTTTCTGGCTCTTGCATGTGTACCCAAGAACACTGGTCCCTTATGTTGACAAACTCAAATAGATACTTGTTCAAGCCGGCTGCCTCACAGGCGTTTCTAAACAAGGTCTCATGAGTTCTCGGAGTGCAAGAAGCCACCACAACCCGATTCAATTTGTGTTCACTAATCTTCTGCCTGATGGAAGATATTCCCTCTGCGGAGCAAGTATATAAGTTATGCTCGGCATAGACCACATCGGGTAGAGTTTTGGCATATTCAGTTACCTCGGGGACATTTATCACCCCACCTATGTTCTTACCGCAGTGACAAACGAAAATGCCAATCCTGACATCTGACATATTAAGTGCCCCCACTTAAAATTTCAGCAGCTCTGGCTGCCGCTGCTGAAGCTTGAACCACAGAATCGGGTATGTCCTTGGGACTGTGAACGCAACCACAGGCCAGTATACCAGCTCTGGTGGTATCCACGGGGTGGGATAGTCCGTCTGGTGTCTTTACAAACCCGTATTCATCCAGTTCTATGCTCAGTATACTTGCCGTCTTCTGTATGTCACGGGGTGGAATAAGAGCCTGGCACAAGATAGCTAATTCTACCTCCAAACTCTTGGTTTCCCCGGTTGTAGTATCCTCATACCAGATTGTGGGGTTTTGATTGCGGCGATTGAGCTCAATGTTTCCGGGTCGGCCTCTGATATAAGTTATGTTGTATTCATCTTCGGCTCTCTGGATGTATTCCTGAAACCGCTTACCCACTGCCCTTAAATCGATGTAGAAGATGGTGGACTTCGTCCCCGGCCGATGCTCATATGCCAAAATTGCTTCCTTGGTACCGTACATACAGCAAACGCTGGAACAGTAGCGATTACTCCTGACATCGCGTGAGCCGACACATTGGATGAAAGCGATGTCAGAAACTATCTTGCCATCCGAGGGGCGTTTGAGCTCTCCAGCGGTGGGACCGGAAGCAGAACTTAACCTCTCATATTCCATGGCGGTGATAACATTTTGGATTCTCCCATAGCCATATTCCCGCAGCGGCGTCGGGTCGTATAGATCAAAGCCAGTAGCCAAGATAATAGCTTTTGCTTCTACCTCAATGATTTCGTCCTCTTGGTCATAGTTGATTGCTCCAGCTTCACAGAAGCGCTCACAAGCCCGGCATTTGCCTTTAAGAAAATAAGCGCAATGTTCACGGTCGATAACCGGCACATTGGGTATTGCTTGAGGGAAGGGGACATAAATTGCCTTTCTTTTGCCCATGCCCGCATCGAATTCACTGTCCGCTTTCCAGGGGCATTTCTCAATGCAGATACCACAGCCAGTGCATTTTTCCTCATCCACAGACCGTGCCTTCTTCTTGATTTTGGCTTTAAACTTCCCCACCTCTCCCTCAACACTCAATACCTCGGAATAAGTTAACAACTTTATATTGGCATGCTGCCCAGCTTCAATCATCTTGGGAGCCAAAATGCACATGGCGCAGTCATTGGTGGGGAAAGTTTTATCTAACTGGGCCATCCTACCGCCGATGGAGGGCGATTTTTCCACCAAGCACACCTGAAAACCCATATTGGCCGAATCAATGGCGGCTTGAATACCAGCTATACCCCCACCTATAATTAAGACCGAATTATTCACTGCCATTATCCTCTAAGGCACTTGCTACCAGATTTACGATGTCCATTACGTCCATCTCCACATCTGGACCCTTTTCCTCACCCTTGCTCACCATGGCACATCTGAAGTGAATCTGGCACTTGGGACAGGCTGTAATGAGCATCTCAGCACCAGTGGCCTTTGCCTCGAGCAAACGCTCCGTTCTTATCTGCTTGGAGTAAGCATCACAATTAGTCCAGGCGCTAGTGCCACAACATATACTCTCATCTCTGGTATGTTCCATCTCAATCAGCTCAATTCCGGGGATAGCTTCTATTAGTTTCCTTGGCTGTTCATAGACTCCCAGGTGCCTACCCAGTCGACATGGGTCCTGGTAGGTCACCTTTTTCTTGACTTCCTTAAAGTCCAACATACCTTTTCCCATATTTTCGGCCAGAAACTCGGTAATGTGTTGTAGCTCGCAATCCAAGTCTACGTAGTGGGGATAATCGAATTTGAATGTGCGATAACCTTCTGGGCAGGAAAAGATTATTTTCTTAGCCCCGGACTCTTTTATGATTCTGGCATTATGTTCGGCGAGCTTTCTGAAGCTTTCCACATCTCCCGTCCACAGCAGGTCATGACCGCAGCATTTCTCATCAGCCAAGACCATGGGCTCTATACCCAAGGTATTCAGTATCTTCAGGCTATCTTTGGCAATATTAAGTGCCCCAGCTTCAAAGTCCTCAAAAGCAAATTCAAAATATGGAGCACAGCCGACAAAAAATAGAATATTGCCTTTCTCCGAGATTCGATATTCATCAGATAGCCATTCCAATCTTCTCTGCTCAATTGCGGGGTTTAACATAAGTCGCATGAATGACTGCAAAATGCCGGAGTCGGCGGGGACACCGTACCTGCCCTGAGCAAACGCCAAAGTCCTGACCTTCTGCATGAAGAGGGGATAGTCCACATCTGCGGGACATTTAAGTGAGCAGTTATAGCAGGTTAAGCAAGAAAAGAGTTCTTGGTCATTAATTAAATCGCCTTCAAATCCAGTTAAGGCTTTTTCCAGCATCAGCCTTGGCGAATACGACGGATTGTGCCTGGAGATGGGACACAAGCTAGAGCACTTGCCGCACTCCAAACAATAATAGGTCTTGGTTTCTTTAATAATGTCTTCTAAAGTCAACTTTTAACTTCCTTCTTAAAGGGTGAAGGACCTAATTTTTTAAGCTTGCCAGCCATGTTCTCAATAGTATCGGCAAACTTCCTGCCATCGCCGGCATCAATCCACTCCAATCTTAGGCGTTCATCTTCCAAACCTAAAATGTGTAGTAATTTCTTTAACCTCTCCACTCTTTCCTTGGCTTTTATGTTGCCTGAAATATAATGACAATCTCCAATCTCGCAGCCGGCAACTAGAACACCATCAGCTCCCCTCTCGAAGGCTCTGAGAATATAGCCGGGGTCTATCATTCCAGTGCACATCACCTTTATATTGCGAACATTAGCTGGATAGTGAAAACGGCTTATCCCCGCTATATCGGCCGCGGAATAAGCACACCAGTTACAGGTGAAGGCTATAATTCGAGGCTCGAATTCAGTTATCTTGCGCATTCGTCTCACTTGCAAAAGCTGCCGCGTGCGAATAGAGCGGGAAAGGTTAAATCCGTTCACCTCAACTCTCCGTTAGAACATCGACCATGCTTTTTATTTCCTCCTGCGTAAAGTGCCTGATTGAAATAGCTTCGGCGGGACAGGTAACGGCACACAGCCCGCAGCCCTGGCAGAGGGCTTCATTTATCTCAGAAACCATAACCCCGTTCTTATTAATAACTTTTGGGGCATGGAATTCACATATTTCCTCACATCGGCCGCAGCCATGACAACGCATTTCATCAACTTTGGCGGTGGCAGCTAGAAGAGAGACTTTACCGCGACTAATAAGCGATAAGACCTTAGATGCTCCTCCCAAAGCTTGGGCTACGCTATCGGGAATATCTTTAGGACCCTGGCAGCAGCCGACAATAAAGATGCCTTCTGTGGGAGTGCTAACGGGCTCAAGTTTGGGGTGTCTCTCCATGAAGAAGCCTTCTATGCTCCTATTAATTTTAAGTAGCTTGGCAACTTCTTCGGCGTCGGAACGGGGCTCTATGGCTGCGCATAGAATGACCATATCAACAGGAACCCTTATTACTCCCGGCAGCAGAGTGTCTTCAACAATTACAACTAACCTTCCCCTTTCTTCGTCGGTTACAGCTTCGTCAGTAACCTTAGCTACTTTGCCCCGAATGAAGTTCACCCCTTCGTGGGAAAGTCGGTCATAGAATTCCTCATAACCTTTGCCAAAACAGCGCATATCAATATACATCTGGTATACATCGGCATCGGGTATTTCTTCCTTGATGAGGTGGGAGAACTTCAAAGCGTACTCACAGCAAACCCGGGAGCAATAGGTGTGATAATTCTGGTCTCGACTGCCTACACAATGAATGATGGCTATGCTTTTGGGTTGAGTGCCATCCTTAAGTAAAATTTTGCCCCCGGTAGGTCCCACACAATCGACTACTCTCTCAAATTGAAGGCTGGTAATAACATTATCAAAGCGACCATAGCCATATTGAGTTATGGGTGTGGGGTCCATAAGGTCATAGCCAGTAGCTACGATAATAGCGCCCACTTCTAGCTCTAATATCTGGTCGGTTTGCTCAAAATTGATGGCTTTGGCTTCACAGAACCGCTCACAAGCCCGGCACGTGCCTTTAAGGAAATAGGCACAATGTTCACGGTCGATAACTGGCACCATGGGCACTGCCTGTGGAAAGGGGAAATAAATGGCCTTTCTTTTACCCAAGCCAATGTCAAATTCGCTGTCAGTTTTCCAGGGGCACTTCTCCTGACATACACCACAGCCAGTGCATCTCTCCTCATCGACATAGCGTGCCTTTTTCCTTATCTTGACCTTGAAATCACCGATATATCCCGAAACCTCTTCTACTTCGCTATAAGTGAAAAGGTCAATATAGGGATGCTGCCCCACTGCGGTCATCTTTGGTGTCAGGATACAGGCGGCGCAATCCAAGGTGGGGAAGGTCTTATCGAATTGACTCATATGGCCGCCGATGCTCGGCTCCCTTTCCACAAGATAGACTCTATGTTCAGAATCGGCAATATCTAGAGCGGCCTGTATACCAGCAATACCTCCACCTATAATTAGAGTATTAGGGTTTACTGGAATCTCTTTAATTTCTAAAGGCTCGTGATGAGAAACACGCCTTATCGCCGCTTCCACCAGGGCTTTAGCTTTTTGAGTGGCTTCGTCACCTTCATGTACCCAGGAGCATTGCTCCCTGATATTAGCCTGCTCGTATAGGTAGGGATTAAGGCCGGCATCCTGGCAAGCGCGTTGAAAGGTGGGTTCATGCATTCGCGGCGAGCAGGAAGCAACTACCACTCGATTGAGACTGAATTCCTTAATGTCGCTCTTTATAAGAGCCTGCCCGGGGTCGGAGCACATAAACATGTAGTCACGAGCTATCACCACTGACGGAAGTTGCTTGGCATATCTTGCCACTTCTTCTACGTCAACTGTGCCTGCAATGTTAGTCCCGCAGTGACACACATATACCCCGATTCTCACTTCTGCCATAATATTTCCACTCAGCTAAGTTGCCTCATCTACAAGCTCTGCTACATCTTTAATTTCAATAACATCAGCCTTGTCCATAGTTAGGACGCTGTCTTGAAAATTGAGGAAGCAATAAGGACAGGAAACAGCTAATATATCTGCTTTTAGCTCAAGAGCTTGTGCTACTCTTATGTCAGAGAACCTCTCACCCTTTTTAGTTTCCATCCAGATTCTGCCTCCACCTCCGCCACAGCAAAGGCTATTTTCATGAGAGTCGGCAAACTCAA
>JAUXIO010000009.1 GCA_030620975.1 Dehalococcoidia bacterium | reverse complement strand
AAGCTGAAAAGCCGTCAGCCTTGAAGGTGGGGGCGAAAGGGATAACCAAAGAAGAGTTGATAGCGGCGGTTAAGCAGATGACGGTGTTAGAGTTATCGGAGTTAGTGAAGGCGCTGGAGGCTGAGTTTGGAGTTAGCGCTGCAGCGCCAGTGGCAACAGCAGCTGCGGTGCCAGTAGCGGGGGCGGCTGCGCCCACAGAGGAAAAGACGGAATTTGATGTGATACTCAAGGAGATTGGTGAGAATAAAATTAGTGTAATTAAAGCGGTGCGTGAGGTAACTCCCTTGGGTTTGAAGGAAGCTAAAGATCTGGTGGAAAGCGCTCCCAAAGCAGTTAGGGAGAAAGTTGGCAAAGAAGAGGCGGCTGCAGTTAAGGAGAAGCTAGAGGCCGCCGGTGCCACGGTGGAGATTCGTTAGCTGAAGCTCCTCGGTCTATATTGGATTGCCTCAGCTACATGGTTTGTTTTGATGATATCAGCCTGGTCAAGGTCTGCAATGGTGCGGGCTAACTTGAGGATATGGTGGAAGGCACGGCCGGTGAGGCAAAGCTGCTTCATGGCGGCTCGAAGTAAGCTTTGAGCTGGGGGCTCTACTTTACAGAATTCACGGACTTCCATGGGCGTCATATGGGCATTAGTGGTGAGTTTTGTTCCTTTGAAGCGCTCTTGCTGAACGAGTCTAGCCGTTTTTACCCTTTCCCTCACCTTTTCTGAGGCCTCGCCCGCCCGCTCATCGGTAAGCTTTTCATATTCAAGCCGGGGCACCTCGATGAAGATATCAATTCTATCTAGCAGCGGCCCGCTGATCCTCTTCTGATAGCGGGAAATTTCCCCCGAAGAGCATTTGCATTCTTTAACTGGGTCACCATAGTAACCGCAGGGGCATGGGTTCATGGCAGCTACCAGCATGAAGTTACTGGGGAAGGTTATGCTGCCTTGAGCGCGGCTTATGGTGATGACTTTGTCTTCCATGGGTTGGCGCAGTGATTCTAAAGTGGCATGTCCGAATTCGGGAAACTCGTCGAGAAATAGTACACCGCGATGACTTAAACTTATTTCACCGGGGTGAGGCCAATGGCCACCACCTACTAGGCCAGCGTGGGATATGGTGTAGTGAGGGGAGCGGAAGGGGCGTTGCCTGATGAGAGGGGTATCAGAGGGCAAGAGTCCACTGACGCTGTAGATTTTGGTCACCTCCAGAGTTTCTTCAAAGGCCATCAGCGGCAGCATGGAGGGGAGAGAGCGAGCCAACATGGTCTTACCGCTTCCCGGCGGTCCGCACATGAGGATATTATGCCCACCGCTGGCAGCCACTTCCAGGGCTCGCTTGGCGTGTTCTTGCCCTTTTATATGAGCTAAATCAGTGGTGAATGGGTTCTGGGGAACAGAATCGTATTCCTCGTCAGCTTGATATTCGGGGATGACTATTTCACCACGAAGGTGGCTAATCAATTGGGCGAGGCAGATAACTGGTATGACTTTAGTCTCCTTTATTAAAGAAGCCTCTCTGGCATCATCGGCGGGGATGAAAACCGTGGTCAGTCCCGCTCCCTGGGCTAGGGCCACCATGGGTAGGATGCCGCGAGTGTGGCGCAGGCTACCATCTAGGGAAAGTTCGCCTAAGAAGAGTGCTTGGGAAGTATCGGCGTATATTTGTTCCGAGCTTAGGAGGATGCCGATGGCAATGGGCAGGTCATAGGCGGGGCCTTCTTTTTTGAGGTCGGCGGGAGCCAGATTTACCGTGATGCGCTTTACCGGGAAGCGGCAGCCAGAATTGCGTATGGCGGCTCGAACTCTTTCCCTGGCTTCTTGAACCGCAGTATCTGGCAAACCAACGATGGTAAAAGAAGGCAAACCGGGAGAAATATCAACCTCTACTTCAACGATAGCTCCTTCTAGCCCGACTACGGCACAACTTATTACCTTAGCTAGCATATGCTCAGACTAGACCTCTCACTCTATCTGCATCATTATAGCAGAAAAGTTATCGCTGAAGGTCACATATTGTGGGGTCATTTAACCTTATGATGTCTTTCATCTTCAACTTGACCAATCTGGTTCTCGTGCCACCGCCACACCAGACATATTCGCGGTTTAAGAGCTCTTTATCCAGGAATACGGGCAACTTATTTCTGTGCCCTATGGGAGGTATGCCGCCAGTGGGATAGCTGGTGGCCTTCTCTGCTATTTCCTCTGAGGCCAGCCTTACCGATTTTGAGCCAGAGTGGGACTGGAGTTTATGTCTGCTCACATTGTGGTCGGCTTTAATTATGGCTATGAGCGGCCTTGAGTCCCGGTCCACGAAGACGATGGTTTTTGCAATTTTATCTAGAGGTATATTGCTGACTTCAGATGCTTCTTGGGCGTGGCGGGTGGACTTTTTCTCTAGGAACTCGAATTCAATATTATTCTTGATTAAAAATGCGGTTAAGTTCATTGAGAATTAGCTGTTTACAGCCCAGCAGCATCAATCAGAGCTGGCACTTTAGCTTCCAGCCCAATGGCCATGATGTGGATTCCTTGGCACATACTTTTCATTTCACTAATCAGTCGCACAGCTATTTCAATACCCTTTTTGGTCTTATCTTGGGCTTTATCCAGCTCCTCGATAGTTGTCTCAGGCACATACACGCCGCCTATGTTCTTATTCATAAACCGAGCCATATTGGCTGACTTGAGAACTATTATGCCGACCAATACCGGCACATTGAAATTTTCGGCTTGCTGCATAAACTGCTCAAATTTCCTGGGTTCAAAAATAGCTTGGGTTTGGAAAAACTGGGCACCGGCTTTAACCTTTTTCTCCATCTTGATAAGTTGGGGCTCTATGGGTTCAGCTCCAGGGGTTACGCTGGCGCCAAGGAAGAAGTGAGGGCTGCCTTTCAGCTCTTTACCAGCTAAGTCATGACCTTGCTCCAATTGCCGAGCAGCCTGAAGCAGGGAAACAGAATCGAGGTCAAAAACTGGTTTGGCTTGAGGATGGTCACCCAAGGTGACATAGTCGCCGGTAAGGCAGAGAATATTTTCCATGCCCAGTGCTTGGGCGCTGAGCAAATCGGATTGCAAGGCGATGCGGTTGCGATCGCGGCAAGTCATTTGCACTATAGGTTCCAGTCCCCTCTCTTTAAGCAAAGCGCAGGAGGCTAAAGAACCTAACCTCATTATGGAGCTTTGCTGGTCGGTGACATTAACTGCGTCTACTCTGCCCCTGAGTAACTCCGCATTGTTTAATAGGTCATTGACATCGACGCCCTTAGGTGGACCAATTTCGGCAGTTATCACAAACTTACCGCTTTTAAGGGATTGGCGCAGACTCATCGTTCCAGTGACCATAATGTGGTATTTCTGAGTTGTTTGGGTGGCTGCATCTTGCTATAGTCTTTGAGTGGAGGAATGGCCTTCATTTTATCCAGTCGTCCCAATTTTTTTAATCGCTCATAAATTAAGTGCCAACCGCATTCTCGCACTTCTGGCTCAACCTCGCATCTTCCGTTCTTACTGCCGCCGCAGGGGCCGTTGAGCAGTCCTTTTGGGCAGACGGACAGTGGACATATGCCACCGGTCAAATCAAGGATGCAGTCACCACATTGCTGGCATCGCTCATCACCTCGCCACTCTCCTTGGGTACCGCCCATGTTGATGGTGTTGCAGGCTGGATGCGTCACCTTGTTTATTAGCGCCGAGACGGCTTGAACTCCAATGCCACAGCTCATGATGAGCAAGGAGTCGGCAGCCTTGACTTCAATTTGGTGAGGCGTCAGTCTCATTTTTACCAGCGCCTTATCACAGAGGAGGTCAATAATGCTGAAGCCGGTAATGATTTTACCTTCCTGTTCTAACCTCCGTTTCATCTCCAGGACTTCAGCTTCGCCACCGGTGTGGCAGGCTTCGGCACAGCCCTTGCAGCCGACCAGAAAGATTTTTCCTTCGTCTTTTAGGTAGCTTAATATTTCCGACCACGGTTTTAGTTCGGAGATTATCATTTATGTTTCACTTATTTCTTTGAGCACCAATTTCATAATTTCGGGCAGCTTGGCTTCTATCTCTGGCGAGAGCTCCAACCCCCAATCTATCACCTTGGGTTCAATGCCGAAAATAACCGTGGACTTAGGCTGTTTACCGAGCAAGCTTAGCATTTTCAAGCTATCCAGTATATCTATCTGGTGTAGCGAAAATGTGGGCTTTAACCTCGAATTTATATCATCGGCGTGGAAACGGTAGATTGTCCCCGGTTTCCCCACACCTTTGGCGGCATCAACGATAATTAGCTTGGTCACATTATCGGGCAATGATAGAATATCTGGAAAAGTGCCGCCATCGATTATTTCCAGTTTGACGTTATTGGGTTTTTGGCTTATTAGCTTGGCGAGGTGGACTCCGACCCCTTCGTCCTTAAGTAGCAAATTGCCCATTCCCAAAATAACGATGCTGGGCTGGGAGTTATTGGCTTCAGGTAATGTGGAGTGTGTCAATGTTTCCTCCCTTGGGGGTAACAAGGTGAACGGCACAGGCGAGGCAGGGGTCAAAAGAGCGTATGATGCGCCCGATCTCAAGGGGAGTGTTTTCGTCTTTCATTTTGGTGCCAATAAGAGCTTGTTCCATTGGGCCGGGTTGCCCCCTATCATCCTTGGGAGACAGATTCCAGGTGCTGGGTGTAATGCATTGGTAGTTAGCAATTTTGTGGTCTTTTATCTCGATCCAGTGCCCCAGCGCGCCTCGAGCGGCTTCAATCAGTCCCATTCCCGTGGCTTGCTCGGGAACGGTAGATTTGATATAAGCTGGTTCTTCTGGCCTAAGCTGGAGTAACCATACTGGCATGGCATCAGCAATGAGCTTGGTGTAGAGGGCTCGAGCGATATGGCGACCAAGGACTGAAAACATAGCTTTGGGACTGAGCTTGAGTTGGGCGAGGGCGGAATCAACGAGGTTTTTTACCACCTGGTTGCCATTGGCATAATTAACCATTATTCTGGCTAGAGGTCCGGCTTCATAAGCTTTACCATCATAGCGGGGTGCCTTTATCCAGGAGTAAGCTCCCTTTTTATTTGGCTCTGGCTTGGTCTCAGCTTGGCGAGGATGTCTGCCAGTAGTCGAACTGGCATACCATGAGTATTTCACCTGTTCCCAGATTTTATCAATATCTAGTGGGCTGGGCTTGAGCTTGGTGGAAACTGTACCTGAGTTTAGAAATCTTCTCTCATCATCAAGTTCAAAATTTCCATAGGAAAGCAAGTTACCACAGCCGGCTCCGATTTCGAAGTAGTCGCTGTAGGCCTCGGCAATGGTAAGAATATCGGGGATATAGACATTGTTAATGAAGTCTCTTAGCTCATTCAATCTCCATAAAAAGGAGAGCATTTTATCTGTGGAGGGAGTTGTGGTAACACCTCCGGGAACGATTGCCATATTGTGAGGCATCTTGCCGCCGAAAATGGAGAGCATTTCTTGAGCTTTACGGCGCATTTCTAGGGCTCTGATGTAATGAGCCACTAATTCCATATTTGCTTTATCGGAAAGGCGATAGTCGCCTTCATGGCCAGCGGTAAAGAGTCTGAGCTCATCCGCCTCGGCAAGCCTCTTTATAGAATTAAGCGTTGAGTCGCTACCGTCATAATTAGCTATTCTGGTCATATCTACGTAGTCGAGGGTAGCTAGGTGATAAAAGTGGAGAATGTGGTCGGCGATATGAGCGGCCCCCAAGATGAGATTGCGCAAAATTCTACCGTTGTCGGGTATTTCATCAGCGATGCCAAAGGCGCTATCCAGGGTTAGTGCAGATGCCATGGAGTGGCTGGTGGTGCAAAGCCCGCAGATGCGCTGAGTGTATATGGGGGCATCGCCGGGGTCTCTACCCTGCAGAATAATTTCTAAGCCTCTAAATAGCGTCCCCGAGCTTCTGGCTTCTTTTATCTCGTTATTTTCCGTTATTACTTCTATTCTAAGGTGGCCCTCAATTCGAGTTACCGGCTCAATTACTATTTTAGTCAAATCATTTAACCTTTTTTGAGTTTTGTCTATAGTGGCAAGCTGGTTGCATTTAATTTCTGGTAAAAGGGTGATACTAAATCGGGGAATCCGGGTTCGCAGCAGCTAATACATGGTGAGCCGGCGCCGATGCACCAATTAATGCCGTTGTTCCATTTTCTGAGGGGGCAGTCAGCATAAGTGACGGGACCTTTGCAGCCCAATTCATTAAGGCATCCAAGCTCGCCGAAGCTCGTGGCAAATTTGCCTTCCTCAAAGTAAGCACGGCGGGGGCAATTTTCGTGAATGGGCTTATTGTAGAAAGTTTTGGGGCGCTTGTATTCATCCAGCTCTTCTGGTTTGGGTGGTCCGTAGAGCAGCAGAGAGGCGATGGTTCCCGTGAACCAGTCGGGGTGGGGCGGGCATCCGGGAACGTTTATCAGCGGCGTGGTAATGCGGCGTGCGTTTAGAAATTGGTCGACGCCCATGCAGCCAGTCGGGTTGGGTTGAGCTGCTGCTATACCGCCGAAGGCGGCACAAGTGCCTAAGGCGATAATGACTGAAGCATCTTGGGCCAGGGATTGAAGCTGTGTTGCCATAGGGACCCGCTTACCGTCTTTGTTAACCGTAGTTCCATAAGTGCCATTTTTTGCCGTGGGTATGGCACCTTCCACTATTAGGATGTAGTTATCCTCGTTAGCCTTTTTAGAGTTCTCCAGTAATCTAACTGCGGCGTTACCTTCTGCGGCCATTATAGTGGTGTGAAATCTCAAATTTATGTGTTTGCCTGGAATAATCTCGTCAATGAGAATATTCTCGATGCCGGGGCTGACTGAATTGAAAATGGATATTGAGCATCCGCCGCAGTTAGCTGCCTGATACCAAATTGCTGGAAACTCTTCTATTTTCATGGTTGCTAACATATTCGGGGGAGTAGTTCTCCGGAGAGCATATCAATAATGCGCGAGGCACCCAGCCTGGTTTTCATTATCACTCTTCCCGGATGGTCGCTGGTTACCTCACCTATAATCGAGGCATTAGTGCCATAACGATTTTGTTTCATTTTGGCCAAGACCGATTCAGCATGGGCGGAGTCAACTATGGCTACCAATTTACCTTCGTTGGCAATGTAAAGGGGATCGAAACCCAAGAGCTCACAGGCAGCTCGTACTGCTTCCGCTACCGGCACCTTTTCTTCTTCTATAGTGATGCCCACGTTGGACTGCTTGGCGAGTTCATTGAGAGTGGTAGCCAGTCCGCCCCGGGTGGGGTCACGCAGGCAGTGAATTTGGGAGGAGGCTTCAAGCATTTGCGAAACCAGTTTGTTTAATGGAGCGCAGTCGCTTTTTATGGGTGTGGAAAACTTTAAGCCTTCGCGCTGACTCATTACTGCCATGCCATGGTCACCAATGTTTCCACTTAAGATGATTTTGTCACTAACTCTGGCATTGGCTCCTGAAATGTCTAGTTGCGGTGGGATGATTCCCAAACCGGAGGTATTGATAAATAGCTTATCAGCATTGCCCCGGTTCACCACTTTGGTATCGCCGGTGATTATAATTATTTCAGCCTTCTTGGTGGCGGCTTTTATTGATTTGATTATGCGTTCAAGCTTCTCTATGAGGAGACCTTCTTCTATAACCAGAGATACGCTTAGGTATAGAGGCTTAGCTCCGCTCATAGCCAGGTCATTGACCGTGCCGCATACGGCTAACTTGCCAATATCGCCGCCGGGGAAGAATATGGGGTTAACTACGTAGCTGTCGGTGGTAAAGGCGAGGCGCCCACTGAATTCGAAAACGGCTGAGTCATCAAGCTTATCTAGGAGGGGATTGCTGAATGGGGGCAGCAAGTTCTTTTCCAATAGCTCGTGACTGAGTTTGCCACCGCTGCCGTGGGCGAGTAGGATGGTTTTGTTCATTAATTAACCCCATATTGATAATAGGCAGCGCAAGCGCCCTCGGAAGAAACCATACACGGACCCACGGGATGCTCTGGAGTGCAGATTCGGCGAAATAATTTGCATTCCGTCGGCATCTTGATGCCGCGGAGGATTTCGCCACAGATGCATCCCTTTGGTTCTCGGGGTGGTCCTGGGTCTATTGAGAAAATCTGCTCGGCATTAAAGCGTTGGTATTTACGTTTAAGTTTTAGGCCACTGGCGGGAATTGTGCCCATACCGCGCCAGTTAGCTTCGCCAATTTCAAAGACTTCATTCATTAAGTCCAATGCTCGCCTATTACCTCCGGGCTTTACGCTGCGGCGATAAGCTATTTCTACCTGTGGCTGATCGCCTTCAATTTGCTCTACTAGCTTATCTATGCACAGTAGAATATCTAATGGCTCAAAGCCAGAGATAACACAGCCGATGCCGTATTCTTTTGGGATGAATTCGTAAGGGTGGGAGCCAATTATAGTGCTCACATGGCCGGGACCGATGATGCCGTTGAGTCTAACCTCGCCAAGGTTAAGAATTGCCTTTATCACCGGCGGGCATAGCTTGAGGAAGGAGAAAATGTAGAAATTTTTAATCCCCTTTTGTTCTGCCTCGAGGATGGAAGCGGCAATAGTTGGTGCCGTGGTTTCGAAGCCAATGCCAATGAAGATAACCGAGCTCTGGGGGTTATCTTGGGCAATTTGGAGGGCATCTTGAGTAGAGTAAACTACGTGAATATCTGCTCCCTCTGCCTTTGCTTGCTGTAAACTGGAATGGCTGCCGGGAACTTTCATCATGTCACCGAAGGTGGTGATAATGGTGTTGGGCAGATGAGCTGAAGCAATAGCTTTATCTAAATCGGCATTGGCGGTGACACATACTGGACAGCCGGGGCCGGAGAGCATATCTATGTTTTGAGGAATGAGCTGGCGAATACCATGCCTAAGTATAGCTGTAGTGTGCCCACCGCAGAATTCCATCAACCTCGCCGGTTGGGTAGAGCGTTGGTGGATTCTTGCTATTAGCTTTTTACCCAATTCAACATTGCGATACTCGTCAATGAATTTCACTCAGGCTTGCTATCTCCTCTAGCAATCTCAAGGTTTCTCGGGCTTCAGCCTCATCGATGACATTTATGGCATAGCCGGTGTGTAATAATACATAATCACCTACCTTGACTTCAGGGGTAAGGCAGATATTAATGCGGCGCTTTACGCTGCCAATTTCAGCTTCAGCTTCACTATCTTTTATTGATACGACCTGTACCGGGATGGCTAGACACACAGTTCACTCTCCCCACGAACTAAGCAAAGTAGAAGGCAGTTTGATGAGGACTGTAGGACGCAACACCTGCATTGGAATTACCTTCTACTTTGTTTCACCTTCCGATAATAAAAAACTTGGCTAGATCGCTGCAATTATCAGTAAAAAATGTGATGCAGAATGGTAAGCTGACTCAGCTAAATGCTTAGAGCTCTAGTGGCAGTGGCTCCACCTTAACTATCTTGTCATAAGGGATAAAATCTAAGAATTCCTTCATAACCTTTTCTACTGCTTTAGCGTCTTTGGCTTCCCAGTCGCTAATTCCCACACCATCTTTGTCTACATATACGCCATTGAGCTTAAGCTTGGAGTCTCTTCTCATGGCCTCCCCCGCATTTACGTGGAAGTGCCGCAGTTGTAGCTCATTGAGTTTTGGCATTTTCCCCTTATCCGTGTGAAGCACCAAAATCTTTGCCATCTTAACCTCCTCACTTATTCTTTAATAGATTATAACTCTAAATTTGGTTTTTGCAATTACCTTATCTTGTAGTAATGGCCTTTACTTCGCTTAACAGCCAGGAATACCAGTTTCTCAAACCTTCACCGGTCTTGCAGGAGACTTCGAAGATTTTAACCTTTGGATTCACTCCTTTGAGGGCACGGCGGAAGTTATTGAGGTTAAAGTCAACATAAGGCAGAAGGTCGAGCTTATTTATCACCACCACATCAGTTTCAGTGAATATTAAAGGATATTTGGTAGGTTTATCATCGCCTTCAGGCACGCTGGAGATCACTACCTTTTTGTGTTCTCCCAGGGCAAATTCAGCGGGGCAAATGAGATTACCAACATTTTCTATGAAAAGTAGGTCTATGTCTGTTAGGGGTAAGTCTTTAAGAGCCAAACTAATCATGTGAGCTTCGAGGGAGCAACTACTGCCAGTACTTATCTGAATTACGGCTACTCCCTCCCCTTTTATCTTATCGGAGTCCAGTTTTGAAGCTACATCGCCTTCGATGACGCCTATTTTGACTTTACTTTTTAAGTTCTTTATTGTTTGTAATAGAAGGCTGGTTTTACCTGCTCCCGGCGAGGACATGAAATTAATGGCGGCAATTTTATGCTCGTCTAAGAGTTGCCTGTTTTGAGCGGCGATGGCTTCGTTAGCTCCCAGAATATTTTGTAGGACTTTTATCTCCATTTGTTTCTACCTCTATACTTTCTATGTAGAGTTCCCTGCCTCCGATTACTTCCACACTTCGGCTTTGGCAGATGGGGCAAACCCACATGATATCTTTGGGATTAAAGGTGGTAGAGCATTTGCGGCAGCGTAGCTCCCCAGCCACCAGCTTGAAGTTGAGAGTGGCTCCATCGGCAATGCTGTCTTTGCTCAAGAAATCAAAGTAGAATTGGACGCACTCAGAAACGAACCCGGTTAACTCGCCGATAACTAGACTGATCTTGTTTATCTTGTAGGCTTGGGCTGCCTTGGCTTTGTCTAAGGAAATGTCGAGGATACTTTGAGTTATGGACAGCTCGTGCATTTTAAGAAATCACCAAACTTGGTATTGCTAACTTTGAGCCCAGTTTCATTCTATTTTGCTGAGGCATTGTAATAGATATTCCCTTAATATATTTAAGGCTTCATCGGTGGCATCTCGTTTATTTCCCTCTCGGTCTCCGGGAAAGCGATGCTCTCGGCTTAGGCTGGCATTGGTAGCTGATAAACCGAGGTAAAAGAGCCCTGCTGGCTTTTTAGGAGTGGTCCCCGAGGACCCGGCGATTCCAGTATCTGAAATACATATGTCTACGTCCAGCAGTTTTCGACCGCCCTCAGCCATCTCTATGGCCGTTTGTGGGCTAACGGCACCATAGTTTTTGATAGTTGTATTCTTTACCCCGAGGACTTTGATTTTTATCTCGCTGCTGTAGGCCACTATACTGCCCTTGTAGTAGTCAGAGCTGCCTGGAACGTTGGTTATCTTGTCAGCTATTCTGCCGCCCGTGGCTGATTCGGCTGTGCCTAGAGTCAGCAATTTCCCCATTCTAGCTTGGTGTTTTCTTAGTAACTCGGCGATTTCCCGTTCTATTTCTGCCATGTGGCCCCAGCGTTTAGAAAGTTTAATTCATTTTAGCAGAACTGTGGATAAAGTCGAGTTCCTGATATAATTGTGATGTCGTGGATGAATTATCAGATACGATAACTTTCCTTGGTACTGCTGGTGCCAGGTTTGTGCTTATTAATCAATTTTTAGCTTCTGGCGGCGCTTGGCTTAATTTCGGTGACACCAAGCTGCTTTTGGACCCTGGTCCTGGTTGTTTAGTCCACGCCGTTAAAAAGAAGCTGGTTCCGGCTAAGCTGGCAGCTATCATTCTTTCTCATAAACATCTTGACCATAGTGGAGATATGAATGTTATGATTGAAGCCATGACTGAGGCTGGAACAAAAAAGCGGGGTGTAGTTTTTGTTCCCTCCGACGCCTTAAATGAAGATTCTGTCATTTCTCCTCACCTGAGAGCTTATCCCGAAAGCATAGAAGTTCTGGCTGAGGGCAAGTCTTATTCTATCGGTGATATTTCTTTTGAGACGCCGATCAGGCACAGGCATCCAGTAGAAACCTATGGGTTTGTTTTTCGAACGCCGCGGCATACTTTCTCTTGGATTGTTGACACGGGGTATTTTGATAAGTTAGCCAGCTATTACAGGGGTGAGTTGCTAATTATCAATGTGGTTAGATTGAAATCAGGTGCTCTCATTGACCATTTATCTCTTCCCGAAGCTAAGCAAATAATTGTGGAGGTCAAGCCGAAAGTAGCCATTTTGACCCACTTTGGTATGACCATGTGGCGAGCTAAGCCATGGGAAGTAGCCAAGCAGCTAAGCGAGGACATCGGCATATCAGTTATCGCGGCTCGGGATGGTATGACATTTGATTTGGCGCGGTTAGATGCCATGCCCTGACAACAGGCAAGTTTATTTTACTTGAAGCTATGGGGAAGGTGCACAAATATTATATCGGTACTAGTGGCTGGCATTATGAGCACTGGCGTGGGCTTTTTTACCCCGAGAAGCTGGCTAAAGCAAAATGGCTGGAGTTTTATGCTGGACATTTTGGCACCGTTGAGCTCAATAACAGTTTTTACCGCTTACCCTCGGAGAAGGCTTTCGTTGGCTGGCGCGAGTCATCATCTGAGGACTTTGTTTTTGCAGTTAAGGTAAGCCGTTTTATTACTCATATAAAGAGGCTGAAAAATGTGGAAGAGCCACTGAAAATTTTTTTGTCCAGGGCTCGTCTACTTGAAGACAAATTGGGACCTCTTCTTTATCAGCTTCCACCCAACATGAAGTGTAACCGGGAGATTCTGGAGAACTTCCTGTCTTTGTTGCCGAGGGGGCGTAAACACGTTTTCGAGTTTCGTAATGAGTCGTGGATTAATGATGGCATTTTTGATACCTTGCGCCGATACAATGTTGGCCTTTGCATTTTTGATATGCCTGGCTTTACTTGTCCCCTAGTTGCAACTGCCGATTTTGCGTATATTTGTTTCCACGGCAGTGATGGTTTGTACTCGAGCTGTTATTCTGATGAAGAACTTTTCAGATGGGCGGAAAATATTGCTAATCTGGGACGAAATCTAAAAACGATTTACATTTACTTTAATAATGATGCCGAGGCTTTTGCTGTGAAAAATACGGTAACGTTGATGAGTTACCTGCAAGGTTAACTTGATTAAAGAATATTAAAAACGGTGGAATGGAAGGGGTCTTATCATGACAGAATTAATGGAATCAGTGGAGCTCTGCAACGAATGTGGAGTTTGCTTGCAAGTTTGTCCTACCTATAATGCAACCCAAGATGACAATTTTTCACCTATAGCCAGAATTAAGGTTGCTGGGAGGATACTTCAAGGTGGGGAAATCACCCCTCAAATGGTAGAAAGCGTCTATAGCTGCCTCGAATGCCGCCTTTGCACCGAAGCTTGCCCATTCAGCATAGATATTGCGAATATTGTTTGGCATTCACGTCTAAAGTTGAGAAAAAGGGGGATAGAATCTCCAGAACCACATAAAAAGCTTGTCGAATCAACCCAGAGGTTAGGTAATGCTGTCAATGGAGACCCGGCTAGGAGGCTTGATTGGCTGCCTGAGGAGTTCCCCAGTCGTGAGTCGAGCACGCTTCTCTATGTCGGTTGTGCATCCGCCTATGTGACTAAAGATGCTGCTGCTTCATCTTACCTGTTATTAAAGAAATTGGGTGTTGACTTTATGATTTTAAAGGATGAGGGGTGTTGTGGGGTGATATATGGAGACGCAGCCAGAGACGATCTCCTCCGAGAAATAGCTGAGGAAAATGTTAATAAATTTAAGAAGCTAGGTATAAAAAAGATTATCTTGGTCTGCCCTGCCTGCTATTACTGCTTTAAGTATTTGTATCCTCAGCTTTTGGGGAGTGTAGATTTTGAATTGGTGCATATTGTCCAGTTGTTACCTTCATTGTTGAAGGAAAGGGGAATAAAAATAGCCCAGGTGGTGGGTGAGGTGACCTATCATGACCCATGTCGATTGGCAAGGCCTGACGGAATTTTCGATGAGCCGAGAGAAGTTTTGTGCTTAAGCGGGATAAAGGTAAATGAGTTACCTGAGAATAGGGAAGATGCCCCTTGCTGTGGGGCTGGGGCGGGGGTAAGGATGGTCTGTCGTGACCTATCCTTAAAGGTAGCTAGCAAGGTATTGGACCAAGTTACAGTAAGCCCGCTGGTAACCGCTTGTCCCTTTTGCGAATTTAGCTTTAGCTATATCGCTCACAAGAGAGGAAGCGATAAGAAAGTAGTTTATATAACTGAACCTGTTCTCCAGGCTTTATCATAGTGTGCGGTTCAGTTGCTGGCGTTGGCCTGCTAACGCTGCCAATCATGGCCTTATCTCTTCGCTGGATTCCTTAATCCTGTGTGCTAAAGTCAATGTTATACCACTTGTTTTAGTGAGTTCATCCAGGGAGGCTTGCTTGATAGTTTGGATTGAGCCAAACTTTCTCAATAAGGCTTTTTTCCGCTTTGGCCCTATGCCGGGGATACTATCAAGTATAGACATAATGCCCTCTTTATGGCGTAACCTTTGGTGATAACCCAAAGCGAAGCGATGTGCTTCGTCTCTTATTCTTTGGAGTAGATGTAGCGCTGGAGAGCCTTGAGGAATATCGACAGGCTTAGATTTGTTGGGGAGGAAGACCTCTTCTCTTTGTTTGGCCAAGCTGGCAGTGGGGATGGTTTTCATTTCCAGCTGGTGCAGCACTTCTAGAGTGGCATTGAGTTGTCCCTTGCCACCGTCAATGAGGATGAGGTCGGGGATAATTGACCAGGTGCCCTCGGTACTCACACTTCTTTTGAAGCGCCTTCTTATTACTTCCTGCATCATGGCGTAGTCGTTAGCGCCAACAACAGTCTTGATTCGGAAGTGGCGATATTGCGCTGGCTTGGGTAGCCCTTTATCAAAGACAACCATACTGCCTACGGCTAAGCTACCTTGAATGTTGGAGATATCATAGCATTCTATCCTGAGTGGCGTCTGGGGTAGCTGGAGTCTTCTCTTTAGCTCTTCTAGGCTGGAAGTTATACTCTCGGGAGCTGTCTGCTTAACTTTGGCCAGCTCCAAGCTCTGGTTGGCATTCTGAGCAACCATGTCTACTAATTGTTTTTTGGCTCCGCGTTTAGGCACTTGAAGGCTTACCTTCCTTTCTCTTTTGGCTTTCAACCACTCGGTTATGACTGCCACGTCATCTACGGGGTATTGAAGCAGTATTAGCGGCGGTATAAATGAGGCTGAAACATAATATTGCTTTATGAAGCTAGCCATTATCTGGCTTGGTTTCTCCTCTTGGATGCCTTCCATAAGGAAATGCTCGCGCCCGATGAGCTTGCTATTGCGTATGAAGAAAATCTCCACGTAGGCTTGGTCTTTGGTTTGTGCCAAGGCGATAACATCTTGCTCGCCTTTTACTGTGGTAGCAATTTTCTGCCCCTCAATCACTCTTTCTACAGCCTGGATTTGGTCGCGAAGCAATGCCGCCTTCTCAAAATGGAATTGACTGGACGCTGCCGCCATTTTTCTTTTTAACTCGCGCAGAACCAGCTCCCGTTTACCTTCTAAAAATAGAATGACCTGGTTTATTATTTCGGCATACTCTTCTTTAGTTACGACACCGATGCAGGGTCCGAGGCAACGGTGAATGTAATAGTTGAGGCAGGGCCGATTATCGTTTCCAGTAATGGCTTTATTACACGAGCGGAAGGGGAATATTTTCTTTATTAGTTTTAGAGTCTGGCGAACTGAGCCGGCGCTGGCAAAGGGGCCAAAATATCTGCTCCCGTCTTCCTCAAGGCGTCGAGTAATGCTGACCCTGGGCCATTCCTCGCTAAGGTTTATCTTGAGATAAGGGAAGGCCTTATCATCTTTTAAGCGGATGTTGTAGCGAGGGCGATATCTCTTAATCAGGTTGCATTCTAGGATAAGTGCTTCCTGCTCCGAATCGGTGACTATGAACTCGAAGTCGCTTATTTTGTTTATTAGTCGCTGAAGTTTCGGTGATGGGCTAAGGGGTGAGCTGAAATAACTTCTTACTCGATGATTGAGATTGGAAGCTTTACCGATGTAAAGGACATGGTCCTGAATATCTTTGAATAGATATACGCCAGGTTTTCGGGGCAAACTTTTCAGTAGCTCTTCCAGCTGAACTGCCTTCACAACAAATTATTTTACATACAAGATTAAATAGAAGCAAAAAATGTTCAAAGTACTCCTCTTTTTTGTTTTCTTTGGTGCGCGTTGTGCTAAAATAGCGACAGGATGGAAGAAGACATTAATGCCTTCCTTGATTACCTGGCCAATGAGAAGGGCTATTCAGAGAATACCTTGGCTGCTTACAGTAATGACTTGAATCAGTTGGCGGCTTTTATTGAGGCACAGGGGGATAGTGGAGGCTCTAGCTCAGCATGGTCCAGGTTGGATAATGAACTTCTAACCGAGTATCTGTTTAACCTTAGGGAGAGAAAATATAAGTTGACTACTTTGGCGCGCAAAATAGCTGCAATTAAATCCTTTCTTAAATTTATGTTCAATTCGGGCAGACTGAAGGATGGACCCACACGGAGCTTGGCCTCTCCCCGATTCAGTAAGTCTTTACCCATGACACTATCAGTTTCTGAGGTGCACCGCTTGCTGGCAGAGCCAGCTAAGCTGTCCACTCCCGAGGCGGCAAGGGATAAGGTGATGCTGGAGTTAATTTATACTTCTGGACTCCGAGTAAGTGAACTGGTAGCTTTAAACTTGGAAGATGTTAATTTGAAGCGAGGTTGTGTGTATTGCTTTAAGCATGGTTCCGGAAGTCGGGTTATCCCAATTGACTCTCAGATGGTGCAGACAATCAAGGAATATGAGAATACCGCTCGCTACGAGCTACTGCGCCGAGAGGAGGAGTCGGCGTTGTTCCTTAATCGGCGCGGTGGACGCCTTACTCGACAAGGCTTCTGGCAGATTGTCAAGAACTATGCTAGTGAGGCGGGGCTTGGTGATAGGGTTAGTCCTCGTACTCTACGCCATAGTTTTGCCACTCATAAGCTGAGGGGTGGCAGTCGACTGGAGTCTGTGCAAAAGCTTCTAGGTCACGCTTATATTTCAAGCACTAGAATTTATAAGCAGGTTTAGCTTTATTAAAAATATGGCGAAAAAATCACGAAGAGCCAGATCAAAGGTAGAATATCGTCGTAAGTTGGCAGAAGCAACGATTAAGAGGCAGCCTCAGCGTTTTGAGACAGCTTCAACTTCATCTGAATCTGAAGTGCCTTCTCCAATCCAAGCGGCGACTAAGTATCAATATATGCTGATTGAACTGCGCCGCATTGGGATTATTGCCGGTTCGATGTTGTTCGTCCTCATTGTGCTGGCTTTTATTCTTGGCTAAAGCCTCAAGGTGGTATCAGGTTGGGTTTGGAAGCAGTCCGAGCTGAGTTGATCAGGCATCTGAGCTTGGAGGTCAGGGATAGGCGTGTGCTGGAAGTCATGGAGCGCATTCCTCGTGAAGTTTTTGTTCCTCAGGACAGCTACTACGCGGCGTACGAAGACAGACCTTTAAGTATCGGCTATGGGCAGACTATTTCTCAGCCATTTATCATTGCCTTGATGACCGAAGCCTTGAAACTTAAAGGTAGTGAAAAAGTGCTGGAGGTGGGTACTGGGAGTGGTTATCAAGCGGCAATACTAGCTGAATTGGCGAAGCGAGTAATTACTGTGGACCGCTTGCCTCAACTGGTAGAATTGGCGAGGCAAGTTTTGGAGAGGCTTGGCTACGCCAATGTTGAAGTTCATGTTGCTGGTAGGAATTTGGGCTGGCCAGATGAAGCTCCATATGATGCCATTATGGTTACCGCTGCCGCTCCGTCTGTCCCTCAGGTGCTTCTTGACCAGTTATCTTTTGGAGGGCGGCTGGTGATACCTGTGGGCTCACGCTGGGAACAGGAACTACTTAAAATTACTAAGCGGAAGAAGCAGAACTTGGTTGAGAATTTAGGCGGTTGTCGTTTTGTCCCGCTTGTTGGCGAAGGAGCGTGGGAAGAGTAAGAAGAATAGGAGGTGAGATCGTGGAAGTGATTGAAGCAATAGAAACTAGGCGCAGTATTCGTCGCTACAAGCCTGAATCGGTGGGGAAGGAAGAGCTTAATACAGTTCTGGAAGCGGCTCGCTGGGCTCCCTCTTGGGCTAATACTCAATGCTGGAGGTTTATAGTGGTGCGGGATGCGCAAAGGAAAGTGAGCTTGGCCGGCGCTCTTACCCCCTGGAATCCGGCAATTGAAGCCATTAAGAGCGCGCCCGTGGTTATTGTGGCCTGTGCTGAGCTGGGGAAATCAGGCTTTCGCGGAGGTGAAGCGGTGACGGATAAAGGTGATTGGTATATGTTCGATGTCGCCTTGGCGATGCAAAACCTGATGCTGGCAGCTCATTCTCTTGGTTTGGGTGGCGTCCATGTTGGCGCCCTTGATGCTAAGAAGGCAGCCCAGATCTTGGAATTGCCACAGAATATTGTGGTGGTTGAAATGACGCCGTTAGGTTATCCCGAGGGGGAGGCAAAAGTGCCGAAAAGGAAAGAATTAGCACAGTTAGTATTTTATGAGAAATATGGTGGGGTTGGCTAGTTGAGCTCATAGTGCAGGATTGTACCCTGTTTGGCATCAACCTCCACTTTGAAGGAAAAGCGGTGTGATGGAGAACCATATGTGAAGCGATGGAGGAAGCTGTCCAGGGGCATAGTGAGCATGCCATTTATCTCATATATGGGGCCAGTTTCCTTCTTGATGACCAATTTGGTCTCGGCAAAGGTGATTTTTGGTCCTTTGCACCTGGCTAACAGAAACTTTTCTGCAATCTGTTGGGCCTTATTTTGGGGTAACAGTTCCTCATCTTTGGCCATTTGAGACCTTAATATCAATAATCCAATTCATATTTGCTTCCATTTAGATTATATAATCTTTGTCTGTCAAATATCTAGATTTGGGCAACTTGCTGATATGAGCTTTTTGTCTGGCATTTATTCTTATTTTGGCGTAAGTAATTATTATGCTTGGTTAGCTGCAATATGACAAATAGGGTCTTCGCAATTCTTGCCATCTCAATTTTTTCCTCCATGCTTGGGGCGGGGATTATCGCTCCGCTTTTACCTCTGTATGCGGAGAATCTGGGAGCCACTGCAGTCTGGGTGGGCATAATCTTTGCCGCATTTTCTATTTCCCGCGGCATTTTCATGCCCATTTTTGGCAGGCTTTCAGACCTAAAGGGCAGGAAAAATTTCATCTGCTTTGGGCTTTTTAGCTATGCCGTAATCTCGTTAGGCTACGTATGGACAAACACAGTTTTTGAGCTGACTGCAATTCGTTTAGTTCATGGGGTGGCTGCCGCTATGATTATCCCCATTGCTCAAGCCTATGTGGGAGACCTCTCGCCCGTAGGTGAGGAAGGCATCTTTATGGGGTATTTCAACGCGGCATTTTTTACCGGGTTTGCTCTTGGTCCCCTTCTAGGAGGGATGTTGACTGAATATTTTAGTATGAGTCTGGCCTTCTATGTTATGGGCGCCCTCAACTTCTTGGCTTTTCTTCTGGCTCTTGCTTATTTGCCAGAAATTAGCAATAAAACTCAGAGGGAAGCATCCTCCAGGATTTCTTTTAGAGAGATAGCACGGAGCGGAGTGGTAAGGGGGTTATTTAGCTTCCGACTGGCTTATGCACTGGGCAGAGGCGGCTTTAGCTGTTTTTTACCCATCTTTGCTGCTTTTACCCTGAAGTTAAACCTAGGGGAGATAGGAATTGTGCTGGCAGCTAATATGCTGGCGATGTCCCTTCCCCAGATGTTTTTTGGCAGAATTGCCAATAGATTTGATAGGAGGGGATTAGTTGTAATTGGCAGTTTACTGGGTATTGCGTTTCTAGCTTTGGTTCCATGGATGCAGTGCTTCTGGCAATTGTTGGCATTGAGCATATTTGGTGGCATTGGAGGTGCGCTCTCGATGCTGGCAGCTTCAGTTCTAGTTGTAGAAGAAGGTAGGACGTATGGTATGGGCTCGACATTGAGCGTGTTTAATATGGCGATGAGCTTGGGCATGGCAGCGGGGCCGCTTTTGGGTGGCATAATAGTGAGTGTGCTGGATACCACCTCTGTTTTTTATTTCGCGGCTGCTCTTGGGCTCTTGGGTATCGGGCTGTTCGTCTGGTTTACCAAGTGATGTTTATCACACGAAATGCTTGAAATTGAGGCATATGCATTTCTGAACTGAGGGCATTTAGTTTATATTAGCTGTTACTGTAGCTTCTTATAGCGCTCTAAGGAACTCGGGCTTGAGTGTAGAAGTGTCCTTATCTGCAAGCAACTTGTTTAGAAGTTTTATCGCCTCCTCCCTCTGCTCTGGCAAGTTTATTTTCAGTGGGAGGTAGTTTGAAGCGTGGTTTGCGGTGAAGAAGCAATTTGTGAACTTTGAATTTGCTATGATTATCTTCAACTCCTCAAGGGTTTCGAAAGGCGAAATAGCTAAAAATTTACCCTCTTTCCACTCGTCGTAAAGTTCGGTTTCCGGCGCAAGCATTAAAGTCAGAGCGCCAACGTAATCTGGGTCTATTTCATTTAGAATTCTGGCTGTTTCTAGGGCATGCCTTTTACTACCTTTGACACCTCCAAGTCCTAAAATTATGGTTACTGAAAGGGTGATATTTGCCCTTTTTATTTTCTGCGCTGCTTCAACTATCTGGGCGTAGGTTGCTCCCTTTTGAACTTTCAGTAGAATCTCCTCATCTCCGCTTTCAACGCCAAAGTAGACGAGTTTGAGGCCGAGCTGCCCCAGTGAGGCTAGTTCTTCAGTGGTTTTGTGCAGAGCATTCTGTGGGGTAGCGTAACTCGCAACTCTTTCCAGATAGGGAAATCTCTCATTTAAGTATTCCAAGATATCTTTTAGTCTTGAGTAAGAACATACTAGGGCATCGCCATTTTCTAAGAAAACCCTTCTGGCACTCCAGTTATAGTTTTTGGCCACTTCATCTATATCTCTTTTGATGTCGTCTAGGCTTCTTGCCCGAAACTTTATGCCACGATAGAAAGGGCAGAAGGTACATTTGTTGTGCGAGCAGCCAAATGTTATGGGGAGCAGGAAGCTATTTGCTTCACCGGGTGGGCGGATAATTATGTACTCGTCGCTAATCATTAATTTTAGTGAGTTAGTATAAACCTCTACCAATTTCAGTTAGTCAATGGACTAACAAATCGCTTCGGTAGATCCAGTGCTTGCAATGCATTATAAAACTAAGAGTGCCGCTTTGTCTATGGTAAAACAAGCAGTTGAGTGGTGAGGGGGTTGCAGTGGACTTATTCCATAATCGAATGCTAAAATTAAGGTTCAAATAATGTCTTACCAAGCTGATTATTCTGCATTGGACCGGCAAGACATTCTTCAGTTTGTTTTTTACCCCCGCAGCGATTTTAGTGAAGGGCCTTCCAATGCGGTTGATTACTTCATTCCCGTGGAGGAGGGGGTATCAATTTCGTGTCGCTTTTACATTTGCAATCAGGATTCACCAATTATCGTGTTCTTTCATGGTAATGGGGAGGTTGTTAGTGATTATGATTACGTAGCTCCGGCTTATAATGAACTGGGCATTAGTTTATTCGTGGCCGATTATCGCGGTTATGGTTCAAGCGGGGGGATACCAACATTTGCTAACACCATTGCTGACGCCCCGGTTATATTTGAGGCATTTAGGAAAATCTTGGAGAGAGAGCATTATACTGGTGCCCTTTTTGTGATGGGGCGGTCTTTGGGAAGTATTCCCGCAGTTGAGCTCGCCCATCGCTATCAGGAGCAGATGAATGGTTTAATTATTGAGAGCGGATTTGGCAGCATCCTCAGGTTATTCTCGCATCTGGACTTTCCCGTTGGGTCTATTGGTTTAGAAGACATTGAGTTTCCCAATTTGGTCAAGATGCGAACCATTGATTTGCCAGTACTTATCATTCACGGGGAGTATGATAGTCTGGTTCCACTCACTGAGGCTAGAGATCTTTTTTCCAGTGCGGCTACAAGGGACAAGCGCCTAATTGTTATTCCTGAAGCTGACCATAATGACATAATGCTGTCACACACGGAGCAATATTTTGCCGTAATTAAGGAATTCATTTCTGCTCACGGGAAGCTTTTAATTTAACTTAAATTAAGCTAAACTTTGTAAACATGTCTCCCAGATATAACCCTCAACAAATTGAAAAGAAGTGGCAGGAAAGGTGGGCCGCTGATCGACTATATGAGGTTGAAGAAGATGAGAGTCGCCCTAAATGGTATGCTTTGACCATGTTCCCTTACACTTCGGGGGATCTCCATATTGGACATTGGTATGCTATGGCGCCCTCAGATGTCCACGCCAGATTCAAGCGAATGCAGGGCTATAATGTACTCCACCCTGTCGGTTTTGATGCCTTTGGGTTACCTGCAGAGAACGCAGCTATCAGCCACGGAATTCACCCTTACGTGTGGACGATGGAAAACATAGAGAATATGCGCAGGCAACTTGGGACTATGGGTGCCATCTATGACTGGAATCGCGAGGTGATTAGTTGTCTTCCCGAATACTATAAGTGGACGCAATGGTTTTTCTTGAAGCTTTACCGGGCTGGCTTGGCTTATCGGGCTAAAGCGCCGGTTAATTGGTGTCCTGGTTGCCTGACAGTATTAGCTAATGAGCAGGTGGTGGGTGAAGGCTTTTGTGAGCGCTGTGGTACGGCGGTAACTAAAAAGGATTTGGAGCAGTGGTTTTTCAGAATTACCAACTATGCTGAGGAGCTTCTCGACCACAGTCAGGCAGATTGGCCCGAGCGAATAAAGATAATGCAAAAGAACTGGATTGGTAAGAGTAGCGGTGCAGAAGTGAGTTTCAGTTTGGAGCATGAACGTGTAGCACAAAAGGAAATAAGAGTTTTTACCACTCGCCCCGATACCATTTTTGGGGTAACTTTCTTTCTTTTAGCTCCAGAACATCCTCTGGTTCCCCAGTTGACTACCCCAGAGCATAGGGCTGAAGTGGAAGAATACGTTGCTTGGTCACGGCGGCAGACTGATTTTGAGCGGACGGCCGAAGAGAAGGAGAAGACGGGAGTCTTCTTGGGGAGTTATGTTGTAAACAGGTTAAATGGGAAATTGGTGCCCATCTGGATTACTGATTATGTGTTGCCAACTTATGGCACTGGAGCGGTAATGGGGGTCCCCGCCCATGATTCTCGCGACCTTGCTTTTGCTAGGAAATTTAACTTACCTGTCAGAGTGGTTATCGCTCCACCGGGTTGGTGCGGAGAAGAGCTGGAGTCGGCTTATGTTGAAGCTGGCACCATGGTTAATTCGGGAAAATTTAGTGGCCTTCCCAGCGATGAGGGAGCTGAAGCAATTTGCGATTTGCTGGAGAAAAGGGGGTGGGGCAAGTGGGCTACCATCTATCGCCTCCGTGACTGGCTTATTTCCCGGCAGCGTTATTGGGGAGCACCTATCCCCATAGTTTATTGTGACAAGTGTGGCATTGTTCCCGTGCCAGAGGCAGATTTGCCGGTTTTGCTGCCCCCCGATGCTGAGTTCAGACCTAGCGGTGAATCTCCGCTTAAGTACTGTGAGCCATTTGTTAATGCTGCTTGTCCTCAGTGTGCAGGCCCAGCACGGCGAGAAACTGATACTATGGACACCTTCATGTGTTCCTCATGGTATTTTCTGCGCTATGCGAGCCCGAAAATTGATACCGCTCCCTTTGATGACGAGAAGGTAAGTTACTGGCTGCCTGTTGATTTATACACCGGTGGTGCCGAGCACGCTACCATGCACCTTCTTTATGCGCGCTTTTTTATTAAGGCAATCAGGGATATGGGATTGGTTAATTTTGATGAACCGTTTACTCGCCTTTTTAATCAGGGGACGATAATTTATCGCGGCGAGAAAATGAGTAAATCCAAAGGCAATGTGGTTAACCCTGATGTATATGTGGCTGAGCTGGGGGCTGATGCAGTTCGTGCTTATCTCATGTTTATTGGACCCTGGGAGCAAGGTGGGGAGTGGAGTGATACTGGCATCACCGGCATAAGTCGCTGGCTGAACCGGGTGTGGAATTTAATGGAGACTGGCTACACTGCTCGTAGCGCTAATCCCGAAGTGGAAAAGGAACTGGTTCATATTACTCATAGGACTATCAAAAAAGTGACCGAAGACTTGGAAAGGTTTCGCTTTAACACTATGCTGGCGCGTCTTATGGAGTTTACTAATCACCTGACTAGAGTCAAGGAAGTTGGTTCGGTTTCTCACTCGGTTTGGCAAGAGGCTATTACTGATCTCTTACTGCTTCTGGCTCCAACGGCACCACATTTGGCTGAGGAGCTTTGGGTGAGGACGGGTCATGCTTATAGCGTCCATAATCAATCTTGGCCTGAGTGGAACGAAGAATTAGTTGAGGAAGAAGAGCTCACGCTGGTTATTCAGGTGAATGGTAAATTGCGGGACAAGGTTGCCGTGCCAGCTTCTATTACTGAGGCTGAGTCAAAAGAGCTGGCGCTAAATCGCGAGCGAATAAAAGCTTATTTGAAGGACAGAGAGGTCACCAAAGTTATTTATGTTCCGGGGAGACTGGTAAATGTGGTGGCAAAGTAGGATAAGGAGTAAGAGATGAGGGTAACTTTCATTGGTGGTGGAGTTATGGGGGAAGCTATGGTTAGATGTCTTTTGACCAAAGAGGTGGCTGCAGCGCGGGAGATTACCGTTAGCGATGTAAGCGAGGCACGGCGTGAGGCGTTGAGTCGAGGCTATGGGGTTAATACTTCGGCTAATAATCAAAAGGCAGTGGGAAATAGTGGATTGGTCGTTCTGGCTGTAAAACCCCAGGATTTGGACGGGGTGCTAAGGGACTTAAGAAGTTCCTTATCTCAGCAATTGGTATTATCTATAGTAGCTGGCGCTAGCTTAACTAGCTTATGTCAGGGGTTGAACCATTCTCTTGTAGTTCGGGCTATGCCTAATATGCCGGCGCAGATTGGTGAAGGCATAACCGTGTGGACGGCTACTCCTGAGGTCGGTGAGCAGCATAAAGAAGTGGCCAGTTCTATTTTGGGAGCTTTGGGCAAGGAGATGTATGTTAGTGATGAGCGGTATATAGATATGGCTACCGCCTTGAGCGGCAGTGGCCCGGCTTATGTCTTTCTTATTATTGAAGCACTTGTTGATGCTGGCGTGCACATTGGTTTGGCGCGAAGTATGGCGGAAAAACTGGTATTGGAAACAATATTGGGCTCAGCTCATGCTGTTACTATAACTGGTAAACCCCCAGCTGAATTGAGGAATATGGTTACTTCTCCGGGGGGAACTACGGCGGAGGGGTTATTGCAATTAGAGAAAGGTGGGCTGCGTTCCTCGCTGCTTCAAGCTGTTATCGCTGCCTATAATAAAGCTAAAGAGCTTAAAGCTAAATAATGGCAATTTTGTTTCTTTTTATTAGACTTGCCTGTGAAGTACTCACTCTGGCTATAATATTGAGGGCTATACTATCTTGGTTTTCTATTAGCCCTTACAATCCGGTAGTAGCTATATTGCATCGAATCACTGAGCCAATTCTGGATCCGATACGCCGCTTTGTACCCAGAGCGGGCATGTTGGACTTTAGTCCACTGATCGCCATTATAATTCTTCAGTTAATCTGTGTCTTGATTCCCTGATTAACTGGTGGCCGGAGTTTCCCCGGGATGCAATTTACGCCACTTTTCTAATAGTTGTTCGCGGCTTTCTTTGTGGTCAGGGTCGAGAATACAAGCATCTACCGGACATATTTCAACGCATTTAGACGATTCAAACCAGCCGATGCATTCAGTACATTTGTCAGGGTCGATAATATAAATCGTTTCCCCTTCCTTAATAGCCTCATTTTTGCATTCTGGCTCACAGGCGCCACAGCTGATGCAATCATCGGTGATTTTGTATGCCATTTTGGGATGCACCTCCTTTAATTTATTAACCAGATAATTTTACTTTGGTATTAGTTCCTTGATATTTTCCAGAAGCTTGGGAAGAGAATTTTTTTCTCAGTGCAGTGGCAACGTGCTTGGGAACCATTCCAGTGAGGTCTCCTCCCAACTCAGCTACTTCTTTAAGCAGAGTAGAGCTGAGGAATTGGTATTTGAGGCTTGCCATTAAGCAAACTAGCTCAATGTCAGGTGCCAGTTTGTTATTCATCATTGCCATCTCAAATTCCCAGTCGAAATCGGAGCTCATCCTGAGTCCGCGAACCATAACCTGGCCCTTTAGTTGGTGGACAAAATCAACTGTAAGACAGAAATACGATTCAACGCGAACATTAGGCAGATGAGCTACAGCTTGTTTTGCCAAGTTCACTCTCTCTTCGATAGAAAAGAGCAACTTTTTTCCGGGTCGAGCATAAATACCAATGATTAGTTCATCGAAAAGGCGTGAAGTTCGGTTAATGATATCAAGATGGCCGTAGGTAATGGGGTCAAAGCTCCCGGTATAAATGGCGACAGTCAAATTCCGACCTCCTTTTGATATACTGAAATGCAGGTATCACCATGTTGGCGTTCTTTAATCAGATGTAGTCCATCGTAAGCGGGCTCAAGTGAAGAACGGCTGGAGTGGGGAACTACAATTAATGAGTTTTCCGTCATGAGCTTTGAGGTAGCTAAACTCGTTAACAGGTTATTTATAGAGGGGTCTGAGTAGGGTGGGTCTACAAATATGATATTGTATTTACCGTTGAGGAAATTAACCGCTTTATTTGCGGTGCAGCAATAGACGTGAGCTTGGCTGGCCAACTTCGTTTTTTCTAGATTCTCTTTAATGATGGCACAGCATTGGGGCTTCTGGTCGATAAAATCAGCCCATTTTGCCTCTCGGCTCAATGCTTCAATTCCCAGGGCACCACTGCCAGCATAGAGGTCGAGCACTCGGGACCAATCGTCAGCTGTATTTTCCAGGATGGAGAAAATAACCTGCCTAGCTAGGTCAGTTGTGGGCCTTACTGAGTGACTTTTGGGCACTTTCAATACTTGCCCCTTGACTTTGCCTCCGGTAATGCGCATTCTTGCTAACCTCTAGCCATCATTATTATAACTGGGCTAGGTGTGAAGTCAAGCTGGCGTATTTTTTGAGCTCGGGCTACTTTGTGGATGGTGGGAATGTAATTACCTCTTCCTCTTTTTGTATGGCTGGTGGGGAATAGAGTATATCCATAGTTATGGCTTTTTTGGGACAACCCTCAACGCAGTTGCCACAATAGATACAAGCAAATGGGTTATACTTTATAGTTCTGCCTTCCTTATCCACAATTATGGCATTTGCTGGGCAAATCCGGCTGCAAGCGCCGCAGAGATTGCATTTTTCGGTATCGAAGTGGAGCTTTCCTCGAGCTTCGGGGAAGGGTGGCCTCTTTACATAGGGATAGCGTCTCGTTACCGGTCTGGAAAAGAGGTTTTTCATGATTGTAGGTAGCATCCAAGGCATATCTTTTTACCTCTCACAACAAGCAATGCAAGGGTCGATGGAAAGAGTTATCACGGGCACATCGGCTAACTCGCAGCCGGGGAGCATAACTAAAAGTGAAGGTATATTGGCAAAGGTTGGCGTCCCTATCTTTAATCTTTCCAGATTGGCAGTGCCATTTCCCTTCACATAGTAAATTAGCTCTCCTCTGGGTTGTTCCACTCTGGAAACGACTTCACCTTCAGGGCGTCCAGTCACCCTGACAGCTATATCACCTTCGGGCATCATTGATAAAGCCTTAAGGATAATATCTAGCGATTGGTAAATCTCTTTTACTCTCACCAGAGTTCTGGCATAGCTATCCCCGGCGGTCTCTACTATTGGCTCAAAGCCAATTTCCTTATAGGCAGCGTATTCCGTCATCCTCATATCTGAGGCAACTCCGCTGCCCCTGAGAGTAGGACCCACCGCAGCCAGGAGTTCAGCTTGCTCTTTAGTTAGGATACCTTTGCCCACAGTTCGCTCCTTTATGGTAGGGTCATTGAGGATTGTGGGCAGTATGCTTCTGTCTGCAAGTTCCTTAAATTGGGCGAGCATTTCCTCCACCTTTTGAGCCATTTCCTCATCTATGTCTCTTCTCACTCCGCCGATTACATTAGTGGATTGAATGATTCTGTGCCCTGATGTCATTTCCGAGATATCCAGAATTATTTCCCTGGCTCGCCACACCTGCATAAATAGACTTTCGAAGCCAAAGGAGTCGGCAAGGAGCCCCAGCCAAAGCAAGTGACTGTGCATTCGGGAGAGCTCAGCCCAGAAAACGCGGAGAAATCTGGCCCTGGAAGGTACTTCAACCTTCATCATATCCTCAATTCCCTGGCAATAGCACAGAGCATGCATGAAGCTGCAGATGCCGCAAACTCTCTCGCACAGGAAGATATTATTGCGGAAGGGATTGAGTTCGGCTGCTTTCTCAATGCCGCGGCTAATATAGCCGATAACTGGCACAACGCCAACTATCCTTTCATCCTCGCACTCTAGCTTAAGTTGAATGGGCTCGGGAAATACCGGATGCTGAGGGCCAAAGGGAATAACCGTGCGTGCCATCTTATTCTTTCCCTTTCATCAGCGGAGTTTTGGGGCTTTCCTTGGCTAGAAGCATTCCCCTTTTGAAATCAAGTGCGATGCCGCTGATTTTTATATCAAACATCTCCTGCATCTCGTTTTCAATCAAAGCGGCGCACATATATATATTGGATATGCTTGGCAAAGTATCATCTTTGGCCAGGCTAACCCTGATATGCCTCATTTTTAAACCTTGCTCAAGCTCGAAATGATAAATAATTTCGAAGCGCTCATCTAAATCCAGGCAGGTGGCGGTGCCGAACATGGCTTTTTGAGCCAGCATCTTCTGCACTTCGGTGATGAGCTCAGCCTTGCTTACGGTTATTTCATTTTCCATTTTTCAGTTTCTCCAGAGCTAAGACTACCCCATCAATTATGGCCTCGGGTTTTGCGGCGCAGCCCGGAACATATACATCTACCGGGATGACCTTATCTATTCCACCCAAAATATTGGGGCAGTTGTGAAATACGCCGCCAGTGCAACCACAGCTTCCTACCACTACAACTACCTTTGGCTCTGGCATCTGCTCATAAAGGTTTTTCAGTACCCGATAGTTCGGGTGGTTAGCTGGCCCGGTAACCAGAAGAATGTCGGCATGCTTGGGATTGCCCATATTGACGATGCCAAATCTCTCTATATCGTACAGAGGTGTGAGGCATGCCAAAATCTCTATATCGCAGCCATTGCAGCTGCCACAGTCGTAGTGGAGGAGCCACGGCGATTTAGCTCTTGATCTAGCTATCCAATTCACTTTCAGCCTCCGAATAAGCGAAGCCCGATAATATTTAGTATTGATAAACCTATCCCGGCAACCCAGGAAGTTCGAATCATCCATGACCAGGTAAGACGGGCGTTTATGTTGTCAATAATCAAAACGATGAACCATGAGAAAAGGGCTAATAGTATACCTGGCCACACTCCCGCGGTCCACAGCAGGGAGATCACCGCCAGGACGAGGACGAGTTCATACCAGTGAGCCAGCTCTATGAGTCCCAAATAGAGTCCTGAATACTCGGTGAATATACCTCTAACTATCTCTTGATGGGCATGCTCCGATGCCGAGATGTCAAAGGGGGATTTTCTCATTAAGATGATAAGGGCAATAAGGAGGGCAAGGTAAACTGGCCACAAAGTAGGTAAAAGCGGTTGCTGAATTCTGGAGATGAGAAAGCTTCCCGTTTCCATGTATATGGCTATGCTGGCCAGAATCAGAATTGGCTCGTAGGAGAACATTTGCAGAAGCTCCCGGTTGCTGCCAATTTGGCTGTATGGTGACCTGGTGCTGAAGCTTCCCATAACCAATAAGACATCGGCAACTCCGAGGACGAGTATCAACATAAGCAAGTCTTGTTTTAGTGCAAATAGCACCACTGCAGCTACTATGAACAGCAGATAACCGTAGACTAGTAGAAGCGGAGACCTGGTGGTAATAATCTGACTTTTGCTGAATAGCTTTATGATGTCGTAAAATGGCTGCTGAATGGGAGGTCCGATTCTGCCCTGCATGTGCGCTGTGAGCTTTCTATCAATGCCGCGCAGTAAGCCGCCAATGAATGGAGTCACTACAATGGCAGCTATGAAAATTATTGCCATTTGCCAGATGCTCATACTAAGACCACCACAAATAAAACAAGTAAGATAATCAGGGCTATTACCTTAAACCACTTATCAAGTTTCTTCTCGCCCAAATCTTCTTCCAGATAAACTCCGCCCAGTTGAAGCTCGAACTTGTCATCGGCTACGGAGCGAAATTGCGGAGTATCGTATTCCACATTTTCACCGCACATATAGGCGGCTCTTATTCTCTCTGGCTTGGTTTTGACGAAGAGAGATGGCACCACCAGTGCTGCTGCCAGCACTATAAATAGCGGCCAGGCGACAAAACAGCCGATGGCACTGCGGAAGAACCAACTCTGGGTGGATACCGTCGTTAGATAAAAAGTGCCAACTGCTGGCGATACAAGCCAATTATAAACTGGGGCGATAAGTATGCTGAGCACTACGGCTCCACCAATCAGCAGCATTACTGGAGTGTGGTAGAGTGGCGAGAAGGGCTCCATCTTTAGGCCTTCGGTACTGGGCACCTCGCTCAGGAAGCGTCCTATCCACTTAACCCAAAACACTGTGGTGGCGGCGCTGCCTATCACCAAAAAGAGCAAAATCAGCGGTGACAAGAGGGAGGCTGAAGCTCCAGCAGCTTCGATGGCTGCCCATTTGCTGATGAGCACGCCAAAGGGCGCCAGCAGCATGGATATCATTCCAGCGATGGTTATGCCGGTAATGAGCGGCAGCCTTCTTACCAGGCCTTGCATATCTTCTATATTCTTGCTCCAAATGTTGTGCTCTATGTTGCCCACGCACAAAAACAGGAGCCCCTTGGAGATGGCATGGAATATTATCAGCATTATGGCCGCGGTTATGGCTAGAGGAGTGTTTATTCCGGCGCAGAGTATAATAAGCCCCAGATTACTGATGGTGGAATAGGCCAGGACTCGTTTAGCTTCACTTTGGCTTATAGCTAGAATGGCCGCGGCCATGAAGGTGAAACCACCAAAAACGGCTATCATCGCTGATAGAGATGTTCCCCAGAATGCCGGGGCAATCCTCACCGCCAGGTAGACTCCAGCTTTGACCATGGTGCTGGAGTGCAGCAGTGCCGAGACCGGGACTGGAGCTACCATGGCTCCCAGCAGCCAGCCCTGGAAGGGAACCTGAGCCGATTTGGTCAGCGCTGCCAGGAAGAGGAAAGCCAATGGCAATAAAAGAAACGGCGTGGGATTTGAAATAAGCGTTATGAGGGAGAGCGTGCCATAGCTATTGAAGGCGAGGATGATGGCAACTACGAAGCCCACTCCACCGATTAAGTTCATCCATAAGGCGCGAAAGCCGCTTTCTATGGCTTCTGGAGTTTCATCATGGCGAATCAAAGCATAACAGCACAGCGTGGTAACTTCCCAGAAAAAGTAGAGCCACAGAATATTATTGGCAAAAACGATGCCGTTCATAGCACCCAGAAACATTACCATGTAGAAGAAGAACCAGTTTTGCTTAGTCTTCTCCAGTCCCAGGTGCTTTTCGTGGTCTTGCATATACTTTATGCCGTAGATACAGATGAGCGAGCCAATAATGCAGATGATGAGGCACATGATCAGGGAAAGGTGGTCTATGAATAGTGCTGGCTCGACTGTTATGGGCAGTTCGGGAGCCCAGGAGAATTCAAAGAGAGCAAGTGAAATCGCCTGGACTAGAACTAATCCTATTGTGGAAACATTCCGAATTTTGATGCCGTTGCGGAAAAAGTCATTTAAGCCCAGATATAAGAAGTAAGCCATGAGGAGATAATCAAGCACAAAGATGGCCATATCCCACTCGTGGCTGGGAGTGTACCCTAGGGGGAAAGTTCCTTGGCTGAAGAATAAGATTGATGTGGCTATCAGGACTATAGCTGAGAGGAAAACGACGCCGGCTCTGGCTTTATGGTTTTTAAGCGTGAGGCAAACAAAGCCAGCAGCGAAGGGAAAGAGGATAGCTATTCCGATTAAACTAGCAGTCAAGACTTGCTATCTGCCTTCTCAACTTTTTAAATAAAAAATACGTCCACCACTTAGTCAACTAAGTAATGAACGCATTCCATTTGGCGGCTATTATAACAGAGCTATTGATTGAAAACAATACCCTGTACTCATTCATATGATTGGTGACACATCACTTTCCTCCTTGTCACTGCAAGCGAAGCGAAGCAATCTTCTCCCAACTTAAAGTTGGGGATACGCTTATTAGCCCTTTGAAAAATCCCGTAATTGTATTTTCTTGACACTCTAAAGCTGGCGATGGTAGACTTCCCTTGCCCATGAAGCAGATTGGCATTCTATATCACCCCAAACTTGATAAGGCTCCAGCCCTGGCTAATAAGCTGGAGAAGTTTTTGAGCAATCGGGGTATCTCTACCTGGCTCTGCTCTTCTTGGGATGAGAAAAAGATTGAGGCTCGAGTAGCTGACTCAGATTTAGTCCTGAGTATTGGCGGTGATGGCACCATTTTGCGAGTAACGCGCGCTGTAGCTCCCTGGTCGGTACCCGTTTTGGGAGTAAATTTGGGCACGCTAGGATTTATCACTGAACTTAATGCCGATGAAGTTTTAGATAAGCTACCAGAGCTGCTGGCTGGCGGCGGCTGGATTGAGGAAAGGGGCATGCTTGAAGCTGAGCTTTCTCCCGATAAGGGTGAGGCCAGTGCCCTTCACGCTTTGAATGATGTTATTGTGGCGCGTAGGGGCTCGGTGGGGCTGGTGCGCGTAGAGACCAGAATTGATGGTGAGCTATTGACCACCTACCGGGCTGATGGGGTGATTGTGGCCACGGCTACAGGCAGTACTGCTTATTCTCTGTCTGCAGGCGGACCAATTCTTTATCCACAGTCGAGGGAGATACTTATCCAGCCCATATGTCCTCATCTTAGCCCGAAGCCGGCGCTGGTGTTACCTCCAGAAACTGTAATTGAACTTAAGCTGGCTGCCAACCACGAAGCCTTACTTAACCTTGATGGTCAAGTGGAGTTAGCGTTGCATGATGGTGATAAGGTGAGGGTGAAACTCAGTCGCCATACAGCTCGCTTCTTGAGAATTCGCCCCAAGGGCTATTTTTATAGTTCGCTAGAGCCAATGCTTAGAGGAAAAGCGGTTTGAAAGTCGAAAAAGCCAAGATAAGCGATGTTTCTCAAATGCACCAGCTGATAAATTACTTTGCTGGTGAAGGCAAGATGCTGCCTCGTGCCTTGAGCGAGCTGTATGAGAACCTCAGGGACTTCTTTGTTATCAGGGACGGTGACCAGCTTTTGGCTTGTGTTGCTCTGCATGTTGTCTGGGTAGACCTGGCTGAGATTAAGTGTTTAGCGGTGGGTGAACGGAGGCAGAGTGCAGGAGCTGGTTCCTTGCTGGTTCAAGCTTGCCTTGACGAAGCCAAAGAGTTGGGCATACCCACCATCTTTTGTCTTACTTACGAATTTGCCTTTTTTGAAAAGCACGGTTTTCACCAAGTTGATAAGATGGAGCTGCCGCGCAAAGTGTGGACGGAGTGCTACCGCTGCCCCAAGTTCCCCAATTGTGATGAAGTAGCCCTTATCTATAATTTTGATTCAGCTAAAGAATTGATGTTGTGAGGTTATGATGGAGCGAACTTTGTCTACCGAGCGAATTTACCAGGGTCGGGCGGTAAATCTGCGGGTTGATAGCGTGGAAAAGCCCAACGGCAAAAGAACCCGCCGTGAGATCGTTGAGCACAGCGATTGTGTGGCAGTTGTGGTTATGGATGACAAAGATAATGTACTTTTGGTTCGTCAGTTTCGCAAAGCAGTGGATAAATTTCTTCTGGAGATACCCGCTGGCGGCATTGACCCCGGCGAAGAGCCGGTTGATTGCGTTCGCCGCGAACTTCAGGAGGAGATTGGTTACCTGCCCAAGAAGGTAGAAAGGCTGGGTGGCTTCTATTCAACTCCGGGCTATACCACTGAATACTTGTATCTTTATCTGGCTAGGGAGCTTACTCCAAGCCGCCTTGAAGCTGAAGATACCGAGAGCATTGAGCTGGTTAGGGTGCCCTTGGCTCAAATACCTGCCCTTATCACCTCCGGGGAAATTTGTGATGCCAAAAGTATCGCCGGTCTTCTGACTGTAATCTCGCTGGGGAAGGTGAGTAGGTAAGGTTGCCGGACCTGGTGAATTTAACTATTGATGGCATCCCGCTCGCAGTAACTGAGGGGACCAGAATCCTGTGGGCGGCTCTGGACAATGATATTTATATTCCTCACCTTTGTGCCATCCGCGAAGCTAATCCACCTTTAGCCGCTTGCCGCCTGTGTTTAGTTGAAATTGAGGGGTGGCAAGATTTGGTTACTTC
>JAUXIO010000052.1 GCA_030620975.1 Dehalococcoidia bacterium | reverse complement strand
GTTTTGGTTACATCTTGATAGCCGGTAATCCTCGTTGATAAAAGTCGGCAGCTAAAGGTAACTTCATAGTTGGGGACCTCCGACTGGAAGTATCTTGGAGCGTTAGGCTCCCTTATTATGAAGTGGAGGCGTTCTTCTGCTGGGGCTGGAAAGCTGAAGGCACCATCTTCGGCTGTCTCTTCCCAGCATGCCTGGTAATCTGCCCCTGAGTTCCAGTTTTTAAATTCAGTCGGGGTTAGAGCTGTGCAGGTGAGTGCAGAGGGGAAGTTGTTCTTATGCCACTCACCTGAGATGATTGGGTTTTCCCTGTCAGTTAAGTCGTATTTGACGAAGATTATAGTTCGCGTAACGAGTTGATTGGCAATTAATTCTTCGGTCATCGGGACCACGGTGGGCTCAACGACAGTGTATTCCTCAAGCGTAGTATAGGGTTCTTCTACTGTCACCTCCTCAGTGCGTGTTACCGATTCCTCACACTCGACCGTTTTTATGGGCATGAAACTGATTATTAAGAGCATTGCCAGCAGGACTATGCCTACTACATAAGGCTGACGAAGTTTACCCATCTGTTTTATTGTAAAAGGCCAGCGAAATTTGCTCATTTGTTTTCCAGCTTTTGTTTCAGCATCATAAGGTTCAGATTATACCGAGAAGTTGGTTCCCAGCCAAATGTGGTTAGCTCTATAGCTGGTTTCTTTACAGGCATTATATAGGCATATAAACGGAGACTCAACATCAAGTTGCTGGCGGCTCAAGTATAATGTTAAGCTGTAATTAACGCGAGCTATGTTGCCAATCAATAGGCTGGTATGAAAAGTAGAGTGGCTATAATTGGCTGTGGAGCCGTCAAGATAGGCAGATACCCGGATAGAGCGGAGAGCGATTTAGCCTTGGAAGCTATCAGGCTAGCTCTGGAAGATGCCAATATATCTAAAGAGCAAATAGAGGGCTTATTCACTACTCCTGACCTTCTGGGCAACGTGGGACTCCAGACCAGCTTGCTCTGCGAATATATGAGAATTACGCCCAAGCTTATGGCTGAAATATCTTGTGGTGGCATAGCTGGCGGACTGGCGATAAGGTGTGCCATGAATGAGATCATGCTGGGCAATATAGACCTCGCCCTGTGTTACGGAGCTGAGAGAGAAGCTTCAATTGGCTGGTTTAAGAAGTTTGGCTCAGATGAAGGCTCAACTATGCTTGAGCCAATTGCCCTGCAGCCTTATGCCAGCCATGGAACTATACCGGCTTATGCCCTGTCAGCTTGCCGTTACATGCATGAGACTGGTGCCCGAGAGGAGCACTTTGCCTTGGCAGCGGTAAGAAACAGAATGAATGCCCTGAATAATCCTTTGGCTGCCTTCACAATGCCCATTACTGTGGAGGATGTCATGAATTCGCGACGGCTGTGTTCGCCCATAAAGCTTTTGGACTCGGCTGCTTCTTTAGATGGCGCTGCTGCAGTCGTAGTTGCCTCTGAGAAACTGGCTGAGAAGGTCTGCGGCAAGCCCGTCTATATTGCGGGCTGGGGGCAGTATCACGACAACTCTTGCTTTATCCCCACAGACCGCTGCGATAAATCGATAACTAACTTCATCGCCACTCATCGTGCCGCTGAGGAGGCTTTCAAGACAGCTAGCATTGCACCCAAGGAGGTGGATGTTGCTGAAGTTTACGCTCCCTTCAGTCCTTGCGAGCTGATGATTCCGGAGGACATTGGCTGGTTCAATAAGGGCGGCATGGTAACAGCTTTAGAGAGGGGAGATACTGAAGTTGAGGGTAAGATTCCCATCAATACTGATGGCGGACTTCTATCTCGGGGGCATCCTTGGGCGGTTACCCCTTTCTATGAGACGATTGCCATAGTTAAGCAACTGAGAGGCGAAGCTGGGAAGAATCAAGTGGATGGGGCCAAGATAGGACTTGTGCATTGTGAAGGTGGAATGCTGAACAACTCGTTAGTCATTATCCTGAGGACAGATTAATATGGGAAGCGAGAAGCCCAATTTCCTGTGGCCAACCAACCTGAACTGTACCGCCACCAAAAGATTCTGGGAAGGTCTGCGGCGGAGGCAGTTTTGGGCCAGAAGATGCCGTGATTGCGATGAGACGTTCTTCCCACCCCGGTCACATTGCCCGCATTGCCTGGGAAATAACTTAGAGTGGGTGGAATTGAGTGACAGGGGGACACTCTATAGCTGGACTGAAGTAAATATTGCTGGACCGCGATTTGATATTCCTTACTTGCTGGGGTTAGTAGACCTATCGGAAGGCATAGGTCGGATAGCGGCCAAGATCGTTGGTGCCGAAGCTCATCAGTTAAAGATTGGCATGCCGGTGAGGATTATCTATGCTGATGTTCGTGGGGACTTCAGCCTCTATTGCATTACTGTTGACCAGTGAAATTGGATTTTATAGCTCTGAGATTCATAGCAAAATGTTGTAAGGTTCTTCAGTAGTAAATCTGAGGGGAAGGTTGGTAGCGCATATTGGAAGGATACCGAACTCGTGTTTGAGAGGAAACACCTGATTCCTGACTTGCAGCAGCTTCTTCTAAGGTCACTTAATACTAGAATGTTACGCATCTTCGAACTATAAAAAGCATAAAGAATCCGGGGGAATATAAGAAGGGTGCTTACTTCTGGTTGCTTCGTCTCGGTATTCCTATCCATCGGGGAGTCCTAACCATGTAATCGCCGTAGTGGCGGCCGAATTTTTCACAGCAATATCCTTCTTCCTGTATCATTTGGTACCGCTGCAGGAAATACGTCACGATCGTGAGCAGGAAGAAAAGCCAGGAAGCGGCGGTGATGCTGACCCCCATATAGACAAGAATCATGGAAAGGTACATCGGGTGCCGGGAAAAGCGGTAAATGCCTCGGGTAAACGGCTCATTGGCCGGTGTACTGATGACACTCAGCGTTGCGGAAACTAATACTGCTAGCCCGATGACGAAGGCTCCCAGTCCGACATAGAACCATGCCGTACCGATATCGAGCGGCAGGAATATAGAATACAGGGTAGCGCCTATCCAGAAGGTTTCGGTTACCCTGCCCATCATTTTTCCCCTTCGGGCTTGTTTAAAATCAGCAGGATGGCTGGTCCTCTCAGCAATATGTTTCGGTACGACGACTACCGCCAGCCATTGCAGCGGATAAATAATCATGAAAATCCAGGCGTTACAGATGCCGATTTCAAAGGCGGGTATCCAGGACATAATTTACCACCCTTTCGTGCTCTTCATCTGAAAAGGATGGTAGCGCATACCGGATTCGAACCGGTGATCTCCTCCTTGAGAGGGAGGTGTCCTAGTCCCCTAGACGAATGCGCCACACTCTCACATCACAAATTTGGCTTGCAAACTGGGCATTGAGCTAAAACTTTATGGGGCTGGATGTAGCTGCTCAATTATCAAACTACTCCACTGGCTTAAGGGTCCTGCTCATTCAGTTGCTGAAATTATATTAGCATAGATTGTAAAAGGCAATATTTTAGTATTGCAGAGGTCACGATGTATTGCTTTCGTTCGCCGATGCACGGTCACGAAGCCAGCGGTGAATTTCATCGAGGGCTGGAGGCGCCACATTGAATACTTGGGTATCCTTGGGAAACCGCACCAAATGTCCTTCTCTGATGAACAGTATAGCTATTTCATCGGCTTTAAGCGTTTCATCTATCCTTTTGCCAATATGTTCATATCTTTTTCTGGAAGCTTGGATGTAGAATTCAGAGACCTTCCTAGCTGCCTTATCGCTCATAAATCCCATTAACAGGCACCTTTCCCAATCCATACTTTCTTCAGCCAGCTCCCTATCCTCAATTATCTCAAGTTCGGCGCCATTTTTATACTTCTCCTTGGCGATTTGGTAGCTTTTTGGATTTAGCCTCTCTATGACCTTGAGACCATCATCGCCAGCCACGGTGATTGATTCGTGATAGACCCGGTTGACCCTCCCCACTTTAGCCTCCAGGTTTCCCACGTGTTCGATTGCCTGCTTCCAATACAGGTTAAACCTCTCCGTGTACTCGGGAGGGGCATCATCACCTGCGTATACAAGCGGAACAAGGAGAATCTTTCTCCCCCGTTTGAAGCTGCTCACTTCAGGTTTGTCTATCTTCCCCAGTTCCTGCGGCATCCTGATTCCCCTTTTCTCATAAAAGTTGGCCGACTTCTCATGACTTCCGAAGCTTTGCTTTCTCTGTGGAGTAGTAGGCCTGGTCTTTGCTATCCTGCTTATGCCTTGAATTGCCAATTAAATCCTGGATACTGGCTTTTGCCATCTGTCCTTTGCGTGAGCACAAAGCCCCTCACCAAGGACTTTAGCGGATGTTCCCTGTGGTGCCTCTAGTTTGGTACTTACAGCCATTGTTCATTTGCGGACCCGTCCTCTGTGCAATCAGGTAGTCAGCTTTCTATTTAGCCACCTGTGGCTTGCCTAAACAATCAGGGGGTTTGAAAACCTCACGCCATATTTATGGTGGGCGATACAGGGCTTGAACCTGTGACCTCCTGTGTGTAAAACAGGCGCTCTAACCGCTGAGCTAATCGCCCTGATGGTACGCCTGGCGGGATTTGAACCCACGACCTCAGCCTCCGCAGGGCTGCGCTCTATCCAGCTGAGCTACAGGCGCCTGGTGCCGAAGGGGAGACTTGAACTCCCACGTCCCTGCGGACACTACGCCCTGAACGTAGCGCGTCTGCCATTCCGCCACTTCGGCTATCTAACTTCATGTCCATTATAGGCTGCCGAGAGTGGGTGGTCAACACGCTTGAACTGAGCTTTCCATCGTAGCTGGGGAAGCTTGGCATGTATGCTATGACGTGGCAGTGAAACTAATCAGGCACTGAATTGGCAAGGCTCGCAATATGAGTCGGAGCGTTTGACTCTGCCGCTTAAGGTTGTGCTTTTCCAATGGTAAACACCTTTGCTCCACACGCTGCGCACATTCCGCGTGTAGCCGGTTTGCCATTTTTTAAGGTGACGCCCTGTGCATTTTTGATTTCCCTCTTTGCCTTACACTTGAAACAGTAAGCTTGCATCAGTTACCTCCTTTAGATTTTAAGAGCTGGCGCTCAAGTAGTAAATACAAGTTAACGGGCTCGTGGGCAATTGTCAAGGACTTTACGTAGGACTTTTATCCCATT
>JAUXIO010000041.1 GCA_030620975.1 Dehalococcoidia bacterium | reverse complement strand
GACAGAACTTGTTATTGTCCCCATTTCTTTATGTCTAAGGCAACAAAACATCGGAATGTATCACTTCTGGGCGAAAATTCCTTCGCCTAGTATAGCTTACCAGCACGCTGTAGATGGTCATATAGTAATTCACCAACCTATTTCCCTTCCAACACATCTTCTCTACTGGGCATTTCCTTTCCTTTTTCCTTCGCATGGAATAGGCTGCGTAATACGACACAGGTAGCATACCCCCATGGGAAAATCCGTGTGAAAACGGAAATGCGGAAATCGTTGTGACCCATGGTGATTTAGAGGCGCAGTCAAGATTGCGAATGGCTACTGAAGGGAGAATTAGAATTTCGGGCTTTAGCTTGGTTCAGGCAGGCGTTCACTCCACCTTGGGGGATCCCCTTAGTTAAACTAATCCTGGTAAAGAGCTTGAAGCTGTTGTCAGACGATTAGGCCCTGTGGTCTAGAAGTGATAAGGCCATAAGCTCAAAGCTATTATGAGAGGATTAGTCCTTAAAACCTTTTTCTGATTTACTGCCCATCCTTCATGCTTAAGCTGATAAATGACCCTGCGCTAACCACATCTGGGAAACTCAAGGCAGATGGCTTCGATGCGGTCCACCAGGTCAGCTTCTATCTACATCATCCAGGGTTAATCTGCCCACTAGCTGATCCGGTTTCAGGGGTTCACTCCATGTGGTCCAAGCTAACAAATAGATTTCCTAATTGATGTCAAGCCATTAATTCACCTATTGATTGTTTATCTTCAGCTAAGTACACTGTTACGGGGGAGGTGGAGGTATGTCTGGACTGAGGAGCTTTGGCTGCCTCGCGTGTTCCACGACTAGCAAGCCTCCCCACATTAGATTTGCGATGCCGCCGAGCCTGTCTTGTTTCTTCAGGCACCTTATATGCTGACTGGATGAGTTCCATAGCCTCCTTCTTTGTTATCAGTTTGCCCTGGCTATCTCGCAACTCATATGGTCTACCCTCTCGCAGTACCGCCATTATTCTAGCCCCCAAGTGACTCATCACTGCTCCCATGGCTTGCAGGTGTGTCTTGCCATGCTGCACCATCTCCCTGTAATAGAGATCGGCAAGCTGCGGGTCATACCTACGCGCAATATCCCCGGCTTGAAATAGAGCTCGCTTCATCATTGAGGGGCCTGCCTTGGTCATCCTCAGTCCCTTGCCCTCACTGTTGGCCGATTGTCTGGCTCCGGGCACGACGCCCGTCCAGTTAGCGAAGGCAGATTGGCTGCGGAAACGGTGTGGGTCACCAATTATGGCCAGAAACACCTGGGCTGTTCTCACTCCAATTCCGGGAATAGTACGCAGATGATCAGATGGATGAAGATGTTGGTACAGTTCCTCAATTCGGCCCGATACCCTTTCTACCTCAGCTTCCTCTGTTTCCATTAACCTCAGTTCGCAGGCTATCTCATTCTGGAGATCATCAAAGAAGTCCTCATCTATCATGCCAGCAGGCTTGGATTTCTCATAGAACTCCGCGAGCTTCTGGCAGACCTGATACACTCGATGGGATTCAGTCACGGCGCCCTTGGCCTTAACATTAACCAAAAAGGCCTCGAGGGCGTCTTTGCCATCACGGACCACGGTGAATGGATTTAGCCGCTGCCGGTAGAAAGCCCTGGCCCGGTCAGACCACTCATCGGAAAAAGCTTTTCGAAGGCCAGGAAGATACCCATTGACTATTGAGCCTATTCGGTTCTTACGAATAGTTATGCTCTTCATGAGACGCTCCCGCTGGCGGGTCAGCCTCTGGAGAGCATGATACTCAGATGGCGGAAGATAGGCTTCATCCAACTGCTCGGCATCAATGAAAGGCATCTTGGCCAGCGTGAGCCCGTCTACCCTGTCGCTCTTGGTATGGTTACGAAGATATCGCCTGAGGGCAGCTACCTTCTGCAGCCTGGCTTTCACCATTTGGCATTCCGGATGGCGAGCTCGAAGGTAGACAGCCATGGGAATCCAGGCCAGACCCGTTGGCTCAAAAATGATAGCGGGCGTATCACCATTCGAGAAAACACGCTTCTCAAACCTCTCCAGACCTTCCACAGTACTGTCGAAGCTGAAGCTATCGCAGGGTCTTGCCTGCTCGTCCAGACAACGAACCTGATGGCTACCGGTACGGCTGAGGTCGATACCAACACTCCTGATCAATGTCGTCTCCTTTAAAAAATATTCGGGCTCAGTGAGTATTGGCCGGGCCCTCCGCCCATGCTTGCGTCCTTGATACGGGGCTTCTTTCTCTAGAACCCCAATTTCCTTAATCGGGCCACTTGAGAGCCGGCAGGCAGTCTGATTGTCGGGGCAGCTTAGCTCCCCAGCCAGATTATGGCGCCTCACCGGAACCCGTCAGGTCTATTATAGCCCGGATGCTAACCCCTGACCCTGGGAAATAGAATACAAGCCAGTTTGTGCAGCGTTTTGCTTGACCTCGATTTTTTCCAGTGGGCGTCGTGAAGTTGTATGTGAAAGATGCAGATACAACTGGTAGATACAGCACTGAGTTATTAAAGATAGCGAATTTGGTGCAGTAAATCGTAAAAGTCAGAAAAAGCGCTGCAGGCGATTAAGTCAGTGCTGAGCAATCTCAGTAGATGCCCTGTGGCGAATACATAGTCAGCATTACGTGCTGCCTCCAAATCCGAGAGTCCATCCCCTATATAGATAATGTTGCTGTCCCGTTTTTTGAGCCAGGTCAAATATTTTTTCTTGAACCCTTTGTCGATAGTATTACCCTCAGGGTGGGTGTAAGAAACGGCAATGCCATTTTTGCCAAAGGATGTTTGTCCGCAGTGCAATTCTAAGCCCCGCATGCCAATCTGGATTAGCACAGTTTCAATATAAAAATCCAGCCCACTACTAACGATGACGAGTGGAATATCGGCATCCCGGCAATACCTGGCAAATTCTAAAAAGCCTGGCCTCACTTCAATGTGCTGGCAGACAAATTCTTGGAGCTTCTCCTTAGGCTCTTTAATAAGCGCGTACTGTAGCTTATTGCTCTGCTCAACAGTTAAATGGCCGTGAAGATAGTCTGACTCAATCTTTTGCCAGTCACCGCGGGCAAAATTCTCTCTAAGCAAAATACTGAGGTTATTCTTGGTTATGGTGCCATCAAAATCACATTGGATAATCATCACTCATACCTATTTAAAAGCGAGATCGGTGATGTTTTATGGAGCTTTGCTATTTTAGGGGGTAGACTCAGATTGGTTACTTTGTTTAAGGTAGCTGTAGGTATAAATGAGCCTATAGAAAACCACCAGGTTGGTTAAAATTGCTATGGTGATAAGACAAAAGTAGGCTTGCCCGGTGATTCCCCCCAGCATTATCAAGAAGAGTCTTATATCACGTGAGGCAAGGGATTTGAGTCCGTTATCAAAGAGATGGCGATGATCAGGATCAATACGTGCTCTGGTATAGCTGACGCAAATGGTGCCGGCGATGGCTAGAAAGCCTGCCAGCCAAATTCCAGAATAAGTCTCGTGGGATAAAGACCACAAGGTCAGCCCCAGCACTATTAAGATATCAGCATACCGGTCAAGCACGGAATCTAGAAAGCCGCCGAACGTTGAGGACATACCTTTCAGACGGGCTAGACTACCATCTACGCCATCAGCAATAGATGATAGCTGAGCCAGAAGGCCACCTATGATATTCTGACCAAAAATGAAGCTGATAAAAGACAAAAACGCGATGCCAAAAGCTCCCCAAGTCGCTTGATCGGGCGTCAGTCTTGTCCCTACCAGCAGCCGCGCCATCGGCTCCGATGCCTTCCTATTTACATATTTGGAGATATAGCCGTCGTATACAGCTCCCATCTTTATCTCCTACGCCCTCAACCATGTTTAAGTCTTCCTCGGTGTCCACATCTGCCCAAAAACGACCACTAACATTGCAAGTATCAAAACGATACCCCTGGCTCACGAGGAAACGAATAACATCACTGATTTCAATATCGGTGCCAAGCCTGGGGACAAGCTCATCTAGAGCCTGAAAGAAATTCTCTGTCAAAAGAAAAACCCCAGTATCGAGAGCATCCCAGCAAATAAGGTCTTTGCCAATGTCCTTAATGTAACCAGCACTATCGACAGCAACCTTGGTTGCTTCGGCTAGTTGATGGTGCTCTGCTGGAGTATAGTCAACGCATAATGTTTCAGTTAAGCTCAAGCTATCCACAAAACGTCTAGCCAGCTTCGGATCGATTACGTGGTCTCCCATGCAAAGAACAATTGGCTCTCCGTGAGCCCAATCTCTGGCCCTGTATACTGAAATAGCAGTGCCGCCGAGATAATCGGGATTAAAAATGTATTGCAACCTCACACCGAAGTTGCTGCCATCGCCCAACATCTCTATCACTTTGTCTGCTAAGTAGCCAACCACAATCGCTATTTTACTAATTCCAGCCGCTGCCATCGCCTCAATAGGATAACTTATTAATGGTCTGCCATTTACAGGCAGCAGGACTTTAGGACACACGGCAGTTAGAGAGCCTAAACGGTCACCATCACCAGCAGCCAGAATGACACCTTTATTGACCTTTCGGTTGAGCATTAAAGCACGCCACCTCCCCATGAATGAAGCTCTTGTGGTACCTGTCCTGCAACCCGGTGGAGCTGGGAATTCACCATTTGGGAAATTCCAATATACTTCGCCAAATAGCAGGTGATCAATCATAGAATACTTGGAGGGAGATAACTTGTCAATTGAGCGTAGTAGGAATCTTATTAACTAATTGCAGTGCCATTTTGGGGCGTTGGTGCTGATTGTACAAAACATCGTTCTGTGCAACTTGCGCGGTCAGTGCTCTCCGGCTACAGCTTAGACGAAAGCAAAGGTTGCTCTAAAAGTTCTGCCTATTAAACAACTTGAGCTCAGCCAGTAAAACAGACCGACAAGCCTTTCGAAAGCTCATTAACGAGCTAAAATAGGAACTGAGAAGCCTGTACTTTGTTTGCATAGAGGCTTCAATTAGCAGTAGTGTTGGATAGTTGTCTTTAAGGTAGACGAGTACGACTGGTAGCAACCTGGTGGTGGATAGAAATATGAACGTGGTAGTCACCATTATCGCCAGGGAGATTAACTGGGTTTTCGCCGTGAGCAGACCTGTTATCTCTCTTTAGCCTTCTAGAGCTGCTTTTCTTCTAATAGCAATGAGGATGCCGATGCCGATAATTATCAAGAAGGCGATGATGCCGCCGATGAGCGCCCAGTTAGTTGGCTTTGCAATTACGGTGAAGGTGGCACTCTGTCCATCGAGCTCAACTGTGTAATCCCCGGCCACATCTCCGGCCTCAATACTAAAGCTAACTACCTTAGAGGCATCTGGAGCCAAAGTTAGCTCTTCTGTTGCCTCGGTGATGCCATTTATCTTCAAGATGGCTGTATAGCTGCCCTCGGTGCCCCCGCTGTTTATTACCGTGGCCGTTATGGTTAGTGTTTCACCGGGTTCAACTGAAGTTGGGGTGATGCTGAGGTTAGTTGTGCTGAAGGCGGCGGGAGTTGGTGATGGAGGTGGAGGTGGAGTTGGTGCCAATTTGGCCAAGATGGCGAACATGGTGAAGTGATTTACTCCGGCGCCGATGCCGCCCTTCAGTCCGGCCACTTCGGCTATGCCGCCCATCTCAAGCTCCAGGTTTGTCCAGCCCTTTTCCGTATCGTAGTAGGCTATATTCAGAGACGAGGTATTTTCGGGCAGTTTGTCGGGGTCGTAACCCAGCGTGAGCAGTACCGGTTTATTGAATTTCAAGCCGTTTGGGGTGAAATCGTAGACGGAGCCGACTATTGTGGTATTGGGTGGTGGCGGTGGTGTTCCCACTATCTCAACTGATATTCTACTGGCTGCTCTGCCTTCTGCGGTTAATATTCTGGTGTCCTTATCTATTTCCAATTTACATTTAGCATCGGGGCTGGATGCCTCAAGGGGGACTTTAAGCCAGCCGTCCCAGCTAATTGAGGCGGTAGTGGTTTTGCCCAGGAAGTTCACTGTGAAGGTGTGAGGTGAGGGAACCGAGCCTTCTCCGCCTACTGCTGGCAGTGCCCCCATTCCTCCAAACATGGCGCCGGCTAAATCGGTTAGATTAGGCGTGGTGTCATCTCTTATCTTTGCCCACATATAGCCGCTATAAGCTGGCGGCCCGGTGATATCTGTGGTATCAACTCCGCTATCCGAGCACACAGCCCAGGCTGAGCCGTTCCACCACCTAAGTCTTAGCGATGATTCGGAAACGCCAGCCGCGGCGACTTCAGCATCGGTGTAGTAGGTTTTAATCTGAATCTCGGTGACATTTGTAGTGTTATCAAGGTGCACATCAATGTAGTCACCGGCAGTTTGAAAACCGCCTGGTGTGTCGCCAGCGGGGTTATCCGAATACTTAGCTACAGTAACCGTTGGCGTGCCAGTTCCTGACTTCTCAACCTCGGTATCTGCCTCCGTCTTGGCATCGACCGTCTGGTCGCCGGGAGCTGTTTTTTCCTCCTTGGAATCGGTGACAGTCACTCCACTTTTGGTGAAAAACACGGCGGTTGATGCTGAGGCACTATTGGCGGTTGCCGCTACTGTGGCTGTCTCAGCAGTTGTTGATGAGGTCAAAGTCACGTGAGCCTGTCCCGAGGTTGTGGTGGCAGTATCGCTGCTCAGAGTACCTTTAGTTGTGGTAAATACCACATCGGTGCCATCAGCCATGTTGTTGCCATATTGGTCCTTCACTATGGCGGTAAGGGTAGAGGTTGATGAGCCATCAGCCGTGATGCTGATGGGATTAGCAGTCAAGGTTGCTGTATGCGATGCGGCTGGATTAACAGTCAAGGTAGCAGTATCACTCTTGCTATCGTAA
>JAUXIO010000044.1 GCA_030620975.1 Dehalococcoidia bacterium | reverse complement strand
CATAACTGTCCACTGACCCGCTCCCGGTTCTGCTTGTGCTACTCTGTCAGCAGGTAATAGCCAAGCGACCAAGGCGAGCGCCACAATGCAGCTAACTAGACTAAATCTCCTTACCATTTCAAGCCCTCCTCTCGCCCTTCTTTAACTCGGTGTAAGAAGTTGACCGCATTATATGCCTTGCCGAACTTACTAATCAATAGCTTTTCTCCTGAATCTCTGAATTACTGGTTGGCCTCTTAGCAGGGGATATTATTGTTGGTAGTCAGGTGGAAGTTGGCGGATAGAAAAAGAAGTGGCAGCGGAGGGATTTGAACCCACGACCAAAGGCTTATGAGTCCTCTGCTCTACCACTGAGCTACGCTGCCTTTAAAATAATATAGCATGGCTGCTGGAAAGCGTCAATTCGTTTTGCCTTGATATAAAATGCCTGAGGGCGACAGCATTAAGCGTTATATTGACGCTAGCGTGCTCCTCTGTTAGAATTTGTTTGCTTCCCCAAGTAAAAACAATAAAAGGAGGTTTGCTATGGCAGTTCTCGAGTACAAGAAAGAAGGTAAAATTGCCACCTTCACTATAAATCGCCCCGAAGCTTATAACGCCGTTGACCCCCAGGTTGCTGAAGAATTTAGCCGCGCTTTAATAGACTTCAGGGACGACGACAGCTTGTGGGTTGGCATCGTTACTGGAGCCGGAAGTAAGGCTTTCTGCGCCGGCGCCGATATAAAGTCGATGCTTCCTTATCTGGCGAAAAATAGGGGGAAGCCGTGGAAGGTGCCGCCGATGATCACCTTCGGTCTTGAACTGTGGAAGCCAGTAGTGGCGGCAATTAATGGCGTTGCTCTGGGAACAGGACTGGAGATATGTATGGCCTGCGATGTCAGAGTAGCTGTGGAGAGTGCCCGGCTTGGTCTTCCCGAGGTGACTTTGGGCATGGTGCCAGCTATGGGAGGCACTCAGCGATTGGCTCGACTCGTTCCCTTTGGCATAGCCGCTGAGATGCTGCTTACCGGGAAACACATTGATGCTCAGGAAGCTTACCGCATTGGTTTGGTCAATAAAGTTGTGCCTTCGTCTGAGCTCATGTCGGCGGCTAAAGAGATGGCCGAGGCTCTGTGCAAGCCGGGGCCGCTGGCGGTGAGGGCAGCTAAGAAGGCTATGTATCAGGGGACCAGCCTTGGTTTGGAAGAGGCATTGAGACTGGAGTTAATGTGTGTTGATACCATCTATGGCAGCGAAGACTTTAAAGAGGGGATTACGGCCTTTGCTGATAAGAGAAAGCCAGAATATAAGGCAAAATAAGTGAATCAGTAATAAAGGAGGAGAAATGGAAATTAAAAAAGTATGTGTTCTGGGGGCGGGGACTATGGGGAGTGGCATCGCCCAAATTTGCGCCCAGGCTGGCTATGAGGTCACTATGCGGGCGCGAAGGGAAACATCTATAACTTCGGGAAAGGAGAGCATACGAAAGGCCTTTAACAAAAGTGTTGAGAAGGGGAGGATGACCAAGGAAGACGCTGATGCCGCATTGAACAGGGTCAAGACGACCACTGTTCTGGAGGAAGCAGCCAAAGGCGCCGATTTGGTAATTGAAGCAATTCTGGAAATTATGGAGGAGAAAAAGAAAGTTTATGCCACTTTGGACGAAGTTTGTCCCAAGCACGCCATTCTTGCCAGCAATACCTCTTCTCTATCTATATTAGATATTGCTATGGCCACTAAGAGGCCGGAGAAGGTAATGGGCATGCATTTCTTCAACCCGGTACCGATGATGAGGCTTATTGAATTGGTGAAAACAATTGTCACCAGCGAGGAGACATTTAACACGGTCAAAGCTGTAAGCGAGAAGCTGGGCAAGACAACAATTACCGCTCAAGATACCCCGGGCTTTATTGTCAATAGGCTGCTCATACCTTATATATTGGATGGCGTTCGCTTGTTGGAAGCTGGTGTTGCTACTAAGGAAGATATCGACCAGAGCATGAAGCTTGGCTGTAATCACCCGATGGGCCCATTAGAACTGGCCGACCTGATTGGCCTTGATATTATCAAGGATATTGGTGATGCCATGTATGCTGAGTTTAAAGATACTGGCTGCATAAGCCCGGTATTACTGAACAAGCTGGTAGTAGCTGGTCGGCTGGGCCGCAAAAGCGGCGAAGGGTTTTACAACTACCAGAAGTAAAGCTTAACTCTCCTTAGGAGTGTGACATGTACGTAAAAAAGCGTAGGCTAGGCAGAGGCGTAGCCATAGTCGGTGCTGGCGTGTCTAAATTCGGCAGTTTTTCCGATAAAACCAGTCGTGACTTGTTTATAGAAGCCTTCAATGAGCTAAAACAATCTGTAGATAGGGGAATTGACCCCAAGGATATTGAGGCGCTCTATTTGGGTAATCACATTGGCGAGTATTGCGAGGGACAAAGTTTGATGGCTCCCATCATCGCCGGTTATCTGGGGATGATTCCCAAGCCGGCAACCAGAGTTGAGAATGCCTGCGTTAGCAGTGGAGTTGCTTTGAGAGAGGGCATTATAGCTATTGCCTCTGGACTCTACGACATCGTTTTGGTAGGTGGGGTGGAGAAGATGACCACTTTGTCCACTGAGGGTGTAACTGATGCTCTCGGTTCAGCGCTTGATGCATTGTATGAAACTCCAGCTGGTTTTACCTTCCCTGGAATCTACGCAGCTATGGCTACGACTTATATGGATAAGTACGGCGCTAAAGAAGAGCATTTTATGAAGGTGGCGATTAAGAATCACAATAATGGGGCTTTGAATCCCAAAGCTCAGTTTAATACCACTATTAAGGATATAATGAACGGCCGAATAGCCAAGGCGAAACAGAAAGGGCAGCCGATACCCACCTGGGTTGACGAGATGGAATTTCTCAAAGACCCTAAAGCCAATCCCGTGGTTGCCTGGCCCATGAAGCTGTTTGATTGTTCGCCCATTACCGATGGAGCTTCCTGTCTTCTGCTTGTAGCTGAGGAGGTAGCCAAGAGTTTTACCGACACCCCGGTATATGTTATCGGCACGGGTCAGGGTAGCGATTACCCATTATATGAAAGGGAAGACATGACCACCATCTTAGCGGCTAAATTCGCTGCTCAGGAAGCCTATGCCATGGCTGGGGTCAAACCTGAGGATATTCAAATAGCTGAAGTCCACGATTGCTTTACCATTGCCGAGCTTGTTGGCATAGAAGACATTGGCTTCTTTTCTCCAGGCGGGGCAATTAAGGCAATTGAGGAGGGCCTTACGGCGCGGGATGGTGCCAAGCCCATTAATACCTCTGGCGGATTGAAGTCCAAGGGACATCCAGTTGGTGCCACGGGCACTGCTCAGGCCGCTGAGATTTGGCTTCAAATGAGAGGGCAGGCGGGAGCTAGGCAGGTGCCGGATAAGGACATCAGCTTGGCACTGACTCATAATGTTGGTGGCAGTGGTCCCACCTGTGCAATTCACATTTATGAGAGGAGGTAATTTGGTGGTGAGCCAGAAGGAATTTACTGATGCCGCCTTTAATCAGCTTCTTGGCGAGGGGAAACTTATGGCTTCAAGGTGTAAGAAGTGTGGGGCTTTACATTTGCCGCCGAAGCCTATCTGTGTCAATTGCCAAGAGGGTGACATGGAGTGGACGATACTTAAGGGCAAAGGCAAGCTCGCTGCCTTTACCACCATAGCTGTTGGCCTTCCGCGCATGATTCAGGAAGGCTATGGCAGGGATAATCCCTATTGCAGCGGTATCGTAGAGCTGGAGGAGGGTCCCAGGATCAGCGCTCGCATCCTGGATGTTGATGCTCGAAATCCGCAAAAACTTAAGGTTGGCATGCCACTTGTTGTGGACTTTTTGGAAAGGGGTGAAGGGGAAAACAAGAGGACCCTTTTAGCTTTCAAGCCAGTTTAGGCTCTTTTATTTTCCTCTCTTTTCATAATCGGGGCACCAGGTGGCATTGGGTCGGTCTCGGCGATGACAGGCGCTTCGCCAATTCCATTTGCAGCTCTCACACAGGAAAATATTCATCCCTAGAGATTTCTTGATACGGATTTTTGCTCTGTCTGTCCAGGATGGCCTCACTTTACTTTTAGCAGACATAAAGTACTTTTTCAATAGTTACTTGAAGGTGGGGTTCCAGTTATCATCATCCCTGGTGGGCCTGAGTGGACAATAGACAGAACTTTTAGTCTGAGATTTAGCCTTGCCACCTAGGCAACCTCGCCGCCCTTGATTATAGTCAAGAAGTGCTCTCGGTGCAATCGTTTGAGTATTTAGTCGGTCGTCTCTTGAAGTAGAGTGTAGCATTCTCACGAACCGAACAAATCAGGCAAATGTTACCTCAAGTACCCAACATCGAGCCCAGCAGTGCCTTAGCCTTCCCAATGTGCCCACCGCGAAGCAAATACTCGAGAGTATCAAGTAGACCCAAGCAGACTTGTATTAAAAATAGCGTGATTTATCTCAGCTAAAACATCCTCCAGGCCCTTCCCCAGCTTGGCTATTTTAGCCGCCGCCACACTTATTAGACCTAAACCTATGGTCACCGTTTGAGTCTCAATCACCTCGATAGGATGTTCACTTGCTATCATTTCCTTGGCCAGCAGTGCTGCATTGTAAGTACCACTCAGCTTACTGCTTCGGTGAATGGAAACGATGCCGTCGGCCCCCGCTGATAGTTCCCTAGATACCTCAAGAAAATCTTGTGATCCCGGCTGAGTAGTAGTTGGGTGGACAGGACCATGAATTAACCTTCTATAGAACTCCTCATCACTGATGTCCACACGGTCTCGGAAAACCTCATCACCAAAACGCACATATATAGGCACCACTGTAATCCCAAGCTCCTGGGCTAACTCGGCAGGCAGGTCAGCACTGCTATCAGTAACTATTTTTACCATCGCTGTATCTCTCTAGATGTGATTTGATTGCTGAAAACAGACATGATAAAGCGCTATAAAGCAAGAGCTGGGAGGCCGTTGACATTCGGGTAGAGAATCGATTAGTCTGCGTGCAGGAAGGAGATAGCTAGAATGGAATTGCAGAAGATTAATGAAGCTTTGAACTCGTATATTCGCCCTCAAACATTCCCTGTCGCTGCTAAGATGGTTGGCTCAGTCAATGACATTCCGGGGAAGGCTAAGATGCCGAAGCGAGATCTGGGAATAGCTATTCCAGTATGCCAGGGCATAGCTTTAGCTCGACGTTATGGCTGGCTCATGGCGATGGGCAAAGAGGATATGCTTTGCCCGCTTGGTGCGCTCACGTTAGGTTTCCTACCCGCTAAAGAAAAATTCCTAGATGGCAGTTTTAATTTCCCCTTCTGGGTGAAGAGTCAAGACGCAAGAGCCAAAATCAGCCGAAATCTACCACGCTTTGAGTATGGGAAGTACACTCATCTTGTAGTTGCGCCTCTTCATCGAGCTGATTTTGAGCCCCAGGTCATTATAGTCTATGCCAACCCGGCTCAGCTATCGAGATTAATACAGGCTGCTACTTGTGGAACAGGAGAGCCCATCGTTTCCAGCAGTGTAGGCGGGCTTGCCTGCTTTACATACATTACTCAAGCGATTCTGGCTGACCGATGCCAATTGATTGTGAGCGGCGCCGGTGACCGAGTAATGGCCCAAACGCAGGATCACGAGGCGACTTTCACCATACCATTGAGTAAGGTGGACGGAGTAGTCAAGGGACTTGAGGCAAGCCATAAGGCGGGGGCGAGGTATCCGACGCTTTCCTTTCTCACATTCCAAGCAGAATTCCCGCCTAGCTTTGACGAACTTATGGACTATTTGAGCCAGGGCGGTTAGTGAGGCGAGGAGCATCCACTCTTTTATAATAGGATTCTCTTTAAGCTGGTCTTTGTCTAATAAGGCTGTACGGAGTAAAAGCAAGGGGGTTTGGCATTTCAGGTATTTGTGACTCGGCGAACAAAACAAGCTTTTGTTAACTCCTCGATTAATGAGACCCTGCCCGCTAGTCATAGAGGACTATTATGCTATTGACGCTATATGAGGAGCAGTTTATGTTTATAGTTAAAAAGGGAGGCAGACAAATGCAAGCTTACTGTTTTAAGTGTAAAGTAAAGAGGGAAGTCAGAAATGCACAAAGCGTGGTCATGAAGAACGGCAAGCCAGCTACACGTGGAACGTGTGCAGTATGTGGGACAAGGATGTTTACAATCGGAAAAGCAAAAGATTAAGCGGCAGAGCAAGGATTAGTGAAGGCTGGATATTTTGATGCCTGGAAATATCCAGCCTTTTTGTTTCGCATCACACATTCTGGACAATTGTTACACCAAAAAGCATATCTGAAATCCTGGCCAAAGTGAA
>JAUXIO010000039.1 GCA_030620975.1 Dehalococcoidia bacterium | reverse complement strand
GGAGTGAGCATCGAATAAGAGACAGACAACTGCTGCAAAGCTGGAATGAGCTGTCAAGTGCCACAGCAAGCCATAGAATGATTCTCAGGCATATGTTCTGCTGCCGCGGCATTCAGCTACTACGATATTTTAGCTCGCTGGCTGTCATCATCTGCTTGCGTGGCAAGAAAACCCTCACACTTTGAGCAATCCAACCCACAACATGCAATCATGTTCGTCCTCTTTTTATAAAGTTATTTTTCTTTCTATAATTGTGAAAGACTGTTTAATATAGTATTCAGCCTTTTTGTTCTTAATATCTTCCTGTTGAAAGCTTTTAAGGTGCCGTCTGTTTGCCCCGCTTCCTTCAAGGAAATTATCAAGGTCCTGCATCTCAGCACCTCTATCAAACTCGATAGATATATGATTTTTCCGGATAAAGATTCCGCAGAATCACCTCTTGTCGCTTATGAAGACCAGACCACCACACACACCCCAGATCATCCTGTCGCTTCTACTGCGATAAAGTCTCTTCTCCACAACTCCTCTTATAATCTCAGGTAGCGTTAACAGGAATTATATGACAAGCCCTACGATAAGGCAAAGACTTCATTGCAATAACTGCACTTGGCTGACATTTTAGGGTAATCTTCTGGTTCATTTAGATTGTATCCTGAAAGTGCCGAACAGGAAAACTACGCATTGCGATGAAATGTGTGCCCAGTAGCTAGGGTGAAGGATGCTTTCCACTCCCGGTCAGAAATGAAGCTAGGCATAGTTTGCAGTGTGCACGGCATTGACCGCTACAAACGTGTGTGTTACCCTGTCACTTACACTGGCTCCAAGTTCGTTCAATAACCCACATGAGATGGAACTTAGAGAGCAGTATAACCCCGCCAGCCATGGTTTAGAAAGGGTGAGGTGAGCAGAGTTGAGTTCATTTGACAGACAGTGGCAGCATTGGTTTCCTGAAGATAGAGGCGAGAAGCCTGTGCCGCCTGCCAAGCGCGGATGGACGACCACCAGAGTATTCGTAGTGCTGGCTGGAGCTTTGGCTCTCTTTATTCTCCTAGGTATATTGAAAGGATTCTACACCGAGTGGCTCTGGTTTAGTAGCCTCGGTTATGACAGCGTTTATGCCACTATTCTGAAGACCAAGGTGCTAATCTTCTTCTCTGCGGCTATCATCTTTTGCATCTTGTTTTTAGGAAACTTGGTGCTGGCTACGCGCCTGGCACCTAAAACCGAAGCACATTTTTGGCCTTGGGCCATAGTGGGTCAGTCACAGCAGATATCTAAACTGAACGTTATCCTGGGAACAGCACTGCTCAGCCTGATATTTGGTCTGATAGCTCAGGCCAACTGGGAGGTTGTGCTTCGCTTCTTCAACGGGCAGCCCTTTGGCATCACCGATCCGGTTTTCCATAGGGAGATTGGCTTCTATGTTTTCTCACTGCCCTTCTTTAACTTTCTGCGAGGCTGGCTCCTGGGCGCGCTGATAATCACCATTCTTGGCACTGCTGGAGTATACCTTCTCAGCTATATGGTGCAGCAGCTCAGGTTCGACCTTGCCCGGACGGTATTAGCCCATATTGGTGGACTGGTCATAGCCATCCTGGGCCTTTTTGCCTGGAGTTACTGGCTTGGCATCTGGGAACTGGTCTTCTCCACACGGGGGGTAATCTTCGGAGCCAGCTATGCTGATATGCATGCCCAGCTTCCAGCACAGTGGATTCTTTTAACAGTAGTGGTCATCTTTATGGGGGTCATTCTGGCTTCCGTATGGCGACGCAACTCTCGCTGGCCCCTCTACGGCATCGGGGGATGGGTCATTGTTGCCATCATCGTCGGGGGTATCTTCCCCGGCCTGGTGCAGCGCCTTCAGGTGGAGCCCAACGAGCTGGCACGAGAGAGGCCCTACATTGAGTACAATATCCAATTTACCACAGAGGCCTTCGCTTTGGACCGAGTTGAGGAGCAACCTTTTCCTGCGGAGGAGGCACCAAGCCAGCAGGATATAGCCAAAAACGAGGTGACCATCAACAACATCAGGCTCTGGGACCATCGCCCGCTAAAGGACACCTACAACCAGATTCAGTCCATTCGACTCTACTATGACTTCAATGATGTTGATGTTGACCGCTATATCATCGATGGCGATTACCGGCAGGTCATGCTATCGGCACGAGAATTATCTGCGGAGAAACTGGCTGGGGAGGCGCAGACCTGGGTCAACCGCCGGCTACAGTTCACCCATGGCTACGGTGTTGCCCTGAGCCCGGTTAACGAGGTTAGTGCCCAAGGGCTGCCTGTATTACTGGTAAAGGATATACCCCCCGTTGGTGACTTCAATATAGAGCAGCCTCAGATATATTTTGGGGAAAAGACGAATGATTACGTAATTGTGAAAACAAAGACCCAGGAGTTTGACTATCCTATGGGTGATGAGAATGTCTACGGTTACTATCAAGGCGAGGGTGGGGTTAGCCTAGACAGTTTCATCCGCCGGTCGGTCTATGCCTGGCAATTTGGTGACCTTAATATCCTTATCAGTGGCGAGCTAACCCCTGAGAGCCGGGTGCTCTATTATCGGAACATCAGGGAGAGGGTGAATCACCTGGCGCCATTCTTGAAACTGGACAGTGACCCCTATCTGGTGATAATGGACGGAAGGCTATTCTGGATACAGGACGCCTATACCACCACTGACCGCTATCCCTATTCTGAGCCGCTTGGGGGTATAAATTATATTCGCAACAGCGTCAAAGCAGTTACCAGCGCCTACGACGGCAGTGTGACCTTCTATGTCACTAACCCAGAGGATGCTTTGATACGGACCTACCAGGCCATCTTCCCCAAGCTCTTCGTTCCCGCAGGGCAGATGCCCGAGTCCCTGCGAGTCCATTGGAGATATCCCGAAGACATGTTCAGTATCCAGGCCTCGGTATACCAAACCTACCACATGCGTGACGCCCGGGTATTCTACAACAAGGAAGACCTGTGGGCTGTGCCCAGAGAGTTCTATGCTGGCAGAGAACAGCTTATAGAGCCCTACTACATCATCATGCGCCTGCCCGATAAGGAGAAAGAGGAGTTCCTGCTCATGTTACCCTTCACCCCAGTGAACAAGAATAACACCATTGGCTGGCTTGCTGCCCGCTGTGATGGGCAAAACTACGGGAAGCTGCTTGCCTACCTTTTCCCTAAGGAGCGTCTGGTGTATGGTCCCAGCCAGATCGAGAACCGAATCCAGCAGGATACTGTCATCACTGAGCAGCTTGCCTTGTGGGGTCGCGGTGGTTCACGAGTTATCCGTGGCAACCTGCTTCTGATTCCTTTAGGTAAATCCAACCTATATGTGGAGCCGGTATTTCTCCAGGCAGAGGCTGGTGGGCTTCCAGAGCTGAAGCGAGTTATTGTGGTTGCCGGTGAGCAGATAGCTATGGAACCCACATTGAAGGGAAGCATCGCCGCTATCTTTGGTGCTGAGGTACCACCGACTGAACCACTAGTCCCACCACCACTGCCTGCAGAACCAGGGGAGCCGATAACCGCTGAGATAGCCAACCTGATTGAGGAGGCTCAACAGCACTACAGCAAGGCTCAGCAGTACCTTAAAGCAGGTGACTGGGTTGGCTATGGACAAGAACTGGATGCTCTTGAGGTAGTGCTGGACCGGCTGGCGGAGCTCACTGCTGAAGAATAAAGATAGCCATTGGTTCAACAGTTTGGCTGAATGTGCAATGTAAGGTTCCTTTTTGCCAAGGTTTTGGTTGGCCCGGATTGTGCCCATGGTCCTATGCTACAATTCGCCCATTCCTTCAGCAAAGGGGCGGCTTTGCTTTTCAAACCACCATCCGAAAGACTACACGACTCCAAGATGCTATAATGGGATAGCAGTGAATCGAGTCAAAGCAAAGCGCCACGTCAAGATAGTCTGTACCTTGGGCCCCGCCGGTAGTTCTACCGAGGTCGTCGAGAGGATGTTGAAAGGCGGGATGAACGTTGCACGGTTTAACTTATCCTACGGCACCTTTGAGGAGCACAGCCGACTTATTTCCGAAGTTCGCTTGCTCAGCGAAAAGCTCAAACTCCCTACGGGTATCTTACTCGACCTCCCCGGGATGAAACGTCATGTTGGGGATACTAAGGCTATCTTCGGTCAGGATCTCGATTTCGCCCGCTCCCAGAACGCTGACTTCATCGCTCTCTCTTTCATTTCCTCGGCGCGACAGGTAAGGGAGGTTAAGGCACTGCTTAAAAAGATGAACGCTGACATACCAGTTATCGTTAAGATAGAGCAGGCACAGGCTCTAGAAGAAAGCGGCGCTATACTTGAGGTCTGTGAAGGGTTAATGGTAGCCAGAGGGGACTTGGCACTTGAGATAAGCATCGAGAAAGTGCCCTTGGCCCAGAAGCAGCTCATAAAGGAGGCTAATCGCCGCGGAAAGCCAGTAATAACAGCCACTCAGATGCTTGAGTCAATGGTTCAGTTGGCTACCCCGACTAGGGCAGAGGCAGCTGATGTGGCCAATGCTGTCCTCGACGGCAGTGATGCCCTGATGCTCTCTGAGGAAACAGCCACCGGAAGTTATCCTGTTGAAGCTACTGAGACAATGGCGAAAATAGCCTTGGAGGCTGAAGCAATGCTTCCTTACGAGGAGATACTCCGCGAAAGGTCGCAGGATATTCTGCCTGAGGTCAATGACGCTACGGCCAGAGCAGCCTGCCACATAGCCCACCAAGTGCAAGCCAGAGCCATCGTAAGCTTTACCACTGGCGGAACTACGGCCTTACGGGTATCGAAATATCGGCCGCAACAGCTTATTCTGGCTGTGACACCCTCTGAAACCGTCGTGAGACGCCTCTCCCTAGCTTGGGGAGTCCTCCCTGTTAGAAAACCTGAGCCTGCAAACTTGGAAGAGGTCTTCGAGCTGGCAAGGGAAGCTGCGCTGGAGACAGGTATTACTAGAAGGGGTGACCTCATAGTGATCACCGCCGGGCTTCCTCTGGCGGTCCCGGAAAGCACCAACTTAATCAAGGTACACAGTGCCTAATCTATATCTGCTTTGTTCCTGACCTTTGAAAAAGCGGACTAGCCTCTACATACTCATGAGTTTCTACCGCCTTGGCTACTATTAGCTAAGGGCCTCCTGGTGGCTCTATAGTCTAATCTATTTGGGTAGGGAATATCCTAGCGGGCTTATCGGTCGATGGTGGTAGGGTTGAACAATATGACGGTTTGTTGCATCGCAAAATGTACGTATGAGATTGATTAGTGTCCCGTAGGTTGAGATATTCACTTTGTAAATCAGTCTTGAAGTTGGCGCTGACTTCGGTTGCGCATTAATCGTAGTTCTAGATTTTAGTAGGTTTTAACAGAAACCGTTATAAAAGCTGACATTTTCACGTATTACCGCGAGTTATTTATTGGCGATATCGAAATAGGTGCAGTCAAAGAAACAGTCGAATTATTTTCTTACTAAGATCTAGCCGGCTTCAATTACTTCAATGCGTTCACGTATGCCTTTAGGGTTTGGAGTTCGTCTTCAAGTTGCTTCAGAGGAACATTCAAAATAGCCTTAAGGGTCTTAGGGGGATAATTGAATGTAAGTGAGTCTCCAATGAATTTGGCTGTAGTTGCTACAGCAATTGCACTTTTATGAGCTTTTTCTTTACGCTCCATGAAAAACCTCCTTGTTGAACCTAATTCTCTATGCAGATATATTATCATGCCTACTACAAGTAGGACGGAGAGAACGAACAAGATCCAATTCATAGGTGCGCTAACGTTGCTAGTGAATAGTGGCACAGAAATACCACACAGTCCGCCAACTAAACCGGCCACGGCCATATATCTATATACTATCCGCCGAATACCAAATTTCTCCTTATCGCTCTTTATATCGCGCCAAATGTCTACCACAGAAACAGAGCAAAAAATCACGGCAAATACTATTACCCAGATAGGGATAGCAGATGAACTCACTGATTGGAGCTGTGGAATTACCGCTTCCGTAGCTTTGTTGCCTTCAGTGACGGCTTTCAAAATTGTAGCCCAATTCAGAATTATTGCCACTAAACTAATTAGGATGAAAGAAAAGGTTAGATTATCACCTAACTGCCTGATAATGTCGGGAAACCTATGCCATTTTGGAAAGGCTTGAATTAATGCTGCAATTAAGAAAACTATAGAAAAGCTGGAGAAAAAGAACCCCAAATAAAATGCCGGTGCCGGCGAGCCAATAACCATTAATAGAATGCCCGCTGACATTGACATCGCTGCCTGGCGAAACAATACAAGTGTACCGGTCTGAAATTTGTTCATGGTTCCTATCTCCTTTTGCTAATATGTGCTGACATTTTACTAGATTTTGGCTCTTATGTTCAGCTTTTCGGCTTCAATATGCCAATACCCCAGATAGTCCAGAGACAGATCACTCGCCACTATGGTTCAACATTTCTGACAATCATGCAATGTCACCAACCTATAGGTAGTTCTCAATTTTGAAACTTTGAGGTCATTGAATATAATATGGTCAGAAAGGAGGTGAACTATGGAACTTGATATTGGCTCTAACATCATACGGAATACCAGTGGCGTATTGAATGTTCAAGGCAAAGAACAGATATTCCTTGAACTAGGTGATGATGGTCAGTTATTGCTTACAATGGATATTTATGATTCGGGGAAAGTACGCATAGCGAAACTTCGCAGAAATTCTTGGGTGTTCAATAATAAAGAAGGGTTTGAAATAACCACCACTCCCGCTTCACTCAAATTAATAGATAAGGAATCTGGTGATACTGTTGTAGAGGCAAACGTTATCAGCAAGGACAAATTGAAAGTATCAAATGGCAAGTTTTACACGCATAACAGTGTTTTGCTGGAAATCACTCCTCAATACTGGCGTGTTGGAGGCGGGATTACAATGGGTGGTAACGTATGTGATAGTTGTGGTGGTGCTGTAGCAATAGGCTAGGCGTTATAAACAGACGCTCCTAAT
>JAUXIO010000026.1 GCA_030620975.1 Dehalococcoidia bacterium | reverse complement strand
TGCTTGACCTCCTTAATAAAGTTTTATTTATCCTTGTCTCTTCTTCACAGTCGACAATTACCTGAGACTACGATGTGTTGCGATAAAGACGTACCTTCGCTCGACATATTATGTCTTATTACCTTCACGGGATATAAGGGGCAACTGTTCAATCCCTATGAGTTACCTAGCGTATAACCGCATCCCAGAACCTCATTTATTAAGAGCCTTTCTTAACACTTTAATGACTATGACAGCTAGGTATAGGATAGCGCAGTGGATTTATCCAATATAACACTTTTTGGTAGATTTAACATTTCATCTTTAAGTATGATAAGAGATTAGAATCTGCTGAAAGGCTAGAATGACCCGATAGAGCGGGGTATCTAATCACATTTGATTCAAGAATTAAAGGATGTAAAATGAGGGAAAAGCTGATAACTTAGGGGGTGATAAATGAAGTTGCAGCCGTTAAAACAATGGATTTGTGATTCATGTGGAGAACTTATTATGAAGCTAGAGGATGGGTGGTGGGAATATCTTCATGATACAAAAACTGACCTCATTTCAGGATTTCGGATTGTCCACCATAGAAAATCATGTATGTATGATGAAGAAGCACTTAGACGCAAAAATACAATAGTGGGCGATATGTCCCTCGACCACATGGTTAAGTCTGGTGCATTCGGTCATATGTTACATTGGCTGGAGTTATCAGAAACGAAAAAGCTCAATGAGCATTTTGAAATAACTGAATTTACTGAGATTATGAGACGATTGTACTTACCATATTGGGAAGAAGCTAGGCTACATTGGGAACATGCTTACAAAGAGGGTTTCCACGATAAATGTGGCTTTTCAGAGAATGACTTGCTTCACATAATTGAAGAGTACGGTAACTAATAATGATTAAACTTTAATCTTAGTTGCTTATCAATGGTCAAAAATTCCCACCAACCACAACCGAGAAGAACCGTATAGATTGTTTGCTTAACAAACCGTCATATTAGTATATGGAATAAGAAATAGTGATGGCTCTCGGCTACAATAGACAGGTGCGATTATGGAAGCACAAATCTATGCAGGAGGAGCCATCGAATGAAGAATAGCGCAGCAAGGAAACTCACCCCAGCCCTGCTCGCTATCAGTCAATACCTTATAACAAACCCCCAAATACGAAGTCTCCGCAAGAAACATGTTAATCCGATTAGAAGATTAAGCAGCTGACAACAAATTGCGATTTAGCAATCAGCCAAAATGTTGAGTACTCGCGTAGCAAATTACTGCTCTGAAAAATGGAATATTCCCACACAATTTCCCTCTGCCAGGCACTGATACTAGCCTCTCTGTTAACATTACTGAGCCCATGCCCCACCGTTTACACCTATAACCGCAGCTTCTCAGCGTTGGTGAGCAGGCTTTTTGTACTCTTTCTACATTATTATCTGAAACTTCAGCGTAAGGTTTGGTCATTTCAAGAGTAGAATACCCCAGAATTCGCTGAAGAGTGAAGGTATCGCCGCCCCCATAGCCATTGGCATCGCCAAGGGTGCTGATATAGTACGGGTGCATGACGTGCAGCAGATGGTAAGGGTCTCCCGTGTGAGTGATGTTATTGTTCGCTGGTCCTAGAAGCAAGCGCTAATTTTCTGTAGTCTGCCATGAGCCTCTGGGTAACAGGCCCTGGCCTGCCGGAACCAACAGGCCTGCCCTCTATCTCGGTAAGCGGCATGATCTCGATAAGCGAGTTGGTCAGGAAAGCTTCCTGAGCTTGGGAAAGCTCAACCAGCCTGACATTATGCTTAAGGGTACTGATGCCTAGCCGCGAAGCCAACTCCAGGACCACCCCACGGGTAACTCCGGGAAGAATACCACTCTCCTCTCCTGGTGTCCGCAGCACGCCATCATCTACCAGGAAGATGTTGCTCATACTAGCCTCAGCGAGAAGACCCTTTTCGTTGAGGCAGAGGGCCTCGTCAACCCCAGCCGCCCTTGCCTCCTGTTTCACAAGCATATTTTCCAGGTAATTGGCTGACTTTAATCGGGAGAGAGGCGACCCGCTGTTGCGACGAATGGAGGAGACAACTGCCCTAAATCCTTTCTGGTAAATCTGTTCGGGGTAAGGATGGTAATCTCCCGCCAGTATCAGCACCGTAGGTTGCTTACACGTGCTTGGGTCAGGAACCATACTTCCCTCACCGATAGAAACGGTAATCCGGATACGAGCATCACCAAGCTGGTTGGCCTGAATAGTAGCCATCACTGCATCTTTCAAATCCGTCATCCCGATGGGCAATCCCAGTATTTCAGCGGAACGTGCCAGCCGGCTTAAATGACTATCCAGACGAAATACTTGCCCTTCATAGGCACGCATAGTTTCAAAGAGGCCAAACCCGTAGAGAAAACCATAGTCCAGAACGGATATCCTGGCTTGACTGCGGGGAATTAAGGAACCATTTAGGTAAATAATTTCACTCATAAAATCTCCTCCGCTGGCCATCTTGGCTGTAAAAAGTTCAGGAAATTCCTCAGCACATCATGACCTACATCAGTCATGATTGACTCCGGATGGAACTGTACTCCCTCGACAACGTAGTCCCTGTGCCTAATACCCATAACCACACCGTCATTAGTCTCGGCAGTCAATGCCAGGGGCGAAGGCAAATTACCCCGTTTGACTACCAAGGAATGGTAACAGCCTGCTTCAAAGGGATTGGGTAGGTTTTGATACACCGCCTTGCCGTCATGATAAACTAGGGAGCTCTTACCATGAGTAGGCACAGCGGCACGGACAATCTGACCGCCATAGACATAGCCGATGCACTGGTGCCCCAGACAGACACCAAGAATTGGAATTCTCCCAGCAAAGCGCCAGATAACATCATTGGAGATGCCCGCCTCAAGCGGGGTACATGGTCCCGGAGAGATGATAATGTGAGACGGACTCAGGCTCTCAATTTCCGCTAGGGTTACCCGGTCATTGCGATAAACTACCGATTCCCACCCCAGTTCACCCAGGTACTGGACAAGGTTATAAACAAAGGAATCGTAGTTATCAATAAGTATGATCATATTCTACCTTACACAATTTGCTGCCATATTGAGGGCATCAATCAGTGCCCCCGCCTTATCCAGTGTTTCCTGATACTCAGCCTCAGGGTCGGAATCATAAACCACGGCACCACCTACCTGAAAATAAGCCTTGCTTCCTTTGACCAAAAAAGTGCGGATAGCAATGTTGAGGTCAAGGTCACCATTAAAGCTCAAATAGCCGATATTTCCAGTATAGACACTCCTCCGGGTAGGCTCTAACTCGTCAATAATTTCCATAGAGCGCACCTTGGGCGCTCCCGTTATAGAACCACCGGGAAAGGTAGCTTTGAATAAATCAATGCAGTTCTTGTCCTCCCTGAGCCTTCCCTCCACTGTGGAGGTGAGGTGAAAGACAGTAGGAAACACCTCCAATTTAGCTAATTCGGTCACCTTGACTGTACCAAAACGGCATACGCGACCTATATCATTCCTCTCTAGGTCCACTATCATGATATTCTCTGCCCGGTCCTTGACGCTACTCACCAGCACATTGGCCAGCGCTTCATCTTCCTCTGGAGTCTTCCCCCGTGGGCGGGTGCCCTTGATAGGTCGCGTCTCTACCCAGTCTCCGCGGACACGGATAAATCTCTCTGGTGAGGCGCTGACTACCGAGACCTCATCAAAACCGAGGTAGCAGGCAAAAGGTGCCGGGTTTATCTGCCGCAGGCACCGGTATAGTTCATAGGGAGTGATGGACAGCTCAGCTTCAAAGCGCTGAGAGAGGTTCACCTCGAAAATATCACCAGCGATAATATACTGCCGGGCTTTCTCAACCGCGTTGACGTATTCTTGATGAGTAAAACCCCCTTTGAGGGCCACCTGCTCCGTGGGAGAAGATATCGGTATCAACGGTGCCTCTCTGCTAGAGCCTGACACATTAGCCAGTCTCTCCTTTACTTCATCTAGGCGCTGGCTAGCCCTCTCTATTCTTTCGGCCTCTCTCAGTTCAGGGAAACCGGTGGAGATGATATAGGCTTTACCTTGAAGATTGTCAAAGGCTACCACTAGGTCATAGAGGCCGAAATAGCACTCAGGTAGCTGGAGGTCATCGACAGCAGTAGCAGGCAAACGCTCAATAAAATGACAGAGGTCATAGCCGAAGTAACCTACGGCACCACCAAGGAATGGTACCGGTGGGGAAGAAGAGTCCAAGTGATAGATTTCCAGGAGCTTATTGGCCACATCAAAGGGATTGCCACTTAAACTGCTCTTCTCAGTACCCCGGGTAAGAGTAATCTCACTGCCACGGGAGCTGAATACTAGGAAAGGACTATTGCCGATAAAAGAATGGCGTCCTAGTTTGTGGGGATCCATTCCGCTATCCAAAAAGAAACTGAAATGCTTGTCCTCAAAGAGAAGCTCGAAGACATCAAGTGGTGACAGTTGTATGTCTACTTCTTCTATCAATGGACAGCGTAACTCTTTGACCATGGGTCCAAGCTGCGGTGGAGGTTCTGCCTTACCAACGGTTACTTGCATCATATAATAGCAGGGAAGCTTTGCCAATTGAAGCCGGAACGGCCTGTTTGTCCCAATCATCGGCTCCCAAGTGAACATTTCATCGTTTTAGTATGTTGTTGAATTATACGGTAACCCAGTCTTACTCTGCGGTGCTCTTGCCCTTTCCCCATAGCTCTGAAGCACACTGCAATGAACTTGATAGTCGCCCCAGTAGATGCTAGGATTTGGCAGGTTAAGGTGGATGAGGCTAACTCTGAATTCACTCACGTTGCTCCGAATGTGGAAAAATGAAAGCGGACAAAGATGTTGAAGGCTTGCTAAGAGTCTTGAAAGATGGGACGGACTGCGTTGCTCGGCAGGATGCAGCGTGGGCTCTGGGCAGGATAAAAGATGCGAGGGCGGTAGACTCTCTCATTCGGGCTCTTGGAGATGAAGATAGCGGTGTTCGGGAGTTGGCGGCAGTAGCTCTGGGCGGGATAAAAGATGCAAATGCAGTAGACCCCTTGACTCAGGCTGTGAAGGATAAAGATTCCCATGTTCGGGAATGCGCGGCCTGGGCTCTTGGTAAGATGGGAGATACCAGGGCAGTAGGGCCTCTTATTGAGGCGCTTAAGGATGAGGCTTGGGATGTTGGAGGATGGGCAGCAGTAGCTCTTGGTGAGATAGGGGATACAGGAGCGGTAGAGGCTCTCATTGAAGCTCTGAGGGGAGAAAGTAACAATGTTCGAGAGCGTGCGGCATGGGCTCTCGGAGAAATGAAAGATGCAAGGGCAGTAGAAGCTCTTATTGAAGCCCTGAAGGACAAAAATAGCAATGTTCAAAGGTACGCGGCCTGGGCACTTGGACAGATAGGAAAGCCAGTGGCGGAACCGCTCGCTCAGGCGCTCAAGGATAAAAATCGGCGTGGTCAGGCACTTGCGAAAGAGGTTTTAGGGGGAATCAGGACGAGGGAAGGCAAAAAGTGATAAGCTAAAATACAACCGCTTGAATACCAAACCGAGTTGAGGAAAGGAGGTTTGCTACCGAAGGTAAGGATAGGCTGATGAAGATACTCATTGCTCATTTCCGCTCAGCTCCTGCTAGTCTTACTAGTGGTCAGAAGCAGCAGCGTCCGGTTGCTGAGGCAGGTGCAGTTGATTCGGCTGGCACCGATGGCGTTTCGTTGGAGATGAAGAAACGGAGAGGCCTTCTGGAAGCGATGGGCCACCAGGTGGGGATTTGCTCCGCCTATGCTTGGGCGGAGTTTCCAATACCTGCTCTGGAGTTCGACTCCGAAGAAGTGATGCAGATGATGCGTAACCTATTCGGACCTCGGCTGGTGGACTTTGCCAGTGAGGCTGAGTTGAAAAGAGCGTTTGATAACTCTTTATTAGAGCTAAAGCAGGAATTGAGCAAGGTAGTTGGGAAATTCAAGCCAGACATGCTCTTTGTCCATAACATTCTGTCCCTTCCCGTGCATCCAGCAGCTACAGTGGCTCTAACCGAGATGCTCAGAGAAACTGGGCTACCATGTATTGCAATTCACCACGACATTCTCAGTGAAGGTGCCTACAAGTTCACGCCGACGTGCGGCTTCGCCAAATCGATTCTTGAGGGATACTTCCCTCCGGCGCTGCCTAACCTCAAGCACTGGACGATCAACTCGCGGAATAGGATGGCGCTCAAGAAGAAAGGCGTGGAAGCTAATGTTATTCACGACACCATGGATTTTGACCAGAAACTTGACCCGGGAGAGCAAGGCAGGATTCGAGCCTCTCTTCGCGGAAAGCATGACATCAAGCTAAATGATGTTGTGCTCTTTGTCGGAGCTCGCATTGTTCCAAACAAGCAGACAGAACTAGCCGGTCACTTGACAGCTGCTGTGCAGGCTCTCAGCCATAATATTGTGGGTAGAAAGCTCTACAATGACGAGGTCTTCTCTGAAGACAGCCGCGTGGTGCTTGTTCTGGCGGGCCGACCTGAGCGTGCCTTTGCTGATTATCAAAAAGCGCTATTTGAGTTTTTTGATGCTTTACAAATTGCTTGGATGTACGTGGGGGACGAGGTTCGCCCGTTACGGGCGGAGGCAGAAGGATTCTATGCCTTATATCCGGACATGTATGCTATGGCTGACTTTGTTCTGTATCCCACGGGCTGGGAAGGGTTTGGCAACCAGCTTCTGGAAGCCTTCGCCGCTGCTTTGCCGGTAACGGTATTTGAGTATCCCGTTTTCAAGGAGGATATTGCTCCGAAAGGAGTTAATGTTGTATCTCTGGGGGACACCATTCTTGCGGACAGAGACTCGGCGGGACTTGCTCAACTTCCTGCTGAAGTCCTCACCCGAGCTGCGCGCGAGATGATAGCAATCCTAACTACACTCGAGAAGTATCGAAGCATCACTGACCACAATATTACGGTGGGTAAGAGATACTTCAGCTTTGACGTGCTTCGAACTCACCTGCGCGACGCGGTAGAGTGGGCTGGGTCCATGAAAGCTTAGAGTGCAACTAAGAAGATGGGTTGCCATTTCTCAATCTTTAGGCATCGGTAGGAAACATTAGGCTAACCACATGAGAATAGGTATCAGCGCGCCCATTGTTGAGCCCAATCCGACGGGCGTAGGTGTTTACTCAATTAACTTGGTAAATGAGCTGGCCAAGTTGTGTGATGACTTGCTGGTCTACACTTCAGACCCTTCTGCCTTTCAGCTTGACCCAGTAAAGGTGCGTAGTGTGAGCCCGCTCACCAGACCAGAACGTGGGCTCACTGGCTTTTTGAGCCGCATGATATGGATGCAGAGCTCACTGCCAGCGAGGGCCTTTCTCGACCGTGCCTCGGTCATCCTTTCCACGGGTTCCGAAGGAACGCTGCTGCCGCTGGTCCCTCAAGTTGTAACCGTTCATGATATAATTCCCCTTCTGTTCCCAAGCCTTCATCCTCATGCAAGCGAACTCATCTTCTTTCGTTACCTTTTGCCAAGGGTATTGCGGCGTTCCAGCGCGGTCATCGCCGTTTCACAAAGCACAAAAAAAGACATCATCAAGCTCTATCACTTGCCAGCGGAGAAGGTCCACGTCATATATGAAGGCTATGACATGGAACTTTTTTATCCCCATCAGGATACTCAAAATATAACTAAGGTATATGGCCTTGAACATTACATTCACTATGGCGGCAATGTCCTGCCTCACAAGAACGTTGCTACGCTCATTCGGGCTTTTGGGCTCATTGCTTCTAAGGTACCACATCAGCTTGTCTTGCAGGGGAGGCGCGACTCCAAGTATGCGGCAGACCTTGAAACTATGGTTGCGAAGTTAGGCCTTGAAGGCAGAGTGGTATTCCTTGGCTATGTGCCCCTGAACCACCTCCCATATTTATACAGCGGGGCTACCGTCTTTGCCACCGTGTCGCTGAGCGAAGGCTTTGGGTTACCACCGCTGGAAGCGATGGCATGTGGGACTCCGGTGGTTGCCTCTAAGACATCCTCGCTGCCAGAGGTAGTTGGTGATGCCGGGATCTTAGTCGATCCGAATGATGCCGAGCAGATTGCCGAAGCCCTGTTGGGGGTGATTGAGCATCCAGACTTGCGTGCCGAACTTTCCCGAAAGGCTTTGAACCGGGCTGCCTTATTTAGCTGGAATAAGACTGCAAGGCAGACTCTTGAGGTGCTCCAATCCGTAGCCAGGGACAGGTAGCTAGGCCGTCAGCAATATACCCCGTGAAGTATCAATCATTGCCTGGTAGCCCGCTCCAAGTTCAACGTGATAAGCCTTCCCGATAGAAATCGGTTACCCCGCAAAAAGCAGCCAAGACCTGGAGTAGTCACTCCTGCTATTCTTCTTTAGGGCTAGATTTAGCAATTTCCTGGTCTTGCCGCAATATGGCTAAGGTCTGTTTGATGTCAGCCTCTTTCCAACCAGAGACAGACAAGATCCTCCTTAGAAATTCAACGCTGGCTTCGTACTCTGGTCTTACTAGTTCCACCACTCCCAAACTTTTAAGTAAATCAGCTTCTCTGCCCCTGTGAACTCGGGCTACAATTTTGAGCTTGGGGTTGATCCCTAAGGCAGCCTTTACGGCAGTCACCACCGCTAACGGATCGGGGAAGGTCACCACTAATACATTAGCTTTGTTTAAGTCTACCTGAGAGAGAACATGGGCATTGCTGGCATCCCCATAAATGCAGGCTCTCCCTTCACGGCGCAGCTCGAAAACAAGCTCAGGGTCAATGTCAATAACGGTGTAAGGCATTCCGGCATTTTCTAGGCCTTGGGCGATGCTTTGTCCAACTCTCCCATAGCCAGCAATCACTACTTGATTCGCCGCCTGTGGCTCAGACACGGGCAGGGGGGAAATGTCTCTGGCAGCCAGTCCTCCGCCGGCTGGAGCTAAGGCTAATTTGGGATGCAGCCAGGAAGCGAAGCTCATAGATAATGGCGTCAATAACATGGTGATGATGGCGCTGGCAAGGAGCAAGGAGTAGAACTGGTCAGAGATGATGCCCGCATTAACTCCCCCCTGCGCCAGAATAAAGCTAAATTCTCCAATTTGAAAAAGACCAGCACCAGCCAAGAGGGCTATCCTCCCGCTATAGCCAAAGAATCGAACAATGCCAAAAACAACCAACAATTTTATCAAGATAATAATAGCTACCGTTATTGCTACCAATGACCAGTGGTCAAGTACGAACCTCGGACTCAGCAGCATGCCTAAAGAGACAAAGAATAGAGTGGCGAAAACATCTCGCAACGGGGTAATTTCAGCCAGAGCCTGGTGGGCAAACCTTGACTCGCGGAGCACCAAGCCAATTACAAAGGCGCCAAAGACTACTGAAAGTCCCAAAATATGAGTACCCAGAGCTGCCCCTAAGCATAAGACCAGAACCGTTAGCAGAAACAACTCCCGAGACCGGACTCCACCAATCCTGTCCATCAGCCAGGGAAGCAGCCACAGCCCTGAGATAACGGCTATCCCCACAAAAAGGGTTGCTTTGCCTAAGGCTGTAGCCAAAGCGAAGAGCAAATTTTGTGCCGAGCTGCCCAGAAGTGGGACGATAACCATCATCAAGACCACACTAATATCTTGGAGGATGAGAATGGCAATCATAATCCGCCCGTGCACAGAGTCTAGCTCACCCCTCTCCATCAATATTTTGAGGCAAACCATGGTGCTACTGAGCGAGATAACCAGCCCAAATAAGGCAGCTTGGGATAAAGACCACTTGAACAAAGCACTTCCAACAATTACGCCCAGGGCAAAGGTAACCAGAATTTGAGCTATACCACCCCATAGACCTACCTTACCCACCTGCCTCAATTGGGCAACAGAGACTTCTAATCCTAAGGTGAACATCAATAAGGCAACACCTACGGTTGCCGCAGTCTCAATCAGCTCCAGATCGCCTACCAGACCCAGGGCATGAGGACCTATAGCCATCCCGACTACGAGGTAACCCAATATCATCGGCTGCCTCAATCGATGGGCTATCATTCCTCCCACCAATGCTGCTCCCAGTAGAATGGCAATACTAATAACTGGATCTAATTCGTGCATGGCCCTTATCTAAACGCCGTTTGAGTCTTGTTCCTATCATTTTATCACGTGGCAGAGAAACGTGTTCGGTCTCTTATGCCCGTGCTATGAAGCAGAATAATAAGTAGGATACGCTAGCGCAAATGTTACCGCCGACAACCTTGGTAAATACTGAATTCTACACACAGGTGGGTTCTTAGCTGTAGACTTAAGTGAGAAATTGGTAGTGTATCATTTTGAATAAAATGGGGGTTGACGAATGCTTGAGCGATGATTTATGATTTAAGTATGGAAAAACGACAGAAACGAGAACACGACTTCAGTGTTACAGCCTTTAGGGTAGTTCAAGAAGCTACAGGGCAAATTGAGCCTAAACCTAAACCGACCTTTGATGCTAAAGCTCTAGGCAGGCTTGGTGGTTTGAAGGGTGGCAAGGCTAGAGCTGCAAGTCTCACACCTGAAAGACGGGTGGAGATAGCAAAGAGGGCAGCACTGGCTAGGTGGAGTAGTAAGGCTTAAAGTTTAAACTTTAACAGCGGGCTTCGGTTTAAACTCCAAATCTAAATCAAGGGCATTGGCGACCCTAAACAGCGTGCTTATGGTAGTGTCATGACTACCATTTTCTAATCTTGCTATGGCAGGCTGTTGAGTCCCAACAATCGCAGCAAGCTTCGTTTGACTCATACGAAGTTGGTTTCTCCGTTCTATCAAACTTTGTATCATGGCGTATTTCGGCCTTAAGGCATCATACTCCTTGCGGATTTCTGGGTCTTGTAGTAGTTCTGCCTCAAATTCCTCATAACTAGTAGGTTTGTTATTTGTCATCTTATTGCCACCTTATTTAATCAATTCACATTATAACACATATGTTATATTTGTCAAGTGTTTTAATTGCCCTTTTCCCCCGTATGCCTCAAAATGTAGTCATGCATCCTTTTAATAGCTATATTTTTATCGCCCTCAGGGATTTTATCGCCTTTTTTCTTAATAGCATGTAACAAGATAAACATACGCCCCGTGTGAGCAAAAAATGGAATACGATATAAATCTGAGCCGTGCCGTATCCTGAGTTCCCTAAGCCCCGACCTGTCTATTTTTCTAACATAAGGCATACCTAGCCTAACGTTATTGATTCTTAGCAACTTGAATACATGTATGATTTCTACTATTGCTTTCTTAGATTCTCCTAAAATAAAATCCTTTACGGGCTTGTTGCCATCTTTGTCAGTATAAAAATCAACCCTCCAATCCATATTCTAAATATAACATAACCGAGAAATTGGCGGCAGTATGGTTGCTATTCTGCTACCCATTAAGTCCGTAGGTGAAAAGGGACATCAGCTCACGTACTAGCTTTGCGTTGTGCGCTATGTTCACTGGCAGACCAGAGCTGGCATATATTCCTTTACGCCATATCTCAAAATAGACCAGAATAGCCTCCTGGGATAATTGTGGGTCGATGTAGCCCTGCTCTTTACCTTCCTCAAGGAAATCCAGCATAAGCTGGTTGATTTCCCCCTGCCACATAGACTCAATAAACCGCTGTATTTCAGGGTCGCTTTGGATTACTGACTGTAACAATTCCCCTTGATACTGACTTGCTATCTCGGTCTTGTCGAAAAGGATGATTTCTAGTTTTTCCAAAAAGGGGCTTTCTCCTTTTATGATTGCCCGGTATCTTTCCAGCAAACTTAGAAATAGCGTTTTAGTGATGTCACGCACCAGTTCTTCTTTGCTGCTGAAGTGGTTGTAAATGGTGACGTGGGAGACACCTGCCTTACGGGCAATGTCACTTATGCTTACCTTTTTAAACCCGTAGTCCTTGAAAAGCTCTAGCGCTGACCGCCGGATACTCTCCCTTTTTCGTTCCTTCCTGCGCTCAAAACCGTTCATGAGCCGCCTCCATCTGTTCGTTAGTAAATATTTTTGTAATCTTTTTATAAATTATATACAAAAAGTATTGACAGTGTCAAGAGGCAGTATTATAATATCTGGAGGATAGCATGAAGCTAAAGCCATGCGATGCAGCGTATTACTTGTTTTCAGCGGGTCGGCACCACAACAATGCAAGGGGGTAGAAATGAAGAAGAAGTTAATTACAACGACTATACTCGTTCTGGTTGCGGCTATAGCTAGTCTCACAGGCTGCGGCAACCAATCACAAGCTCCCAGCCAGGAAATAGTTGCGGTGCAGCGAGGAAACTTGATTATTACCGCCACTGCCACTGGCAACCTGGACATGCCGCATCAAGCCGAATTGAGGTTTCGCACTGCGGGCACGATAAAAGAGATAAACGTGAGCGAAGGTGACAAGGTAACTGAGGGACAGGTATTGGCCAAGCTCGACGACGCTTCGCTGCAGCTGGCAGTTAAAATTGCCGAGACTGACCTCAAGATCGCCGAAGAGACGCTCATGCAGACGATCTATCCCCAATACACCAATATCTATGGTAC
>JAUXIO010000054.1 GCA_030620975.1 Dehalococcoidia bacterium | reverse complement strand
GTACCATAGATATTGGTGTATTGGGGATAGATCGTCTGCATGAGCGTCTCTTCGGCGATCTTGAGGTCAGTCTCGGCAATTTTAACTGCCAGCTGCAGCGAAGCGTCGTCGAGCTTGGCTAATACCTGTCCCTCAGTTACCTTGTCACCTTCGCTCACGTTTATCTCTTTTATCGTGCCCACAGTACCAAACCTTAATTCGGCTTGATGCGGCATGTCCAGGTTGCCAGTAGCGGTGGCGGTAATAATCAGGTTTCCCCGCTGCACCTCTACTATTTCCTGGCTGGGAGTTTGTGATTGGTTGCCGCAACCAGTGAGACTAGCTGTAGCTAGGCAAATAGCTACCATTGTAATTAACTGTTTTTTCATGTTTAAATGTTCCTCTTTTCTTAATATCCAGCTCTTTCGCCTTTAGATTTTCTTTCCCAGCGTTCTAGCACTAGCGGTGCCTCCTGCTCGAGAAAGGCATAGAAGTCACACATTTCCTGAAGACGCTGGCGGAGCCGGATATCCTTACTTGCTATGAGAGCTAGTCCACGCTCGGCAACCTCGCGCAGGGTTGTCAAATAGCCTATTCGTGCCCTCAACAGTTCTGAGAAGGAGCGAGGCTTAAGGCGGTAGTACATGTTCCGCTTTTCTGAAAGGCCTATCCGCTCGATAAGGTCAATGCGGATGAGCAATCGGGTCATGGAGCTAATGGAACCTTTACTGCCTCCCAAGACCCCAGTCAACTCTCCCGCTGACTGGTGTGGTGGATCGCAGATCAATAACCAGCCTAGAATGCGCCCTGCCATACGGGGCAGCCCCAACTCCTCGAGGAGGATGCCCATGTCTTCAACGAAGCGTTTCTTTTCAGCCTGACGTTGCTTCTCGTTCATAGTGTATCTCCGCACAAGCGCTGATAAGTTTAGCAGGTTTGATATATTTAGTCAATACTGAAAATTAAAAACCTCCAGAATCTAATATATCACAAGTTTTATGAAAGGAATTTGTGTTTTTGGGAGACTTAACCAATTTATAGATATCTTTCAGTAGCAGAGCTTAAACAAAGAATGGTTTAAACTTACCCGGCTTTGAGGTTAAAAGCTAATTATGTTTCTCGCTCTCAAGAGGTTCTAAAAATAAGCTCTAACCGAGGCAAGCCTTGGTTATGAAGCTTTACTTCGCTCTAGCTTTAAATTTGAAAGTAAGAGCTAATCTGAGGAGGGTATAGGTCTCGGTTCCTGGCCGGTCATCTCTTTATCACAGCAGGTGGCTGCACCCTCACCGGCCTTGGTGCATAGCACTTCGGTGCCGCAATTCTCACAGCGGTATCTTTTACCCAATTCGTTTGCCATCTAATATAACCTCCCTGGCTTCATTTCTTGAGTTCCATTGGTTGTCCGCAGCAAGTAAGTGTTCCTTCACCACCCCGAGTTACCACAAACTCTGCCCCGCACTTCGTGCAGACGTACCTTTTACCTGCCTGATTTGCCATTTACTCCCCCTTGAATCTTTTTGAATTAAATAAACCCAAACATAAAGTATACGATGCTAGAGGGCTGCTGTCAAACCCCTTTCAGTGAGTTTTGGATTTGTTGGGGTCGGTTTGACAAAGCTCTTTTGATATTATATATTTAAGAGCCTCTTGGTAGTTTAAGCAGGGTGGAACCACCCGTTCCCATCCCGAACACGGAAGTGAAACGCCCTAGCGCAGACGATACTTAGGGGGAAACTCCTTGGGAAAATATGTCACTACCAAGAGGCAAGGGCTCTAGCTTACTGGAGCTCTTTTCTTTTAGTGCCTTTGATGGTAAGATAGGGTAGGAGATAGAGATGGCTAGCAGATTTGAGAAATTTTCGGAGCGGGCTCGTCGGGCGCTGACCTATGCTCAAGGAGAAGCACAGCGTTTTAATCACAATTACATTGATACTGAGCATGTATTACTGGGGTTATTACGAGAGGAAGAGGGTGTAGCTGCCAGAGTTCTGGCCAATTTGGGCGTGGAGCTGAATAAAGTGCGAGCCGCGGTAGAATTCATAGTTGGGCGTGGGGAAAAGCCAAGCGGTGGTGAGATTGGGCTTACACCTCGAGCAAAGAGAGTTATTGAGTTTGGTATAGATGAGGCGCGCCGTTCCGGCCATAATTATATAGGCACCGAGCATCTTTTGCTTGGTTTGTTGCGTGGGAGTGAGGGGGTAGCCGTTGGCATTTTGGAAAATTTTGGTGTTACGCTGGAACGGGTGCGCAGCGAAACTGGTCGTCTAGTTAGCCAGGATGCAACTCGGCCTCGCTCTGTTACCCGGAGCACTACGCATACACCAACTCTGGATCAACTGGGAGTTGATTTAACTGCTGCAGCTCGCGCCAATAAACTTGATCCGGTTATTGGTCGTAATAAAGAGATTGAACGAGCTATTCAGATACTCAGTCGTCGCACTAAGAATAATCCGGCGCTTATTGGCGAGCCTGGCGTTGGGAAAACGGCTATCGTTGAAGGTTTGGCACATCGCATTGTATCTGGAGAAGTCCCCGAGAAATTGAGGGGAAAGCGGGTAGTTACATTGGATATAGGATCCTTGGTAGCTGGTACGAAATACCGCGGAGAATTTGAAGAGAGATTAAAGAGGGTAATTGACGAGATAAAAGCTGCGGGCAGTTGCATTATCTTCATTGATGAATTTCATACTATTGTTGGCGCCGGTGCTGCCGAGGGAGCCGTTGATGCCGCCAGCATCTTGAAACCTTCCCTATCACGGGGTGAGCTACAGTGTATTGGGGCTACTACATTAGATGACTATCGCAAGTATGTGGAGAAGGATGCCGCCTTGGAGCGTCGCTTCCAGCAGGTTTTAGTAGCTGAACCCACGGTGGAGGAAACTGTGGAAATCCTGCGCGGGATCAAAGAGCGCTACGAGGAGTATCACAATTTGGCTATAAGTGACGATGCTTTGCCGGCGGCAGCTTCTTTGGCCGCCAGGTATATATCAGACCGTTTTTTGCCTGATAAAGCTATTGATTTGATGGATGAAGCTGCCTCTCGAGTGCGCATTAAGCGCGGAGTAGCACCGCTTAGTTTAACTGAGGCAAGACGAGCGTTAGAAAATATAGTTAAGGATAAGGAAGCAGCTATTAGCTCTCAGCAATATGAGTATGCCGCTGAATTGCGTAATCGCGAACTTCAGTTAGCGGATAAGGTTAGGAGGATGGAGGAGGAATGGCGGGTAGAGCAGGGGGAGGATAGATTGGTAGTGACCGAAGAAGATATTGCTGAAGTAACCAGCATGTGGAGTGGAGTTCCGGTGGCGCGTTTAACTGCCGATGAGTCCAGTCGTCTTCTTCATATGGAGGAAGCTTTGCATCGCCGAATTGTTGGTCAAGATGAGGCCATAATTACTGTGGCTAAGGCGGTGAGACGCTCACGGGCCGGCTTGAAGGATCTGCGGCGTCCCGTTGGCAACTTTATCTTTCTGGGGCCTACGGGAGTGGGTAAAACCGAGCTGGTGAGAGCCTTAGCTGAGTTCATGTTTGGTAGCGAAGATGCCATGGTCAGGCTTGATATGTCAGAGTTCATGGAGCGACATACAGTGGCGCGCTTGATTGGAGCACCACCTGGTTATGTCGGCTATGATGAAGGGGGGCAGCTGACTGAGGCAGTAAGGCGAAAGCCCTATTGCGTTATTCTCCTTGATGAGGTTGAAAAGGCCCACCCCGACGTGTTTAATATTTTGCTTCAGATCTTTGATGATGGTCATTTAACTGATGCTAAAGGGCGCCGTGTTGACTTTCGCAATGCTATTATAGTTATGACTAGCAATGTTGGCGCTAAACTTATAAAGCGCGATATGATTATCGGCTTTGCCGTTCGTGCTGATGCAGAAAAAGGTCAACGAGCTGAATACGAGGCGATGAAGGAGAAAGTGCTCGGTGAGCTAAAGAAAACTTTCCCCCCCGAATTTCTTAACCGCATTGATGACACGGTTGTTTTCCATTCCCTAACCAAAGAACAGATTCGCCAGATCGTTGATTTGATGATTACCGAGATAGCTAAATCGCTGGTAGAAAAGGATATGAAGTTGGAAGTTACCGATGCAGCCAAAGACCTTTTGGGAGAGAAGGGTTATGATCCCACTTTTGGAGCTCGCCCGCTGCGCCGTGTAATTCAGAGTCTTGTTGAAGATCAGCTCTCTGAAGCTTTACTTCGCGGTGATTTCCTTTCTGGGGATACTGTAAGGGTTGACTGTGACGGAGACAAAATTGTAGCTCGTTCAGCAGCTGCTGGGGTTTTAGCCAGCGGAGGCGGGAAAAAGTAGTTCATAGTCTGTGGTTTTAGAATAGAGGCTAGCTGGGGTGGGGATGCCAGACAATTTTGTGGTAATACCCGCTCTTTTTAGTAATTAG
>JAUXIO010000071.1 GCA_030620975.1 Dehalococcoidia bacterium | reverse complement strand
AGGAATCCAATATCCTCTACAACATCGAGACGCACTGGGGCACCGTAAAGAAGTGGCTGGCAGCGTTGATGGCCTGGCGGGGAGTTGATGAAATCGTGGCTGAGGAAATTGCGGCTCTCCCGGGAATGGAAGAACTGGCCAACCTTCTCTGGGTCTTTAACTATGAGCAACAAGGTAACTACGATGTCATCGTGGTTGACTGTGCTCCTACAGGTGAATCACTTCGGCTCCTCACCTTTCCCGAAGTGGCGCAATGGTGGCTGAACAAGTTATTGCCGGTCGGACGTCGTCTGGTACCGGTAACTTACCCTATAGTGCGTCGCTTCACTGATATGCCCCTGCCTGACAAGCAAATCTTCTCAACCATAGATGAACTTTTCCACCAGCTTGAAGGCTTACGTTCATTGTTAACCAATCCACAGGTTACCACCATCCGTCTTGTATTGAACCCGGAGAAGATGGTAATCAAAGAAGCCCAACGCACCTATACTTATCTAAACCTCTACGGTTATCCTACCGACGCTGTCATATGTAACCGCCTTATCCCACAGGACGCCGATGGCAGTTATTGGGAAGAATGGAAAGAGGCTCAGGCTGAGTACCTGCACTTTATTGAGGAACGCTTCTCTCCGCTCCCTATCCTTAAAGTGCCACTTTTAAAGAAGGAGGTGGTTGGAGTTGAAGCTCTGGAAGAGATTGGCCATCACCTGTATGGCGAGGACAACCCGACCCGTATATTTTTTGAGGGAAAACCAATGAGCATAGACCGCGAAGACGGCAGCTATCTGCTTACCCTGCACTTACCCTTTATTGCTAAAGGGGACGTGTCATTGATGAGAAGCGGGGATGAGCTTGTTGCCACAATAGGTAGCCAGCGGCACAATATCCTTCTGCCTCAAGTGCTTCTAGGGCGAGAGCTAAAGGGGGCAAAACTTGACAATGGTAAACTCCTTATCAAATTTAGCAGCACTTAAGGATTTACCGCACAGGGGGGAAAGATTATGGGACTCTTCAGCCGAATAGCTCAGCAAGCGGTGCATACCTTAAACAAAGACGAACTGGAGCAGATTATGAACAGTGCCCTGGACCGGATGCTTAACACGATGACTAAGGAGGAAAGGATAGATTTCATTCAGAGCATAGTCGAGAAGGGCATAGTGAACCTTTTAACCGATATGGATAGTGATGACAAGGCAAAACTAATGAATTCGCTTTTGCCCCAAATCCTTAGACAACTCCCTATCGATAAGCTCAATATCCCAGGGTAGAAGAAGTATCTCACGAGTCTAGGAACGGAACATAAAGCGATTCGAAGGTACTCGTCAGATTAGGAGAGCCAAGAATGAATGCTGCAGAAGCAACTAAGAATGAAGCCCTGCGATGGGCTAAGATTGCCTCCAACGTCTTTCACCCGTGGGCTGTTTTAGTCCCGGTGTTAGCTCTGGCGGCTTACCAGGCAATGGGCGAGCCTCTTGAATCTGTCAAATGGACGCTAATAGCCTTTTTGCCGGCAACAGTCTTTCCGCTCATTTATGCAAAAATCAGAGCTACAGTTCTGTCTCGGCGTGGAAGCCAGCAGAAAATCTCCCGCTCTCTGGTCCGCAACAATCCGGGACAACTCTTTATCATGACAGGTCTCTTCGGTATTCCAGCTTCTTTGATTCTTCACTATCTTAATGGGCCAAGAGATGTCCTTATCATTATTCTTGG
>JAUXIO010000005.1 GCA_030620975.1 Dehalococcoidia bacterium | reverse complement strand
CGATACCATTGGGCAACCTGGCTAAAACCTCCACCCCCAGTTGCTGCAGAATATTAATGTGCTCTATAAATGCCCCCTGTAAGGCTAAAACCCCAATTTTCATGCTTAACTGCCACCTTTAAGATCCTCTCTTACATTCCTCCACCATCTCCAAAAAACTTTGGAAAAGGTAGGCGTTATCCCGAGGGCCAAGAGAACCTTCAGAGTGGTATTGAATAGATAAGATGGGCACCTCCTTATGACTTAACCCCTCAACGGTGCCGTCGTTTAAATTTATGTGGCTCACCTCCAGCCCACCTTTCAGGCTATTGGCATCTACGGCATAGCCGTGATTCTGAGCGGTGATATAAACTTTACCTGTTGACAGGTCGCGGACCGGATGATTGCCACCGCGATGGCCGAACTTCAGTTTAAATGTCTCCGCGCCAAGAGCCCGAGCAATAAGTTGATGACCGAGGCAAATGCCCATAATTGGCTTCTTGCCTAAAAGCCCTTTTACCGCTTCCTCAAGATAGTCAAGTTGAGCTGGGTCACCGGGGCCAGGGGAGATGAGTATTCCATCTGGCTTAAGAGCCAAGATTTCTTCGGCTTTAGTGGTGCTGGGAACAACGGTGGTTAAGCAACCTAATCGGTTTAAAAGGCGCAAAATGTTGTATTTCAAGCCGCAGTCAATAACGACAATATGATACAAAGGTTTACCTTGAGATGGCTGCCAAACATAAGTTTCCTCAGTGCTGACCTCGCGGACGAAGTCAGTAGAATCGTAGCGGGGAAGATGCCTGAACTCTGCCAGCGCATCCTCGGGCTTCATCTCCGAACTAAGGATACCCATCATTACTCCAGAAGAGCGCAGGCGGTGGGTAAGAGCACGGGTATCTACTTCGGTAAGACCCGGAATGCCATTTGCTTTAAGGAACTCATCCAATGTAGCTGTGCTCTGCCAATGGCTGGGTACAGAGCAATGCTCTCGCACAATGAGGCCCCTCACCTGTATCTGCTTTGACTCAAAATCGGCTTCGTTGATACCATAGTTGCCGATAAGAGGATAGGTAAGCACCAGAATCTGGCCAGCATAAGAAGGGTCAGTCAGCATTTCCTGATAGCCAAACATGCTGGTGTTAAAGACTACTTCCCCATAGGTAGTATCTTCATCACCGAAGGAATAACCTTCATAAATCGAGCCATCTTTTAATGCCAAAAATGCTCGCTTAGTCATACCTCCATAAGTATAACAAATAACTTAGAGGTTAGGTTAATATCCTATCCACTTCTTCTCTGTCGGCATCCATAACATAAGGTATACCAGAAATTTCTGCTGCCTCCCTAGTAAGAGACATAAGATCGTTTCTGTCAATCAAATCTAAACGGAATTTCCTCGCCCCAGCCATGAGCTGCTGCAAACCAGTAGTTAGCCGGTCATAATAGTTATATATGCCGATAGTCGCTGCTGGGATTTTATCAAAGTCCTTTCCATATTTTTTCTTGAGTTTCTCCACATTCACAAAAGTGCGTATCAAAGCCTCTTGATATCCATCATCTCTACCGAGGTCCTTCTTAATCTTTTCACTATTAGCTGTACCCACCATAGCCGCGGTAAGAGTAGCTCTGCCAATACATACCGCATTTATAAAGGGAGAACCCAAGGCAATAGCTTTGAATACTTGGTCTTCAAGGGCAATCCCCCCAGCGATAGCACAATTGGGGATAAATTCCCCTTTTTCTTCAAGCCGCTTAAGAAATTTATAGAGGAGGCTTTCAAGATACACCGTGGGAATACCCCATTCATTCATCATCCGCCACGGGCTCATTCCCGTTCCCCCACCGGCACCGTCCACGGTGAGAAGGTCTATTTTAGCCTCAGAGGCAAACTTGACTGCCCGAGCTAAATCTGCTGGCCTATACGCACCTGTTTTGAGAGTAACATACTTGGCACCTATCCTCCTTAATCTTTCCACCTCCTTTAAGAAAGCTCCCTCATCTACCATTCCCACGCGAGAGTGCCTCTCAAATTCTCTCACTCCCCCAACTTTATAACTCTCTTGAATACTAGGGTCTTCAGGGTCAGGAAATACAATGTAACCCCTGCTCTTTAGCTGAAGTGCTCTCTCCAATGAGGGAAGCATTACCTCGCCGCCGATATCCTTTGCTCCCTGTCCCCACTTAATCTCTATGCCTTCAACCCCAAGTTCATTTATCACATACTCTGGAACTCCCAAGCGCGTGTCCTCTACATTGGCCTGAACTAGCAGCATACCACAGCCATCATACCAATCCTTAAAGATTCTCGCCCTTCTCTCAAGTTCGGGAGAATTAGTAACTTTTCCGTTTTTAAACTCGGCGTTTGGATCCATACCACAGACATTCTCACCACAGACTAAAATAGTTCCACAGATGGCAGCAGCTATTGCTGTTCCCTCCCAGTTAACCCTGGCTATCTCTGTTGACCCCAAGGCACCAGTAAAGGAGGGAATTTTCATCCTTATTTTCCTACCTTCCCTGCCAACTTCTGTAGAAACATCAACTGCTGGGAAAAGCGCCTTATCCGAGTCAGCTTCTACTCCCACAGCGCCCACACAGGAGCCTTGAATGTTAAAGTGGGAAAAGTCTATAGGATAATCCTTTTCGGAACCAGCAGTAACCCTACCAAAAGGTTGGGGATAGAGTGCCTCTCTCCCCCTCAGGGCAGACTTACCCACCCCACACAGGCCAAGACATCCATCAAGACAGGTAACACACATCCCCGAAGAAGGTGAGGGTGAAACTCTGTTTCTAGTTCCTGTAGCTGCGCTTGCATTCGGTTTACTTAAAGACACTGGTCACCTCCTTGCATTTTTTGTGTTTTAACTGGTAAACCCCTATCTTTTAGGTATCGCTTAGCTTGCGATATTGAAATTTCCCTGAAGTGGAAAATTGAAGCCGCCAGAACCGCTGATGCTTTTCCAATTGTGACGGCGTCATAGAGATGCTCTAACTTCCCGGCTCCCCCGGAGGCAGTTACCGGTATTCCAACCGCCTCAGCCACTGCCCTGGTCATCTCTAAATCATATCCTTCCTTTGTTCCATCTGCATCCTTGCTGGTGAGTAAAATCTCACCGGCTCCCAACTCCTCTACCCGTTTTGCCCAGCTAACAAGCTCCATGCCCATAGCTTCACTCCCACTCCTCACTACTACCTCTAAGCGAGGGCTCCCACTATCCGGTGGATTCTTCTTCCCATCAATAGCTACTACCAACCTGTCGCTACCGAACTCCTTAGCTGCCCCTGCTACAAGGTCGGGATTCCTGACGGCGGCAGTATTTATGGAGACTTTGTTCACACCGATATCAAGCAAAACCTTCATATCCTCAACGCTGCCTATGCCACCACCTACGGCAAAGGGTATAGTAACTACTTCACATACTTTTCTGACCCATTCCAACCTAGTCTTCCTACTCTCCACGGTGGCGAAGATATCAAGGAAGACAAGTTCATCGGCACCTTCTCGGCAGTAGGCTGATGCCGCTTCCACTGGGTCTCGGGCATCCCTGAGATTTTCAAAATTTACCCCTTTGACCACTCTTCCCTCTTTGACATCCAAGCAGGGTATAATTCTTATCTCTTTCATCTCACAACTCCTCAATTCTGATTAAATTTTGATATTCCATAACGGTGCTCATAGCATAGTTCTCAGCTTCTATGCCAGCTTCTTCGGCAGCAGCCACCGGATTCAGGCCTCCAAGAAGGACCATTCCAACTCTATTAAGTTCCACGGGAATTTCACATACCGACTCGCTGGTATTCCCCATCAAGAGCAACCCTCCCAATCCAGCCTCCTTCAATCCAGCTACTACCTCCTCAGCTATGGGTCGGCATAGTGCCGGTATTTCCCGGAAGTTGGCAAGTATTTTCCCTTCACCGCTCTTAGCTACCTCCATGACGGAAGTCATTTTAGCCCTGATAAACATCTCCGAAGGGTCAACAGAGCAACCAGCATAGTGAATGACTTCCACAAAGCGAAGGGGTTGGTGGTTTCGAATCTGAAGTGTACCCCCAAATCTGGAGTTTATGGGAACTCCAGCCTTAAGCAAGGTGCCATTTACAACAAGGCTGCAAATGGTAGCCAGGCCTACATTATCCTCGGGAACAACCAATTCCCCCAGTTTTTCTCCCTCAGCGGCCACCGCCACCAAGTCGCTCACGCAAAGTCCCTTCTTGAAAGCGGGCGCCATTGCCCGTAGTGCTTTGCTAAACTTCCCCTTTGGGAAAAAAGAGATGTTAACCGGAACTAAACCAGCGCGTTTATCCCAATTGAAACTGGCGCGGAAGGCAAGTAGTTCAATCCTGGAAATGGCAAAACCAATCTTGTCTCTGACCAGTGCGCTCTTTACTTCCTCAACCCCCTGCTCAGTGATCAAACGACCATCCCGGCCCACAAGTTGAGTTAAACCCCGCTCGTCCATCAGCTTGAGGTGATACCTTACTGCCCTTTCGCCCAGCTCAATTCCATGGTCTTTCAAGCGGCAAGCGATAACCCTGGCTCCCAGCGGTTCTCGGGAATCGCTGAGAATCCTTAAGATGGAAAGCGTCTTCCTCTCAATCCCTTGGTTCTCAAAACCCATTACAATATTCTCTCAACAATTTATAAACGGCAATAGGAAACTGTTTACCGAATACTATACACTGCCAGAAAAACTCTGTCAACCCCGCCGCAACTCGGGCACACCCTACAAGTAATAATCCAATGCTCAAAAGCATGTTATTAGGTACTCACAAACAGCCATTTTCCAGCTCATGCTATCATGCTCTCTTTTGTCATTGCGGACACAAAGTGCCGAAGCAATCTTCAGCAACGCATGGTGATTGCCACGCCTTCGGCTCGCAATGACAAAGAAGAAGGCGACGCCCCGCCGGCTATATGAACGAGCACATATCATTGAAAAAGAGTTGCTGAGTGATGTAGAATACTTAGCAGCAGAAAGCCCTATACTGCTTAGGCACAGGCACTCTCCATTCTCCTTTAAGGGGAAAGAGTTGTCCTCGCTTTAGACTATCAGAATAAATGCAGAGGAAATCATAATGGTAAAGTTTGATTTAGAGCAATTCGCACAAACCACTGAAAGAATCAGAAAAAAGGCAACAAAGGAAAACAGGCTGAAAGATAATCCATCTGATGAGGAATTGAAATTACTCATGCAAAACGAGCCTGAAGTCAGAAAAACGATTTATGGAAATTTTGTTGCTGAAAGCGAGCCCACTTCCAGAGCGGCAATGTTTACCGAGAACAGCGTTGACCATCCCTTCGGCGAAGAAGAATTGGAATTATTGAATCAATGCGAAAAAGCTTTAGCTAAGGAAAGGTTAATCTCCATTGATAGAATCGTGGGCAATGAAAACAGTAATACAATAATTAGGTTAATTGTTCCCGAGCGATTCGCCCATGTTGCCTACGGTGGAAAGAACCTTTTTTTGCCGGTAAAAAGGAGGATTGAGCAGGCAACATATGAAATTCTAATGTTCGCCGATGAGGCTTTTGAATCTAATAAATCCAAACCGCTTCCTCAAAAAGACGTCACCATAAGATTGGCCATGCTGGATAATGGAAGGGTTATTAAAATAGCCAGGAACAGCAACTATATAGGTGAATACAAAAAGGGAGTTTTCACCGCAGAAGATTGGACCGCAAAAACCAAAAGAGGGGGAATCTTCCTGCACGCAGGTTGCAGAGAGGACTATCTCCAGTCAGTGCATGGGGACTATAGAACTGTTAGAACGTTACTTATCGCTTTAAGTGCAAATGGAAAAACAACCACAACCTGTAAAATTCTGGCAAGAAAGGGAAGGGAAAAATCCTGGCTTATTCAGGATGACGGCGGAACTCTCATGCCCGATGGTTCTTTTTATGGTTTCGAAGCTGGAGGAGTATTTGTAAAAACAGAGAATGTAAATCCGGGAGAACAAAGCGAAATATTTTACGGCCTATTAAAACCGGATACCCTGTGTGAAAATGTCTATATGGCAGAAGACGGCGACTTCGACTTTTACAACTTCGAAAGAACGTCAAATGGGAGGGCGGTTATACACAGAAAGGATTTTATGCACGCCAGCCCTTATATCGATGTTGACAGGATTGATAATCTAATTCTCATCACCAGAGGTCCATTAATCCCCGCCATATCAAAATTGACTTTAGAGCAAGCAACCGGTCTTATGGTCCTGGGACAATCAATGGAATCCTCAGCGGGCGACCCGACCCAGGCGGGAAAGATTAAAAGTGAGTTCTTCTACGACCCCTTTGTAGCCGGTAATAAGGCAGAGCATGCAAATAAATTTTACGAAATATTGAGAGGCCTCCCTCGCATGAACTACTACATAATAAATACGGGGGGAGTGGGTGAAGGAATACATTACAAAGATATAAGATTGGAATTCACCTTGGCTATATTAGATTCCCTGCTAAGAGGTGGGCTCGAAGATTGGGTAGATTCACCTACGGGCTTTAAGGTGCCAAGAGCAATAAGATATGTAGATGATATTTTTTCACATCCCGAGAAACTTTATTCAAGAGCAGAATTCGAAGAAAAACAAGGGGAACTCAATAAAATCAGACGCGAAGCTGTGGAAAAATTTGATAATGCTCTGCATGCCGATATAAGAAGAGCCTTTAGCAAGCCCTAAATTAACTAACCAAAATGTAAACCGCCACAGCTACTATTCCACCTGGAGCTTATATATCAATTTCCCCTCTTCGAAATATAGTATGAATTTGACGCTTTTCCCTTCCAGCAAGTACTTTTCGCTTTCGTGCCGAAGCTCTCTGAAATTAGCCGTCTCCAGAAAGGCCTTAAGGAGCTCAAGCCTCTGCTCAAGCTTGTCATCTCTCTCTCCCAGCTGAAGATATCCCTTCACCCCTTCCCAATATTCTTTCTTGGCTACAGTTTCCACGCAAGAAGACAGGCTTGGAACAAGCTCAACACTAACCATCTCTCACCTGTTTCCCAATCCACCTTTTATTACACTGAGTTAAAAGCTTCTACCACCATAACCCCTCTTAATTTACCCAAAGAGCAATAACAGCAACCAAGGGATACTCCCGTTCTTGTCTTCAGCCAAAAGATAATCATATAATGCTTTTTTAGAACTTCCATTATTTCACAGTTTCATTATAAAGAGAACCAAGGACGATGAGATATAGCAATATGGAAGATTATTATTCCATACTCGGAATATCGGAAAGGGCAAGCCAAGAGGAGATAAAGCACGCCTTCAGGAAGCTTGCCTTGCAATATCACCCGGACAAAAACCGAGGGAACGAGAAATGGGCTGAGGAGAAGTTTAAGAAGATAAACGAAGCTTATGCCGTGCTCGGGGATGAAGTAAAAAGGCAAGACTACGACAACATGAGGAAAGCCGGCTTCGTCGGAGCCGAATACGGTTCACAATACGCGGGCAGACAATTCTACAGCCAAGAACAGGTCTTCAGAGACGCCTTCGCCAATCCATATCTATTTCAGGAATTAGCAAGGATGTTTGCAGAGGCCGGACTGAGATTCGATAAAGAATTCGCCGATAACCTGTTCTTTGGTGGCCGAGGTTTCACATTTACTTTCACTGCCGGCCCCGGTGAAATGAAACAGCAGCCCTTCTGGTTTAATCCAAGGAACTACCCCGGTCAGCCTTCCGCAACTTACGCCCCTTATTCAAAGGGGAAACCGCCTCTCTGGCTAAGGCTCATGGGCAAGATGACCAGATTCGCCTTAAAGAGAATGCTGGGGATTAAAGACCTGCCTCTACAAGACACTACGCTGGACCTGCACCACAAACTCATAGTTTCCCAGCGGGAAGCCACTACTGGAACCGAGAAAAAAATCCACTACAAAAGGGGTAAAGAGAAAGGAAAACTCATAGTCAAAGTGCCCGCGGGCGTCACTGAGGGCACAAAAATAAAGTTAAAGGAGATGGGGCTGAAGGGAGGGGAAAGGCCAGGTGACCTTTACCTTCATATTAAAATAAAAGGTAAGGCCATTATTACTTCAGCCCCAATAAATGAAGATGAGTGCGTTTGAAGACTTTGTTGCCATAATTAGCAAGACACAGCCTATGCAAGAGCTCCTGAGGAATCTACGAGAGGAGCCGGCAAGAATCCTGAGCAGCATTTGCAAGGAATATGAAGCAACTAGTAAAGCAGTGCCCGATCATCACCTCCCCTTCGCAGGCTACTTCACAGAAGTATCCATAAAGGCACTTCTATCAGCAGGTCTAATTACCACGGAAACAGGCGGCATGCTTTCTCTCTACCAATATAAGCCGACCGAATTAGGTCTGGAGCATTACAAAAAGATGCTGAACGAAAAGAACGCCTAGAGAGCCAGCAACAAACCAAATTATTAGTCACAGGTCAAACTACCTCTTTGCCAAACAATGCCAGCCAGATTAGAAAAGATAACACCCGATGAAATAGACAAAAGGCTAGATCAATGGTCTCTGCCCAACATTCCTGAGCTGCCCATAAAGGGTGAAGTTAGCGAGCTAACCGTAAAGGAACTTGAGCAGCAAGTAAACAAAATACTCAGTCAAATGCAATCCAGCGAAGAGAAAGCCAAGGCCGAGCTAATTACGACCAACTGGCTCTACAACGCAGTCAGGGCAAATGTCAAGCGAGGCAGACTTTTTCGGCTCGGTGAAGTTTTAAATCAAGGCTATGCCGATTGCCTGGGCTATACTAAACTGCTAACTCTCCTCGGACGGAAATTTGGTTTAGATATAGGTACCATCGAGGTAACCATAGACAATAGAGGCAGATATGTCCCCCACTACATTAATCTGGTTAGACTTGCCGACGGAAGACAGCTATTTCCCGACCTATGGTACGGCTCAAGTAACATCACTCACTTGAGAATAGGAGTGCGGGTTAAGAGAAAAAATAAATGGGAGCTAAAAGACATAGACTGGGGGGAGCTGAAAATGGTAAGCGATATAGATAGCTTGCCTCAGAAGTGTGTTAGCGCCATAACATATTATGTTTTAGGTAACCGCCATTTGGAGGCGGGAATACGCCTTTCCAACCACAAAGAACTTGATAAAGCCATAAAATGCTACAACCAAGCAATAAAGCTATACCCGCAAAACGCCCGATTCTACTTCAACCAAGCCGTATGTTATGAGAATAAGGGGAGGAAGAGAGAGGCCATCTCAGATTATGCTCAAGCCCTACAAGATGAGTCAAGCCAGATACGAGTGCTCGCCAGGCAGCACGAAGAAATAGTCAATTTAATTGAGTTAGATGAGAGAGATATCCCTCCCTGGGAACAGGAAATCTATCTGCTTCGCAATGGGTTTATCACAGGCACGGAGATGGCAACAAAAAATATAGCCCAAAAATGTGGGCTGTCTGAAGAGGAAGTGAAGCACACACTGCCGAGAGTAGAAGCTAAACTTAAAAACCCGCCACAATATGATATGGGAGCAGAGAAAAACAAATCCAGCACTAGCCAAGAGAATTGAATATATTGAGAAAGAGTAAGAATGGAAAGCCCCAAACCGCTTAAGCTGATTGATACCCACGCCCATCTTGATGAACTTGACGATGTTAATTTAGCTTTGGATAAAGCTAAAGAAGCTGGAATCATTGCCATCATCGCCGTCGGCTCAAATTGCCAGTCTAACCAGAAGATAATTGAGATTTGCCAAAAGTACCCCACCTTTACTTATCCCGCTTTAGGTTTACACCCCTGGGAGCTGGGTAAACTGAAATCTTCCCAAATCGATGATAACTTGAAATTCATAGAGAAAAATGTTACCAATGCTGTAGCTATAGGCGAAATTGGTTTAGACTATGACAAGAGAGTGATAAAAGTGGCGTCTAAAGAATTACAGAAAGATGTCTTTAGCCGCCTTTTGAGATTAGCCAAGAAACATCAAAGGCCAGCAATAATCCACAGCCGCTATGCTTGGAAGGACGCTTTTGAACTAGCCAGTGAGACTGGAGTTGAAAAGGTTGTTTTCCACTGGTTCACTGGCTTTTCCAGCGTGCTCAAGGATATAATCAATGCCGCCTATTTCATCTCGGCAACTCCGGCTGCCGAATACCATGAGGAACACAGGAGAGCCATCAAAGAAATTCCTCTAGATAGGCTGCTCTTAGAAACAGATTGCCCAGTTGTCTACGGGAGAGAAATAAAATACCGGTCTCAACCCGCAGATGTCCTGAGAAGTCTAAAAGCTGCTGCTGAACTTAAGAGGCTTAGCCCGGCTATAATCGGCAACCAAACTACAAAAAATGCCATTGACCTCTTTGCCCTATAATTTACAAGTCAACCCAAAAAGCTCTTTGCAAGTTATTTAGCTAATCCCTTATAATTATTTAACTTCTAGAATGTAAGTCATTTCATCAAGGGGGGGATAAAACTAATGACCAAGCCGGCAATTGTAGATCAGACTAACTTCCAGCAGCTCGTTTTGGATTCAAAGCAGCCAACTCTGGTAGATTTTTGGGCGGTTTGGTGCGCTCCCTGCCTTGCCGTTGCCCCAACTATCGAAGAGCTAGCTCAGGAATATGAAGGGAAGGTAAACTTTGCCAAAGTCAACGTGGATGGAAATTCACGCCTAGCTACAAAATATGGCATTATGAGCATCCCGACCCTTTTGATATTCAAAGACAGTAAACCGATAAAACAAATAGTTGGTCTAAAATCAAAGTCAGAACTTAAGAAAATACTTGATAATACCCTAAGTGAAGGTTAAGTCTACAAATAAAATACATCTTCAGGGTGCTCTAGAGACAAAAACAGAAGCAAATAGTCCTTAATGTGGCGGGTTATCAGGAAATTCTGTTTTACATGCTCTCTGCCATTTTCACCAAGTTGTCGAGCATATTGTGGATTGCTCAGGAGTTGCCTCAAGGCATAAGCTGCACCCTCCACGGTGTGGCAAAGAAGCCCAGTTAGCTTGTTGTGAATCTGCAATGGTATCCCGCCAACGGCGCTGGCTACCACGGGTTTGCCTTTCCATAGAGCTTCACTTATGGTAAGTCCAAAACCCTCTTTCAAAGACTTCTGCAGAACTACCGTAGCTGCCCTTTGTAAAGCATTGATCTCAATATCACTTCCCGGGGGTATCAACAAGACGTGAATGTCCTTACTCCCCTCAGCTCGCTCTCTTACCTCGTCAAGCACCACTTCTGATTCGGGATCATCAGCAGCCGTGCCACCAGCCAAAACAAGCTGACACTCTACGCTCTTCTTCGCCATTTCAAAAGCTCGTATCACTCCCAAAGGGTCCTTAAGTCGATCAAAGCGGGAAACCTGAACGATCATGGGCTTGTCCAAAGTTAAGCCATACTTTGCCAACACGGAATCAATTGTTTTCGAGGAGAGCTCCTTATTCTTATCACTCAGAGGGTCTATAGAAGGTGAAATCAAAAACTGACGAATGGGGAGCCGCTGAGCGAAGTTGGGTGCCGAGAAGACAGCAGCGTCATAATCAACGACGAAGCCTCTTAAGAAATCCCACACTCGTTTATCGGGGTTTGAAGCATCAATATGGCAGCGCCACAACCACCTTCTGCCTATTTCTTTTTTCTTACTTATTAAAGCTACTGGCTGAGGATCGTGGATAAAAATGAGGTCTCCAAAGAAACTCAATTCATTTAAATTTCTTCGGCTCACCTCCAAAAATAGGGAGAAATCCTCATCTGAAATGCTCTCACTTTTGCCATGAAGAGCATTATGAAATTTCTTAGTCACCTCAAAAAATTCGTCACTACCTTGCATAACTTGCCATCTGGTATCCACGCCAAGCTGATTTAACAAGGGCACCAAATGCTCCAGAATCTCAGCCACACCCCCACCGGTGGCAGTAGAATTTATATTCTGAATAATCTTGCCGGATAATTTGTCAGCCAGCACTCTCAGCTCTTCAATAGTGCTCCTGCCAACAATTGGCTCATAATCCCCTATAGTTGCCTTAGACTGCCGAAAGAGTTCGATCTCCAACGAAATTCCCCCTATTTAATCCGCTTCTCAATTAGCTGAATTATCGTTGACCTGAGGGCTTCTAAAGTATAGGTATATGGGTCAAGGCGGGCAATTTTTGCAGCCAAATCGCCTTCCTCAAGACAATCCTCTATCCAGATAGAAAAATCATTGACCCCTTTCTGAAGCCTCAGCTTCGCTTCAAAAATGTGGAAGTAAAGTGAATCAATAGAAATTTTTCTCAAAATTTCTACAAACTCCCTGAAATCATGAGCAACGTAGGAAGTAGGCAATACCACACTTATTGACCTGATAAAATGAAACTCTCTCCCTTCAGGTGCAGTTCGTCCATCTGTTTTTTCTGCCAAATATTCATCAATAACATCAATAATCCGCCTCTTCAAGGCTCCAATAGTGACAAATTCAAAGGTATCTATGCTAGCTAATTTCTCACTCAAAACTTCATCACCGAGAACATCACCTACCCACAAAGCAAAATCATTAGCCGGTTCCGGAGTCAAGTATTGATGCTCCTCTAAGAAATGGTGAGTGTGATAATAAATCACCGAGTCTGGGGCTCGTCTTAATATATCAACCAGTTCGGGTAAATTGCTCGCCCTAAGCCCGGTCAGCTCCTTTAGATGGAGCCGAGCCTGAAAGCGAAAGGGCTCACTCGCCTTCTTAAGTGGATACCCATAATTAACAACCGTACTTTGAATCAACCGCGAATTAGGTATGAGAATAAGATTGCCGTCAAGGGTCTTGATGCGAGTATTTCTCCAAGTTATTTCAGCGACATAACCCTGATCTCCCGATTCTAACTTTATGAAGTCCCCCACCTTAATATGCTCCCCTTGAGCCAACTGAAAACCTGAGAAAAAATCGGGCACCATATCTCGAAAGGCCAGAGCAAGAAACACAATTGCAGCAGCCAAAACTAGGATAATCGGGGTAGTTGGCGCACCCCAGATATCAAGCAATATCAACACGCCAACGACGGCAATGGTAACCCTGACAATATTTATTACTAAGGCAGTTGGCGGCGGTGGTGCTTTCAATTTAGCCAAGTAAAGCTTAAGCATCCCCTCGCTAAGGCGGGCAATTACCCAAGATAAGGAGATGACAAAAAGGCTGCCCAATACTCTGCCAGCTAGGGCTTTAGCTTCCGGGGATAGCACAGAAACTTGTACAGCAATATAAGCACCCAACATAAGGCACCAGTAAAGAAATGGGCGTCGTGTGCTATCAACAAACAGCTGACTCCCCTCCCACCTCGCCTTCGCTACCCACCTATCAAAGGCATCATAAGCAACCCCCCTCAACCAGACGGCTGCCATAAAGAAAGCAAGAAAAACAAGCAAGGGTACAGCTATAGAAAGCCAATTCTGAACTAGCCAATCAACCACCAATTAAGCCTCCCTACTTTAACCTAATTAACTTCTCTAAGAATTCATTCACCTGTCTCGGTGAATCCAAGAAATAATATGCCATTGATCTAGGGTATTCTTCGCCCACAAAAATAGAAATGCCGCCCATTTCCTTCACCACCTTAAAACCATCTTCATCAGTTAAATCATCTCCCAGAAATACGGGCAATGCTCCACCCTTCTTACCAGCACCTCTGCATCTGGCAAGAAGCCAGGTTATAGCTTTGCCCTTGTTCCAATCTGTGGGCGGTCTTATCTCATAAACTTTCTTACCACGGGTAACTTGCACTTTTCCTAAGTTATGCAATGGAGCTACAACTCCATCGAAGGCACGCTTTGCCTTACTTTCTTCTAACTCATCAACAACCTGTCGGTAATGCACGCTCAGAGTCAATCCTTTATCTTCAACAAAGACTCCCTTAATACCACCCAAGGCAATAGATAATACTTGACCAAGAACCTGAACCAGAGGTCTCAGCTCCTCGGCAACTGGGCTTAAGAAACTCGAACTTATGCCCTCTATCTCTAGACCGTGGTTCCCAGCATAGAATATGCCTTTTACTTTTACCTTGCTTTTAAGGTCAGGCAAGGCTCTGCCACTTACGACCCCGACGGTATAACGACGGTCCCTAGCCAAAGTGTGGAGCGACCTTCTCGTCTTCTCAGAAAGGATTGCCAACTCCGGTCTATCCACAATGGGAGTTAGCGTACCATCATAATCACAAATGAGCAAGATATGCTTTGCCGATTTAAGGCGAGAGGCAACTTCACCCCACACTTTAAAAAGATGCTGCATAAAAAGCTAACCCTTAGCAAACTCAAATTTGGCCAGCTCAGATATAATCCCCGCCGCCCAACAGTAAATGTTATTCTGCTGCACTATCTCCCGGAGTCTAGCCATCCTCCTTTGCCCCTCTTCTTCAGGCATCTCAATAGCCTCTTTTATCGCCTCAGCAAATTCGTCAATAGCATAAGGATTTATTAGAAGGGCATCAGTTAGCTCTCTCGCAGCACCAGTAAAACGACTGAGAATAAGAACTCCCTTCCCATCAACGCTCGAGGAAATAAACTCCTTAGCCACCAAATTCATTCCATCATGAAGCGAGCTTACTACACAAAAATCTGCTAGCCTCTGGAAAGCCAACAGGGGAGCTGGAGAGAGATGTTCTCTAACATAGATTATGGGCTTCCAGTTACCAGATTGATATTTCCAGTTAATCTCCTCAACCAAATCATCAACTTCAGCATTCAGTTCTTTATACTTCTTTATGTGTATGCGGCTTGGTTCTCCGAGCTGAAAAAAGACTACCCGACCTTGATACTCGGGATACTTGGCAAAAAACTTATCCAGAGCTTTAAGCCTCTCCGAGATGCCCTTGGTATAATCAAGCCTATCGACGCCGACGCCAACGAATTTATCGCTTAATCCCCATCTGCGTTGAATATTCTGCATCTCTCGTATTACTTCGCCTCCGGCCGCATCTTGCCCTATTCGCTCAAAATCAACGCTGATGGGGAAGGGATGGACCAGTGTAGTTCCGCCGCCCCGACTCACTGTAGAGCCTTCATAATCGATCTTGCACTCCAAGGTGCGATCAACGGTCTCCAGAAAGTTACGACAATGATAAGCAACATGAAAACCAAGAAGGTCATTACCAAGAAGTCCGTCTAGAATCTCCTCCTGCCAGGGACAAATTCGAAAGATCTCAGCACTAGGCCATGGAATATGCCAGAACTGAGCAGTAATCACCTTAGGGTTTTTGGCTTTTATCAATCGAGATAAGAGCGCTAAATGATAATCTTGGATGAAAATGAAGGCTTCTCTATCGCCGATTTCATCCAAAACTGCCTCAGCAAAAAGCTGATTAACCCTTTTATAAATATCCCAATCAGCTTGATTAAAGGTGGGACGGGCATAAACAACGTGGCACAAAGGCCATAGAGCTTCATTAGAGAAACCAAGATAATAACCGTCCTCCTCTTCCTTAGTAAGCCAAACCCGCCTTAAACTGTACTGTGGCGCCTCGGGCGGGACTTCAATTCTACTTCGCTCATCCGCCACCGCTCTATCAGCATCACCACTACCCCAAGCCACCCAAACGCCCCCGCAAGCCCGCATCACCGGGTCAAGGGCCACAGTCAAGCCGCTAGCAGGGACACTGCAGCGAATGCCATCGTTGGAGAATGTATGAATATACGGCTCCCTATTAGAAACGCTGACAAACAAGCGGTCAGCTACTTTTGCTTTAACCAGCTCCTGCAGACTCTCCTTTGTCCAACTCAATTTCTTCTCCCCATCAAATTGCCAATTAAATTCTGAAATCCAATTATACTTGGCTCACTGCTTCAGAGTCAAAATGTGTTGAACTGATGAATTCAGCTTAATCCGTGCTATAATTTGACTGGCCTTAAAATAATGTGCTCAATTAACCTTTCCTCAGAGATTGAAGAACATTTACCCTTGCGGCTTTTGAAATTGATGAAGGAAGCCGGAGAAAAAGCTGAGGAGCTGGGACAAAGACTATATCTCGTCGGCGGCGGAGTGCGCGACCTGCTTTTACAACGACCAAACTTCGATCTTGACCTAGTAGTTGAAGGTGACGCCCTAAAATTGGCTAAATGCCTAGCAGAGACCAGTCGGGTAAAGCTAGTGGTTCATCCTCGCTTTGGTACCGCGAAGCTTAGCTACACAGATTTTAGCCTTGATTTAGCCACCGCTCGACTTGAGACCTATGCCAAACCGGGAGCGCTGCCCATGGTGATACCGGGCACAATTATTGACGACCTTATTCGGAGAGATTTCTCCATTAATGCCATGGCTATCTGCCTCACCCCCGAGCGCTACGGAGAATTGATTGACCCTTATAATGGTAAGAATGACCTTGAAAATCGCCTCATTCGCATTCTGTATCAGCGAAGCTTCGTAGATGATGCCACCAGAATTTTCCGCGCTCTTCGCTATGAGCAACGGTTAGGATTCCAGCTGGAGTCAAACACCGCCAAGTTGCTCCAACGCAATGTCTCCATGATTAATACCATAAGCGGCAACAGAATAAGACATGAGTTGGAACTAATCTTGAAAGAAAACCGCCCAGAACCTGCAATTCAACGGGCTGATGAGCTGAGAGTACTTAAGCAATTACACCCATCCCTCAAAGGCAATGGCTGGTTGGCCAACAAGTTTGAACAGGTGCGTCAATTAGCTAAGCCAAGTCAGATACTTACTCTCTATCTCTGCATCCTCATTTACCCACTTAGCAAGGAGGAAAACGAGCAGTTCCTTTATCGCCTCAACTTCCCCAAGAGATCGGCTCAAGCAATGCGTCACGCCCTAAATCTTAAAGCTCAGCTCCCCGATTTAGCCAAGCCGCATTTAAAACCCAGCGATGTCTATCAGCTACTTCACAACTATACGTCTCAGGCTGTTCAAGCTAATGCCATAGCTTCAGACTCGCCAGTGATAAATCAGCAGCTACAACTATATCTAAATAAATTACATTATGTCAAGCCACTCCTCAATGGTGAAGCCATTAAAGGATTGGGCGTCCCTCCCGGACCGCAACTGGGCAGAATCCTTCAAATATTGCATGTGGCAAAATTAAACGGAAGGGTAAAGACCAAGAAACAAGAGGAGGAATTAGTTCGCAGCTGGCTTGCTGGCAACAGCTAACCTATCCCAACCATAAGGGGAAGAAAAGGCGAAAAAGTCCCATCCCGGCAAAACACTCAAAAAGAGAGCGAGGCAAACGCCCTCCCCAGCAAACCAATAAAAACTTCCACAACGGCAGCCTCAAGGCGCCAGCAGCTATCCCAATTAGGTCAAAGATGAGAAACGGAAACAGGGCAAAGAAAAAGACGGCCCAAAGCCCGTAACGGTTCATCCAGCCCACAGCCTGATAATACCCTCTGGGATATTCCCTGATAATCAGCCTCGTTCCCAAATGGCCGGCATAATAACCAGTGAGCTCACCCAGTGTCCCGCCTACACTAGCTACCAGAGCCACCAAAACTGGATCCCACTTCGCTGCGGCAGCTATCATTATGGCTACGCCCGGAGCCGGAACAATGATAGTGGCACTGCTCAATAAAGTGGCCGCAAAAACAATCAGATAAGCCAATGGGGCAAAGCCCTCCAGAGACACCTCGAGATACATCTCAAGAGAGTGAAGTAAATAAACCAGGCCCACGCTAAGAGCGATAATGCAGATAATAAAGGCCGTTGTCCTAAGCCATCTTCTCTCTTTAGCTACTTCAGCCATCTCACTTATCTTTCATAAACTCAAATTTGTTCGCCTTATCCGCCGAGAAGGAGCGCACAAGATAAGATTCTAACCCCCAATTTTGAAGTCGCTGATATAGTTCCCTGGCCTCTTGCTCATTACTAAACATAGTAAAAAGGGTAGGGCCGGAGCCAGCCAAATGAACGCTGGCAGCACCAGCCTCCCTAAAGCGCTCCCAATATTCATTCAGTCCCGGGAAAAGCTCAAAGGCTACCCCCTCAAAAACATTAAATAAGAATGAACAATTTATACACTTATGTTGAACTAAAGAGCCTAGGGCTCTAACAATGAATTGCCTCTTAGTAAAATGGTCAACACGCAAGTTAGCATAGACTTGTCGCGTCTTTTGTGGCATTCTAGGCAACGGCGGTATAAGCAAAACAAAGTAAGTTAGCGGTTGGGTTATCAATTGAATTAGTTTTTCCCCCCTTCCCCCCATCAACGCCGTTCCGCCGTAGACAAAAAAGCTAACGTCCGACCCCAACTTTGAAGCTAACTTTGCCAACTCAGAGGTTGGTAACCTCAACTCCCAAAGCTGATTGAGCCCACAAAGGGTGCTGGCTGCATCGCTGCTTCCACCACCCAACCCCACTCCCCAAGGAATGCGCTTTTCGAGTTTAATCCTTACCCCCCACCGACAACCGGTGGTCTCCTTGAGCAATTTGGCAGCCTTCATCACAAGATTATCCTCAAATTCCAAGCTTGGCTCGCTAGACCTCAAAGAGATTCCCTCATCCAACTCAAAAACCAGAATATCACACAAGTCTATGGCGTGAAAGATGCTGAGAATCTCGTGATAGCCATCATTGCGTCTGCCCAGAACTTCAAGGACAAGATTAATCTTAGCTGGTGCTAAAGCAGTCAGCATGATGCCCCTTTTTAGGTGAAACTAAAACTTCCCATAATTTTCTCCATTCTTCGAGGCTGAGCGTCTCAGGCCGCCGCTTGCCCTCTATTCCAGCCTCTTCTAACAGCAGGTCAATCTCACCAGGAGACATTTCCAACCCTCGAGCTAGAGAATTACGCAATTGCTTACGAGGTGACCTGAAACCACAGCCCACTACCTCAAAAAAACCGGGAATATCAGTTACTTCAACAACAGGTTTTGAATAAAGGTCAAGGCGTAACACAACCGAATTCACTTTAGGTGGTGGATAGAAACTTTTGGCTGATACACGGGCCATAATAGTTGGTTTGCTATAAAACTGAACGCCGATACTAAGCAAGCTCATTTTGCCTTCGCCGGCAACTATGGCCTCCCCCACTTCCCGCTGCACCATCACCACCATTAGAGAAGGCTTTAACGAGGCCTCAAGAAAGTGGCGTAGCACCGGTGAAGTAATATAGTAGGGAAGATTAGCCACCACTTTATAATTGCCGACAGATACTGCCTTAGAAAAGCCTAAATACCTCCCAAAAAGCTGAGACGGAGTGATTTGAAGTATATCGGCATTAACAATGCTCACATTAGAAAAAGGGGGCAATTCTCGCCTCAGCATCTCAACCAACTTAGAGTCCAATTCAACGGCAATAACTTTAGCCACGTGCTCAGCCAGTTGCTTGGTTAATGTACCTAAACCAGGGCCAACCTCAATTACGATGTCTTCAGGATTGAGTTCAGCAGCCGAAACTATCTGCTCCAGCACTGACTCATCAATAAGGAAATGCTGCCCTAAGCTCTTCCTAGCTGTAATCCCATACTGATGAAGCAGCGCTTTAAGTTGAGCCGCGGGCAGCTTCTTTCTTTTCACTTGAACCTAGTCTGGCTCCTACAGCGCCAGCTTGAGGATGCGCTGAGCATTCTTATACAAAACTTTCTCTACTACTTCTGGCTTATAGTTACCAGCCTCAAATTCCTCAAGCCAGCGGCGAGGAGAAATATCCGGGTAATCGGAGCCAAACATTAATTTATCCTGAAGTCGCCCATTGATCTCGCGCTTCAGCGAATCGGGGAAATATTTGGGTGCCCAGCCAGACAAGTCGGCATAGACATTGGCCTTATGCAACAAGACTGCTATCATCTCCTCTTGCCAAGGCCAACTGGGGTGAGCGCCAATTATGGTAAGTTCTGGAAAATCAGCGGCAACATCATCAAGATAAGGAATGGGTTCGCTGTATTTTAGATGATAGCCGCCACCGCCAACCATTCCCGCACCCAATGTAGTAGTACCAGTATGAAACAGCACTGGAATTCCAAGTTCGACGCATTTCTCATAAATGGGGTAAACCCACCGCTCATTGGGGAAAAACCCTTGGATAATCTGCTGAAACTTAAGCCCAATCATGCCCAACTCTCTAACTGCTCTCTCCAGCTCTCGAACGGCTGCTTTGCCCTTCCACGGGTCAATCATTGCCCAAGCTCCAAGAAAAGCTTGAGGATGATCTTTAGCCAACTGAGCTACATAGTCATTGGTTACCTTCGGATATCCCGTACTCATTTCGGCATCCCAAGCTATTATTAGTCCCTTTATATTAAGCTCAATAAAGTCACGAGCCATTTCCTCTTCAGTCTTGACCGGATGCTTCATCCGCCGGTATCTCGCTTCGACTCCAGCCTCCCCCTCGGCGACTAATAGCTGCCCTCTAGCTGTACTCGGATGCACATGAACATCTATAGCTCTCATTCCAATTCTCTTGACCAGTTAATAACGGGTCGTGCACCTGCCCTCGATTCTGCCCTCCAGCTTACCCTCGTTAGCCAGCTCTGACCAGGCAACCTTGTGGCACCCAGCAAACACTACTTACCGCTGCTTCCTTCCGGACCTGACGGGGTTCATAGCCCGCCGCCGCACAAGACCCAGCCCTCAACGCCGCTTGACAAGAGCAGTCCCAAAAGACAAAAACCTCAAGCAGGAATTCAGCCCCGCTATAGCGGATTTCGGGCATAGGGCACCGCTAGCTCCCCACCTAGCACGACCCAGCCAAATACTACTAACCAAGATATATCCTGTCAAGGCAAGAACCGTTTAATCACCTGCCAAAACTCAAACGCATAATTAAAGGTAAGGGCAAACCCCATTCCGCCATCTTTCGCTGAGTGGCAGCAATATCATATTTAATGCGATAATGATAAATGATCCTGGCTTCACCATCATAAAGTATATAACTTGCCCTAGGGTCACCATCACGTGGCTGCCCCACACTCCCGGGATTAATGATTAATCGATGCTCTCCAAGCTCCAATCCACTCCCTGCGGGGAGTCTGTTTGAAACACAGAGGTTCTCATCAACACATTCAAAAACCAGCGGAATATGGGAATGTCCTATAAGGCAAAAACTCGTTTCAAAGGAGGCAAAGTTGTCTTGAGCTACACTCACTGATAATACATATTCCCAGATGGGCTGGCGCGGGCTGCCATGAACCAGCGTAAAATCCCCTCGGCAAAGGGTGAGAGGGAGATTCTCCAAGTAATCTACATCTTCGGGGGTTAGCTGCTCAGTCGTCCAGTGACAAGCTTGAGCGGCATCGGGATTAAAATCTAAAGTATCAATTTTATCCACCGCCGCCCAATCATGATTGCCAGCTACACAAAGATGATTATAAGTGCGCAAAATTTCAAGACACTCGTGAGGCTCAGGCCCATAGCCCACTACATCACCCAAACACCATATCTCATCAACGCCACCTTTGACTTCTATATGTTCAAGCACGGCCTTGAAGGCAGCTAAATTACCATGAATATCACCAACAATTGCGCAACGCATATTTCGGTTAACTATACCATTTTAAGGAATAACCCATTAAGCTTGAAAATGCTAATGAAGGGAAGCTACATCCTCATCATCGCACTTTATAAAGGGCAAGCAATCAAAGTGGGCGGGCTCCAAAATATTCATTTTTCCCGCGGCCACTACGCCTATGTGGGCTCGGCAATGGGTGGATTTAAGCCCAGATTAAGCCATCATTCCCGCAGAGATAAAAGACCTCGTTGGCACATTGATTACCTGCTACAAAAAGCACATATCAATGCTATAATCCTCTGTGAGGCTGAGGAGAGAACTGAATGCATTATCGCACGGGCTCTCAGCTCCCAGTTTGCTTCTATCCCCGGCTTTGGTTGCAGCGACTGTAAATGTGGCAGCCATCTGTTTTATGCCGCAGATGAGGAACAAATGAAATTGGTGGTAACGGCAATAGTCAACTTGTTGACTGTGCAACGCCGTTAACATAAAGCCCAAATAGCAGAGGGGAAATATGAAACTCATTGGATTAATTGGGGGTATGAGCTGGAACTCCACATTAGAGTATTATCGGGTAATTAATGAGCTAGTTGCCGAAAGGCTTGGCAATCTCCATTCAGCCCGCCTAGTCCTTTTCAGTCTGGACTTTGATGAGGTGGAGCGAGCCCAGCGCGAAAACCGCTGGGATGATGCCGCCACTATCCTCGTTGAGGCAGGCAACGCGCTCAAGCGCGCCGGTGCCGATTTTCTAGTGCTGTGCACCAACACCATGCATAAAGTTGCCGATGCAGTAGCAGAAGGAACCGGCCTACCACTAATTCACATCGTCGATGTAACCGGTAATGCCATTAAAAAACGCGGCTTGCAGAAGGTCGGACTGCTGGGAACACGGTTTACCATGGAGGAAACATTCTATCGAGAAAGGCTCAAGAGCCGCTTTGGCATCGAGGTACTCATCCCCAGCGAGGCTGGCCGTATCGGCATCCACCGAATTATCTATGATGAACTTTGCCTGGGAAAAGTCAAGGCCACCTCGAAACGCAGTTGCCTTCAAATCGTAAATAAATTAATTGGGCAGGGCGCTGAGGGTATTATCCTCGGCTGCACAGAACTCCCTCTGCTCATCCAGCCCGGCGATGTGGATGTCCCCCTATTTGATACAACTCGGCTCCACGCCCAGGCCACAGTTAATCTAGCGCTTGCTAAAGACTAATCACCAATCTGTGAATGAGGACTTATGTAAATAGCGGGAATCAAGAAGCAATATGGCGGAAAAAGAGGGAAATAAAAGGGACCTAGCAGCACCTTGTGGATTATATTGTGGTGTCTGTGGCGTCTATATTGCTCACAGAGACAACAACCCCAAATTCAAGGAGAGATTAACAAGCGTTTACAATGTGTCAGTAGACGAAATCAAATGTGAAGGATGCCTGTCAGATAACCAGTTCATTTTCTGCAAGAACTGCCCCATCAAATCCTGCGTCGCCGGGAAGGGCATAGAGGGATGTCATGAATGCGATGATTTTCCCTGCAAACTTATCATGGATTTTCCTTACCCCGTAGGTAAGAGAGTTATGCTGCGTGCCGTGCCGACTCGGAGAGAACTTGGGACGGAGAAATGGATGGAAGAGGAGGAAAAACGCTACTATTGTCCCTACTGCGGTTACAAAGTGTTCAGGGGGACAAAAAGGTGCCGTATCTGCCGCAATCCCCTTGACCTTGATTAAGTTGTACTTAGTTAGGAGAGAATAGAATTGTATTATTTTGCCTATGCTTCCAATCTCAGCCGTGAGCAGATGTTACAACGCTGCCCCAACAGTAAGCCTAAATTCACAGCTACACTTCCCAACTACGAACTAATATTTACTGGGTGGTCAAGGAAATGGCGGGGCGGAACCGCCAGCATCAGGCTACATAAAGGGAAGCGAGTCACTGGAGCTATCTACGAAATTTCGGAGAGGGAGCTGAAATTACTGGATAAGTATGAAGGCTATCCCACCATCTACAACCGTCTAAATGTAATCGTAAGAACGGAGGACGGCGAACCTATAGAAGCTGTAACCTACATTAAAGTTGAGCAATCGGAAACAACGAAGCCTCCTCCGGAGTACCTGTCCATCATTCGGCAGGGTTACAGGGATTGGGAAATTGTCTAAGGCCAGTTGACCAAAATCAGGCTTCTTGGATTTAAGGAATTTTACTCCTTAGGCCGTTTAAGGAACATCAGCGTTCTATCGAAAGTGCAGACCACCTCGCCCCGCTGGTTGTAAACTTCATGATGCAAGGTGCCCAGTCCCCGGTCGGGCTTGGAAGTGCTTTCCCTCTTATCCACAACGGTACTCTTAACCCAGATGGTATCTCCGGGCCTTACCGGAGCGGTGAGCCTGACATTATTGATGCCCAAAACGGCGCTGACCGTACGATAAACAAGCTCATCGGTAAGCCCTATTGCATAACATAAGGTCAGGGGCCCGGGGGCAACTCGAGTGCCAAGGCCCTTCTCCCGGGCGAATATCTCATCCGTAAACAGAGGATTAAGAAGCCCGGTGAGAGAGGTGAACAGTACTATGTCTGCTTCAGTAATCGTTCGCCTATGGCTTGTAAATTCATCCCCCACCTGTAATTCCTCAAAATATTTCCCAAGCACTTCTTCCCTCCTTTTCTAAATTATATCTGTGGTTATTATAATACTAACTTCGTCTCCCAGCGATATCCCTCATAGAAGCAAAGAAGAGCGATTAAGAAACTAGCCATCCAGGGGAGAAGAGTTTATAATCTTGCCCTAACTCGGTCGAAATAATCTGGGCACACAATTTGATAAACTGCCCAAGCTTAGAATTATGCACTATATTGGCATTGACATTATAGAGGTAGCTCGAATTGAAAAGGCGGTTAACCGCTGGGGGAATCGCTTTCTCGGACGGATTTACACCAAAACTGAACTTGAAATCTGCCGTAACCAAATTCCAGCCCTAGCCGTTCGCTTTGCCGCCAAGGAAGCGGTAATGAAGGCTTTGGGTACTGGCGCCAGAGGCATTAGTTGGCGAGAAATCGAAACCCTCGCCGATACTAGTGGCAAGCCCATAGTTCAACTGCACGGTCAAGCCCAAGACAAAGCCAAGGAATTAAATTTAAACGAACTTTCCATCAGCCTGTCTCACAGCAAAGAATATGCCATTGCTTCCGTCATCGGCAGCGGATAAGTTCAAATGTACCTCTTCCACCGATATTGACGCAGCATTTGACATCACTATATACTAACCGCTGATTTTCAATTTTGCCTAGTATTTTCATAATTTTGAAAATAGCCACTGAAATCTACAGCCCACGGATAGAAATAAAGTAAAGTTAATAACTATTTAAATATGGACTATGAAGAGCTGAAGTCGGGTTACAAGTTTCCAACCGTTAGTTATAGCCTGATGCCTTCAGTTGTCTCCAAATACAAGGAGGCAGTGGAAGCTCAACCGGCAGAAGAGAGTTTCGTTCCGCCCTTAGCCATTATTTCCCACGCTTTTAACTCAATGTTCGAGTCCATATCTTTGCCGCCGGGCTCAATTCATGCTGCTCAAGAAGCAGAGTTCCTCAAACCAGTAACCATTGGCTCACGCATAGATTGCCAGGCGCAGGTTATCCAAAAGGTGAGCCGCGCTAAGCTCAATATGTTAGTTATTGAATTTAATGCCTTTGATTCTGACAAACAATTAGTTCTGTCCGGGAAAATGACTTTAGTTTCACCAATTTAGGAATCTTTTTGGGAAAATGACCTTATCTAAACCCGAAATCTTAAAACTGCGGCCCGGGGATGCCCTACCTAAAGTGGTGAGGCAGCTTACACAAGACAAGGTAAACCGATATGCTGAAGCGGTTGGTGATTTCAATCCAATCCACGTTGACGAGACATTTGCCGCCCACGCCGCTTTTGGTGGTACAGTTGCCCATGGCATGCTCATCCTGGCCTATGTTTCAGAGATGATGACGCTGGCTTTCGGAGAAAGCTGGTTTTCAACGGGCAAGCTGTCAGTGCGTTTTAAAGCGGCAGCTCGCTCTACAGACACCATTGCCGTCAACGGCAAAGTTAACTCCGTCGAGACGGGAAGTGATGGCGTTAAATTCACATGTCAAGTGGAATGTTGCAGTCAGAGGCAGGAAACGGTAATAATGGGCAAAACAGAGGTCAAAGTTACGCCCGAGTAAGAAGAGAAGATGTGACAAAATGTCACTTAATAACAGAAATAGCAAAAACAGAACAGAAAAGATAGACGAATTAACCAGGCTCAGAGAGCAAGCCAAGGCCGGTGGCGGAGCTGAGCGCATCGAGGCGCAACATAGCCGAGGTAAATTAACCGCCAGAGAGCGGATTAACCTCCTCTTTGATGCGGGCAGCTTTGAGGAACTTGACCCATTTGCCATGCACCACTGCACCGACTTCGGACTGGCAGAACAGCAATTTCTTGGCGACTCAGTGGTTACCGGCTATGGCACAATCGATGGTCGGCTCAGCTTCGTTTTTTCCCAAGATTTCACCGTTTTTGGTGGCTCATTGTCAAAAGTAGCCGCACAGAAAATCTGTAAGGTAATGGACCTGGCAGCCAAGAACAAGGCCCCCATTATTGGCCTTCTCGATTCGGGAGGCGCCCGCATCCAGGAGGGGGTGGATAGCCTTGCCGGTTACGCCGATATATTCACGCGCAATACTCTCTATTCGGGGGTTATCCCACAGATCTCAGTAGTAATGGGACCCTGCGCCGGAGGCGCCGTTTACTCCCCGGCCATCACCGACTTCGTCTTCATGGTAAAAGGCACCGGACAAATGTATATTACCGGTCCCAATGTAATCAAAGCGGTAACCGGAGAGGAGGTAACCGTGGAGCAATTGGGTGGAGCGATGGTCCACGCCAGCAAAAGCGGCAATTGTCACTTTGTAGCCGACTCCGAACCAGAGTGTCTGGAGATGGTGCGCAGGCTACTGAGCTTTTTGCCACAGAACGAGACGAAGGTAACTGACAGCGGCGATGACCCCAACCGCACTGATGAGGAATTACTTCACATCGTCCCCACAGAGCCGAACAAAGCCTATGACATGAAGCAAATCATCACCAAAGTAGTTGACAACGCTGATTTTATGGAAGTGCATCAGAGCTTTGCCGGCAATATCATCGTTGGCTTCGCTCGGCTGGGTGGACAAAGTGTTGGCATTGTAGCTCAACAGCCACTGGTTCTAGCTGGAGTTATTGATGTCGATGCTGCAGATAAGGGGGCTAGATTTGTTCGCTTCTGTGACTGTTTCAATATCCCTTTAGTCACCTTCGTTGATGTCCCCGGATATATGCCGGGCACCGAGCAAGAATATAAAGGTATTATCAGGCACGGCGCCAAATTTCTTTATGCCTATGCCGAAGCTACCGTTCCCAAGCTATGTGTCGTAACCCGCAAGGCTTACGGGGGGGCTTATATCGTTATGAGCAGCAAAAATCTGCGCGGCGACATCAACTACGCTTGGCCCAGTGCCGAAATTGCAGTAATGGGGCCAGAAGGAGCAGTTAATATTCTGTTCCGCAGCACGATTAACAACTCAGAAAACCCACAAGAGACACGAGAGCGGCTGGTCAATGATTATCGAAGCAAATTTGCCAATCCCTATGTGGCTGCCGCCAAAGGGTATATTGACGATGTCATTGACCCCAAGGAAACACGCCCCAAGCTGATCAAGGCATTACAAATGCTGAAAAATAAAGTGGATGCTAATCCGACCAAGAAACATGGCAATATCCCCCTCTAACGGTAACAGCAAACCCACAAACTTCAAGCGCAGTAATGAACTGAGCTAATGTTGACCATGAGCATTTTGATTCAAATGGATAAAATGCCGTAAACAACCCCCTGATTAGAAAGTCAGAGATGAATCTGAAACAGATGTTAGAAAAAACGGCCAGAGAACTGCCGCAAAAGGAGGCTATAATTCTCGGTTCACGCCGGGTTAGTTACCAAGAATTAGATGAGACCTCCAATAGAGTAGCCAATGCACTCATGGGCCTGGGAATGAAAAGGGGTGACCATATAGCAATTCTCCAGTCCGATTCCCCAGAGTGGCTCACTGGTTACTTTGGAATCACCAAGGCTGGCGGCGTAGTCGTTGTTCTTAATTCCAGGCTCAAAGCATCAGAGCTCAACTTCCTGCTTCGTGATTCTGATTCTAAAATACTGATAACCGAGAAGACTTTCTCCCAAGTGCTATCTTCAATTTTACCTACCATGCCTTTTTTAAAACATACGATTGAAGTTGATGGAGATGTGTACAAGGAGACAGTAGGTAACAGTTCCTCAGCATCGCCAGTTGTGGAGATAAAAGATGAGGATGAAGCGACTATAATATATGTTGCCGGAATGTCAGGAAAACCAAAGGGAGTGGTACATACTCACGCTTCCATCACCTCAGCCTTCCCCACAGTTTCAGAGGGACTGGAGCAAAAAGAAGAGGACATCATCATTAACCCAATTCCCCTTTCCTCAGCCCTGAGCCTGATAGTCGCCACTCAGGCTTCCTTCATGAAAGGGTCTACCTTGGTAATCGTTCCCCGCTTTACCCCCAGAGCCATTTTAGAGACCGTAGAAAAGAAAAGGGGGACCATCCTCTATGGCGTCCCAGCTATGCATAATGCATTAGCTACTCTGGATGAGGAAATACTTGCTAGGTATGACCTCAGCTCACTAAAGATGGCGGTTACTGCCGGCGCTAAATCCATTCCTGATTTGTTAAAAAGGTTTGAGGATAAGCTCAGCTTAACCCTCTGTGAAATGTATGGACTTACCGAATATTTCATCATTTCCATGGGCACCCTTCGCAATCGTAAGCTGGGGACGGCGGGCAAACCAATTGGCGATGTCAAGATAATAGATGACAGCGAGAAGGAAGTCCCACAAGGCATGGTGGGAAAGGTCATCGCTAAAGGTCCATATATGATGAAAGGCTACTATAAAATGCCACAGGTCACGGCTCAAGTTATAAAAGACGGCTACTTTCATACCGGTAATTCAGCCAGGATAGACGAAGATGGCTACTTGAGCATTGTGGAGGAAGAATCACTCACAATTGTGACTTCGGCTGGAATCAATATCTCTGCAACGGAAGTCGAAAATGTACTGCTAGAACATCCCAGCATAGCCGAGGCGGCATTAGTGGGCATTCCCAACAGGCTCAAGGGGCAGATACCTACGGCTTTTATAGTGCTCAAGGAAGGGAAGGGTGCTACAGAAAGGGATATACGCAGCTTTTGTCGCCAGAGACTGGCCGATTTCAAGTTGCCCAGGCGAATCAATTTTGTAGATAATCTCCCCAAAACTGGCTCTGGCGAGATTGATAGAAAACAAATTAGAGAAAAACAAAGGAGGTAGTAAGTTGGCAACCATCTTTGAACGGATAAAAACGATAGTTGTGGAACAGTTGGGAGTTGAGGAGGAGAAAGTAGTACCCCCAGCTAGTTTTACCGACGATTTAGGTGCTGATTCCCTGGATTTAGTAGAACTGGTGATGGCGTTCGAGGAAGAGTTCAGCACTCCTTCCCAAAAAATTGAAATATCGGATGAGGATGCCGAGAGGTTAAAAACCATTCAGGACGCAGTTAATTATCTTAAAGACCTAGGTATCGAAGAAGATTAGGGTAGTAAACCATGTCTGAACAAGCAAAAGTTGCCTATGTTTTCCCAGGGCAAGGCTCCCAATGGGTAGGCATGGGACGTGATCTGTATGATAACTTTCACTCAGCTAAGCTGGTCTTCAATCAGGCTGACGAGACTTTGGGATTTCCCCTATCCCAATTATGCTTTGAGGGTCCTGAGGATGAGCTGCGCCAGACGATTAATCTCCAGCCGGCCATAGTAACTGTCAGCTTCGCCTGCCTGGAGGCCGCCCGCGAAGCGGGAGGCAGCGATGCATTACCATCCCCCGCCTTCGTTGCCGGGCACAGCCTAGGTGAGTATACAGCCCTGGCCGCCGCTGGAGTACTTGATTTCGCCACCACTGTTTATCTGGCTCGAGAGCGAGGGCGACTAATGCACGAGGCCGGGTTGAACCAACCTGGAGGTATGGCAGCCATAATCGGACTCGATGAAGTATTACTGACTGAAGTGTGCACCGAGACCGGAGTCCAGATCGCCAATATCAACTGCCCGGGGCAGCTGGTAATCAGCGGAGCAAAAGACAACTTAACCCGGGTTATGGATTTAGCCAAGAGCAGAGGAGCTTATCGCGCCATTCCACTATCAGTAAGCGGCGCCTTTCACACGCCACTAATGCAATCGGCCGTTGACGGCATGGCCAAAGTTATAGCCACTGTTTCTTTTAACCAGCCAGACATCCCCATCATGGGTAACACCACCGCTCAACCTCTGACCACCGCCGATTCAATTAAGGAAGAACTCCTCAGGCAACTGTGCAATTGTATTCAATGGCAGCGCTCAGTTGAGTATATGATAAATAATGAAGTTTCCACTTTCATTGAGATGGGACCGGGTAAGGTACTTACCGGCCTCATTAAACGGATAAACAAGAATGTTAAGACGCTGAATATAGGGGATGCCCAGAGCATCAAGGATATGACTTAAAAGGAGCGACCCATGAATCTTTCTACCAAAGTGGCTATAGTTACCGGCAGCAGTCGCGGCATAGGACGAGCCATTGCCCTCAAATTGGCTGAGGTGGGAGCTACCGTTGTGGTCAACGACATAGGTAAGGCTGAGCCCGTTGAAAGCGTAGCTGAGGAAATTAGGGCCATGAACCGACAAAGCCTAGCGGTCCTGGCTGATGTGAGCTCACCATCAGATGTAACCAAGCTGGTGGAAACAACCATATCTAGGTATGGGAAAGTAGATATCCTAGTAAATAATGCCGGAATCACCCGGGACCAGCTCATAATGCGAATGTCAGACCAGGAGTGGGATGAAGTACTGAATGTGGACTTGAAGAGCGTCTTCCTCTGCACCCGGGCTGCGTTGAGAACTATGGTTAAACAGAGATGGGGCAGAATTATCAGCATTGCCAGCGTTGTTGGCATAGTGGGTAATCCGGGGCAGGCCAACTATGCTTCGGCTAAAGCTGGCATTATAGGCTTCACCCGGACTATCGCCAAGGAAGTGGCTTCCCGCGGCATCACCGTTAATGCCATTGCCCCCGGCTTCATTGACACCGATATGACGCGGCGCCTCAGGGAGGAATGGAAGCAACAGCTCAAGAAGCAGATTCCACTCGGCTACTTCGGCTCGCCCCGCGATGTGGCCGAGGCAGTTGCCTTCTTGGCCTCTGAAGAGGCGAGGTATATCACTGGACAAGTTCTGAATGTGGATGGGGGCATGGCAACATCCTAGCTGTGAGCCGCGGCAATTCTCACCACTTGCAGAGTTCAGGCATCGGCATATTCTCGAAAGATTAAAACCGAGTTATGCCCACCAAAGCCAAAGGAATTGGACATTGCCGTTTTAACCTTCGCCTTTCGAGCTACATTGGGCACATAATCGAGGTCACACTCGGGGTCAGGGTCAGTCAAATTTATCGTAGGTGGAATCACACTATGCTGAATGGCAAGAATGCAGACTGTAGCTTCAACGGCCCCAGCAGCCCCCAAAAGATGCCCCATCATTGACTTGGTTGAACTGATCGGTAAGTGATAGGCATCGGCGCTAAAAGTACTTTTTATAGCTGCAGTCTCAGACTTATCATTTAGCAGTGTAGAGGTGCCGTGAGCATTTATGTAATCAATTTCAGAAGGTTTAAGATTGGCTTTACTCAGAGCTCTGGCCATAGCTCTGGCAGCACCCTCACCATTTTCAGCGGGGCGTGTAATATGATAAGCATCACTGGTAGCTCCATAGCTTATAATTTCAGCCAGAATGGGGGCTCCTCGCTCCCGGGCAAAGGAAAGCTCTTCCAGAATCAGGCTGGCAGCTCCTTCCCCAACCACAAAACCATCGCGTTCAACGTCAAAGGGGCGAGAGGCCTTCTGAGGTTCTTCATTTCTGGTGGAGATGGCTTGAGCTGAATTAAAGGCAGCAAAGGCGAAGGGATTTATCGCCGCCTCGCTACCGCCGGCGATCATAACTCGGGCATCACCACGCTTGATGATTTCAGAAGCCTCGCCGATGGCGTCAGCACCGCTAGAGCACGCGGAGATGGAGCAAAAATTGGGACCTTTAGCCCCAAGCATTATGGAAATCTGCCCCGAGGCGGCATCACAAATCATCATTGGCGTGGTAAACGGGCTAACCCGATCGGGGCCCCTCTCACAAAGGACTTTAATCTGGTCATACATGGTTATCAGACCGCCGATGCCAGTACCGTACAGAACGCCGATATCTCCATCATTAGTTGAATCAATTTTAAGATTAGCCTGCTCCACTGCCTGAAGGGTAGCTGCTACCGCAAACTGAGTAAAGCGGCCCATGCGCCGTGCTTCTTTGCGCTCAATGTAATTTGTGGGGTCAAAATTCTTGACCCCAGCGGCAAATTTGGTCCTGAACTGCGTGGTGTCAAATTGAGTGATATAGTCAACGCCAGAATTTCCCGAGACCAGTCCCTCCCACATCTCAGAAACAGTTACCCCCAAGGGGTTGATAACTCCAATCCCGGTAACGACAACGCGTGAGCTCATATATTTACCCCCTGCAATATTTAGCAATGCCAATATCGCTAAATTCTTATCATAACATCTTAATTATGTGCAAGACCAATTTCTTTGACCGCCACTGCGTAAACTGCACACCACTACAATGGGAGGTTCGGCCAGTTAGCCTACAAGCGAGCAAGTGTCAATAACTATCGGACCCTGTTTCGCAACAAACTCCGAGACTTGGTGTAATCAACTACTGATAGGGCTATAGTGCCACGCAGTACAAGCCTAGCTGGGTACACAATCTGGCTGTTTGTTACTTCATCACGGAGGTAACCACAATATTATTTTGTAGAAGTATTGCAGTAAACGCATGTACAGGGACTCATCTGTGATTTCAGATAGTCTATTGGCATTAGGGTAGTATTATGCGGAGATTTATAATACAATTGTGCAACAGAAACTCAAGGGGAAAAGGAGGTCAATGGTGCCTGTAGTTCATAGTGAAGAGGTTGAAACCAAAAGTCTGTTCCCTGGATTTGAGATGCAGTTCATGGTAGACAGGGCTCATGGTTCCCAAGCCATCACCGTGATTGCGGAAACGCTTCATCCAGGTGGAAAGATACCAACCCACAAGCATAAGGTTGAGGGAGCCATGTACGTTTATGCCGGAACTGGTTATCTGACTATAGAAGGCGAGGGAACACACAGGGTTGAACCTGGTATGGGCCTGCTTGTCCCCGCCAATACCTGGCACAGCATGGGGAACGACGGAAATGAAGATCTAAAGTACGCGACCGCCCATCCTGCGGTTGATGTTACACGGGAAATGAAAGAAGGGTAGGCTTGCCAAGACTTAGGTTTGGCAAAACTGGGAAAGGAGATGTCAACTGATGCCAGTATTCAGAGAAAAAGATATTAAGGCGAGGGAGATATTCCCCGGGGTTATGCTTACCCAAGCGGTCGAGTACGACAATGGGTCTCAGGCGGTTACCCTGGGGAAAATCACTATTCAACCGGGCTGCGAGATTCCACCGCACACGCATCCCGTTGACGACTGTATGATTATCCTTCAGGGGAGCGGACAACTATATACAGAGGAAGGCTCGGTCCCCATCGAGGCGGGGTGCCACCTTTGGGCTCCAGCCAACACCCGCCACGGCGTGAAAAATACCGGGCATGAACCTATTATATTTACCTACACCTGGCCTGCGGTCAATGTCGCCCGGATTATGGTGAAATAAACATTTAACGCCGCATAAAAAAGCTGAATACACAACAGCCAAGTTACGCTAACTGGCTTGTTTACGATGTTTCTAAGTCGAAGCTGTCGAAGGAATACACACCAAAAAGATTAGGAGATTTAAAGATGCCACTATTAGATGAACCAATAAAGGGATTGCCGCTAGTTAAGAATTTTATTAACGGAGAATGGGTCGAATCTAAAGGTGAGATTAAGGATGTCGTTAACCCAGCCAAGGATGAAGTAATTGCAAAAGTTCCTATTTCAACCAAGGATGAGATGACTGCCGCAATAGAAGCGGCTAAAGAGGCTTTTCCTGATTGGAGAAGAACACCTCCAGTTGCCAGAGCAAGAAGTCTATTCAGATTGAAAGAATTGCTGGAGAAGAATTTTGAGGAACTCAGTAGAATTCAGACACAGGAGCATGGGAAGACAATAGATGAATCGAGAGGAGAAACGAGACGCGGGATAGAGAATGTAGAGGTCGCCTGTGGGATTCCCACTCTAATGATGGGATATAACTTAGAGGATATCGCCATGGGGATAGACGAGTTTGTCATTCGGCAGCCTCTAGGAGTTTTCGGAATAATAGCTCCTTTTAATTTCCCGTTCATGATCCCGCTCTGGTCAGCACCATATGCTGTAGCTACGGGCAATTGCATCGTTATTAAACCATCGCCTGAGGTCCCCATCACTCAAGTAAGGTTGGCCGAGTTGGTAGATGAAGCTGGTTTCCCACCAGGTGTGTGGAATGTAGTCCACGGCGAAAAAGCTGTTGTAAACGGGATGTTAGAACATCAGGACGTCGTAGGAATAACCTTTGTCGGCCGTACCCAAACAGCGAAAGATGTTATTTACAAGAGGTGTGGTGAAACCGGCAAGAGAGTTATTTGTCAAGGCAGTGCATCGAACTTTATGGTAGTAATGCCAGATTGTAATGTAAGAGCAACCATACCAGCTCTTATGACCTCATTTTTTGGTAACACAGGCCAGCGATGCTTGTCAGGTCAGACTCTCATTATTGTGGGTGAGGATAATAAGTTCTACAACGATTTCATGGATGCTGTTGTTGACGCAACATCGAAAATAGTTATTGGCAATGGGCTCGATGAATCAGTTCAGGTAGGACCCCTACGTGATAAAGGGAAAAAAGAAATGGTTTTGAAATATATAGAAAGTGGCATCCAGGAGGGAGCCAAAATCAGGCTAGATGGAAGAGTAAACACAAAAGTTCGTGGTGATTACCCTGGCACATGCTTCCTTGCCCCAACAATCCTTGAGAATGTTATGCCAGATATGAAAATAGTCAGGGAAGAGATCTTTGGGCCAACAATGGGTGTTATGCGAGCTAAAAGTCTGGATGAGGCAATAGAGATATGTAATAACAACCCATTTGGTAATGCGCAGGCTATCTTTACCTCAAGTGGTAAGAATGCTAAAGAATTTCAATACCGGGTTGTAAGTGGTAATGTGGGCATAAATATCGGAATAGCAGCGCCTATGGCATTCTTCCCGTTTAGTGGGATGAAGGATTCATTCCTTGGAATATTACATACACAGGGCCAGGAAGCTGTCCGCTTCTTCACTGAAAGCAAGGTTGTCATTCAAAGGTGGTTTTAAGGAAAGGGAGTGACCATTAATGAAACTACAGACGGCTGCCGAGGTTATCAGCTTTGCTAAGAAGCTTGAAGATGAATCAGCCAAGTTCTATGAAAATTTGTCCCAGAAATATGTCAAGGACGAAGATACTTTCCGTTCTTTTGCCAAAGAGAACGGTAAATATGTGATTCAGTTTCAAAGGGCATATTACAGCGTCATCAGTGATGCCATTGAGGGTTGCTTTGCATTTGCTATAAATCCGGATGAGTATTCATTTGAAATTGAGCTAGCCGGGAACACAAGTTATTATGATGCCTTGAATACAGCTCTGGAGATGGAAGAGAGAATGATAAAGTTCTATTCAGATGCAGCCGAACAGTCAATGCCCTTAATGGCAGATGTCCCAAGGGTCTTTGCGTTGATAGCCAAGAAGAGACAAAGTCGCAAGCCAAAATTAAGGTCACTTCTCGTAATGAGAGGTTAGTATATTTCAAGTTTGCTCTTTTTTGGATGTCATCAACAACGATAATTCATGTTAGAGGTAACAACATACTATATTCTTTTAGTCAATGGCTCCACTCAAGGGTGTAATACCAAGATCAAGATGCTAAGACGCATTTCCTAAGGCCTCAGAAATGTTGAGGTCTACCGGAGAAAGATGCCCCTGGGGCTTGCATCCTCCCACAGCTACTTCAACATAATTTGGCAAAGGACCAAAAGGGCTTGATATATTTAACATATTTGTTATTAGCAAGGGGCGGATTTAGTCTATACTTTTATAAACCTTAAGATAGTTTGTTATGAGCACAAGGGAAGATGCCTTACAAATCATTGATGAAGCCATAAAGGCAGTTTGTCCTGAAAACGCAGTTAAGAAAGCGTTAGAAAATTTCGAAGGTGACGGAGGAATAAAAGTCGTAGCTATAGGAAAAGCCGCCTGGAGAATGGCAAAGGCTGCAAGGGAAAGCCTGAAGGACCGTATTTCTGAGGGCATCGTCATAACGAAGTATAGACATTCAATGGGAGACATTGAAGGTTTTGAAATATTTGAATCGGGGCATCCAATACCAGATAAAAATACTATCAAGGCGACAAAGAGGGCGCTAGACATCGTAGAAGATCTCAGAGAAAAGGACCTTCTACTCTTTTTAGTTTCTGGTGGTGGTTCTTCCCTTTTTGAACTCCCTGCTGAGAACGTTGAACTTAAGGATTTGATAAATATAACTGATCAGCTTTTAAAGTCCGGAGCAACGATCTTAGAAATAAACGCAGTGCGAAAACATCTTTCCAGAGTCAAGGGAGGACGTTTCGCTGAAATTGTAAAACCCACTAAAATCTTTTCCCTCGTACTTTCTGATGTCCTCAGTAACAGATTAGATACTATTGCCTCTGGTCCCGCTTATCCCGATTCCACAACTTCTCAAGATGCCCTGAGGATAATACAAAAATACGATATAAAGCTGCCCCCTAGAGTTTTGAATACTTTGAAGAAAGATACACCAAAATCACTGGAAAATGTTGAAACAAGGACAATTGGCAGCATTCTCATAGCCTGTGAAGCTGCTATGAAGGCCGCTGAAAAACTCGGGTACAGCTCAATGATACTTACCACAACTTTGGATTGCGCAGCACGTGAAGCCGGAGCTTTTTTGAGTGCTATTGGACGTGAGATTGTTTCTAGAGACCGCCCTGTGAAAAGACCCTGCGCCGTGATTTTGGGAGGGGAAACTGTTGTTCAGGTGAAAGGAAAGGGGTTGGGTGGAAGAAATCAAGAGCTAGCCCTCTCCGCTGCTCGCGGCATAGAAGGATTAGATAATGTTATTATAGCTTCTGCTGCTACCGATGGCACAGATGGTCCTACTGATGCAGCTGGAGGGATTGTAGATGGGGAAACAATGGTGCGACTGAGAGAAAAAGGTATTAATGTGGAAGAGATGCTGAGCAGCAACGATTCCTATCATGCTCTTGAATCAGTCGGAGACCTGTTGAACACTGGCCCAACAGGAACCAACGTCAACGACCTAATTATACTTCTGTGTAAATAGTTGAAGGGGCCAGAGTCAAGTCAGTTAGGTATCAAATAGCAGCTTTAAGGTAACAATCTCAAATGGGTTAACCTCCATTTCTAATTTTCCGTCTTCAATCTCTAATTCGGATTCCTCTTCCTCTAGCAGGTTAACGCACCTAGCTGCTTTAATTTGACTTGGCACTTGCAGTGATGCGCGGCACCTTTCTCCCTTGGTTTCAAAAAATCGCAAAACGACAGCGTTTTCCCCTTCGGCCTTTTTGAGGGCGGAAAGAATCAAATTATCTGGTTCGAGTGTAAAACTTCGAAACTCTCTACCAAAAGCCGCAGTATCCACCTGCAAAGCAAATATGTGATAGGTAAATTCATAGCCTCGTCTGTGAATTGCTGCTTTTTTCCAGTCACCAGAATGTGGGTAAGCCGAATAGATGTAGGTATGCTCACCCAGCTCCATGGCTCCAGGGGTTGGTATTAACGGACCGCTCGAACCGTCTGTGGACAGAACAGAGACGCTTCTCAATAATGTACAGTAGATATTCCCATCCTTTATCTCGTTTACAGGCACTCCTCGGGTGAAAAAGGCAAAGCCACGCTTTCCCTCCTGGCAATTTATCCAGTTAACTGAGGGGAATTTGACAGCTTCCCCTAGAGTCGGTGCTGAAGGCAGATTAATAACTCCAAACTGAGTGTGGCGGGTGTAGACGGGAACCACCATACAGGTGTCAAATTTTAACCGAATTCGTATGTGAGATTGCTTTGAGTTAAGCGTAGTAAGAAAATCAATTCGAGGTATGTCATTATAAACAATAACTTTCTTGCAGGCATCCATGGTTTTTTGCCTATATAAGATTGAGCCAAATTTCTTAGTGAGGTAATAGGGCCATTGTAAACAGTAAAATGAATTCTTAAAAGTAATAACCGTCCTTACAGGGCCCTTCTCTATTCTACATTCCTCCGGCTTGAAAGTGCTGAAGTGAATACCTTCACCACTTTCTGAGTCAATGCGTTCGTCCGACTGACTTCTATGGAAATAGAGATCGCCAATTTCTTGGTCTATTACCAGTTCATTCCCTTCAAGAATCTTTCTCCCATCTTTGTTGAACACCTGCAGAATGCCTGTCCCCTCATCTATCGAGAGTTTGAAATGTTCTGTTACGACCTCATTACCCAGAACATCTATATTAGTAATAAATTCTTTATTCCTCTTTACCAACTGGTAAACACGGTACCCAATTGGTGGAACAGTTGCCACAAAGCCAAGCTTGGCTCTGCATATGCTCCCATCTTCCCCCTGCTCAATTTCAATTACTTCACTTGGGATCTCTTCCCCATTAAGGGCGATACCTAAGTCTTTACCCCATCCTATTCCTAATTCTACTTCGGTCTCCACCCAATCTGTAACATCCCAATTATTCAGATTGAGAACCACAATACCATCTCCATGATTCTCATCCTTTAATAAATGATGCACGGAATCTTTAATCAAAACACGTGCTGTTTTCTTTATGTCGGTAATATAATCCCAGGCTTCATCGTAGATTTCGTCAATGCCACAGCTCGGCAGAACATCGTGGTTAGCCAGAAAAAGCATCTTTTTCCACATCTCTGTCATAGCATCTGCGGGATACTGTTTTCCATAAATCCAAGCTACTGTAGACATCTTTTCCGCAGTAAGCAGCAAACGTTCACAATCTTTGATAGCTAATTTAAGCCCTATTCGGCTAGAAACCACATCAGGGAAAATATTCTGTAAGTCAGCACTGTAGAGTTCACCACTAAATTTTGCGAACTCGCTAGCTTCTTTTTCAAGGTTCTTAAAGAAGTCACTCGGCATTGAAATCGTCATCTTTGAATCATCATGTTCACTATTCCATTGAGCAACCTTCTCCGGGGTCTCATATTGTGGGGGGACACCGCCGCTTCCACACGGCATAAGTATATGAGAAGTTATTGCAAAGGCTGATAACTTTTCGTAAGCCTCCTCCCACTTATCAAGATATAGCCCGGCGCGATAGCCCAAGGGCATCCAGTGGCTTATGATTTTTGAACCATCAAGTCCCTCCCAAATAAACTCACTCACACGGTAACCAACAGTTTCTGGCAGCCCCCGCCGGAAGGCAAGCCACCTATATCCAGACTTCTTGTAGATCTGGGGCATTTGAGCATTAAGCCCAAATCCATCCGCGGCCCAGGCTACGGGCACATCTATGCCAAATTTTTGCTTGCAGTATCTTTTTCCAAAGAGGATTTCTCTGACCAACACCTCTGCAGCCGGTATCATCAGATCGGGCATCAAATACTGACCATCGGCTATTTCAATTTTACCCGCACTAATAGCATCTTTAATTTCCGAAAAGAGAGCCGGATTCCTCTGTTCAATCATTTCTAAAAGGTAGGTTTGCTCCACCAAAAATTTGAACTCAGACTTCTTCATCATCTTAATGACGTCTTCCAGGATCAAGTCATTGATAGCGTAATAGTCCTCTTTATTAAAAGCCCAGACAACATCGTAGTGAGAATGTGGTACCAAGTAAATTGTTTTCATTTTTCTCAGCGTTTCCATTTTAACATATTCTCCGCCGAAGACGATTTTTTGTAACGGGGCAGAACCACTTTAAGTGATTCGGGTTATCCTCCTCCCACTGCTAAACTCACCGGAAAGAGAGTGAATCAGGCGCCGGAGCACGTACCACGTCTTCTCAGCGAGACATGGGTTTCACAGCAATGTTGCTATAAGATCCTTCAGGGATGAATCTAAAGGGTAGAGAGATTGGTAGCGCAAGTCGCTCAGTACGCAAAGCATCTGGGGACAACCTTTGCGTTTCTCTAAGCTGCAGCAGGATAGTATCCGCCGTGCAGACTTCACTTTTCGATGTATTGTTCAACGAGTGACATGGATGATGGTTGAGTTATAAAAAGGCAATCATACTAATGGACTCAAAATAGACCTTTTCTGGCCGCCTCAAATTCCCGTTACAGAATCATCGTGTAAGGTTAGCCAAGGCAAAGCTATAAGTCTTCTTCTGGTATGATTCTAATCCCGCTTCTTCTCAATAACGCAGTGGTAACCCCATCGCCATCCATCAATCTGTCACGAAATGTGCCATCGTATATTTGACCGCAGCCACATGACGGACTCCCAGATCTGGCTATGAATTCCCTGATATTAAGTTGCCGAGCAATTTCTAAGGTTTCCTCGGCTCCTCTGATAAATTCGCTAGTAACATCCTCCCCATTCTTATTGAGAACCCTACATTTGTTGTCAAGAACATCCTCACCTGTGCCACCTTGGATTTCTTGAGGTGCTCTAGGAGTCGCCAATCCTCCCAATTGCTCAGGACAGACCGGAATTAGGGTCTCAACCCTGGAAAGTTCAATAGCTCGGTCATTCCTATTGTCGTTACCACTCCAAGTACATCTTACTCCTAACAGACAAGCGCTGATTAGTCTCATCTTATCTTAATCCGTTCCACTTTGTCCGACCAATCAGAAAGTAGATCAACCTCGCCACGAGCATAGGCCCTATGCCAGCCCTCGGGCACAGGCAGTCTCTTATACCAAAGCACTCGCTCAGCCTCAAGTAGATTGCGCCTGAGCCCCATAAAATCAGCACCACAAACTACCTTATGTGCCGTAAGGGAAGACACATAGTTCAACCACTGCTCTCCCTTTTTGGAGCGCATCAGGTGATGGTCAAGAATCAGGATATCAACCTTTTTAGCTAGCTGCAGAGTCCTACGTAAGGCAGCTTTTCGCTCTTCCAAGGTGAGGCTTGGCAAGTATATGGGCGGTCCAGAGGCAAGCACTATGTTTGGCTGCCAGGCAATAATCTGCCTGATTGCCGCATCATTAAGCATTTGGATGTCTGAGGCATGGACAAAAACGTCTCCACTATCTTCAACTCGCGTCATCATCACGTTGCCACCGCGTCCACCTCTCTCACCATGGGGAACAGGTGAAGAAAAACTCAGTGGGCCCTCGCTCATTCCTTCTGCAATCGGTAGAATTCGACCAAGGCTATTGGCCAGAGCCTTGGCCCGACGAACTTGATTATATGAAAGGTCTTCTGTCCCTTTAGTCCAGAATTTGCAAGACTGGCATAACTCAGCCACTATTTTTACGGAAAGCTGGTAAGGATTGGCATCAACCGGCGGATGATGGTCTCCGTGGTAATGGCTAATCACGACATCAGTGGCACCCTGTAGTGCCTTTGCGATGAGCCCCCTAGTTCTTTCAGAAGCTATCACTTGAACCGGGTGTGGCATTAAGCCATGCCGCCTAAATCCTAGCGCCACCCCAGGGTCAATAACCACCTTGCGGTCTCTTGTCGTAACTACGCAGCATAAGCCACGAACCCCTAAGGATTCGGCACCAATTATTTCTACTTGCATTGTCAAGGGCTGTCCGACTTCAAGTTTCATACTAGCACTAGTCACTGATAAAGGCAAAGCTACTTCCCCTTGAACCCATATAGCAACTATAATAGTCTCGGAGGCATCAACATAGCGAAGACTACTAAAAATGATAACCATAAGATGTGCTAAGTGTAAGCGTAAGGTGTTTAGATATTTAAAGATTGGGAAAGGGCGAGTGCTACACTGCTGGAAAGGGCGGATTGTCAAGGATTACAGCGTCCGTAATGAAAACGAAGTTAAATGTCAGTGTGGTAATCTAATTGGTATTGATGAAGGGAAGTGGATCAAAATGAAACAGCGCTCCTTTATCTATTGAGATAAAGAGAAGAGGGGACTACTTACCTCTAAGGAATACAGCAGAGTTGGTTAAACTTAGTTAACTGCACCTTTTGGCTTAATGTTTGGCCATCACCATGAGACGCATTTCTTTTGCTATAATAAGAGTGGTTTCCCCTAGCTGCCAAAGGGAGTACTGTGAAGATAGCAATCTCTGCCGAGCGCGCAGAATTAGCATCAAACGTGGCCTATAGGTTTGGACTATCTCCGTATCTGCTTGTTGTTGATACTGAGACGATGGATTTCAAGGCGCTAGCAAACCCCTGGGCGACATCTCGGCCTGGCGCAGGAGTCCAGGCAGTTATCCTTGCAGTCACTGAAGGCGTTGAGGTAGTGTTAACCGGCTATTGTGGCCCAGCCATATACAACCAGCTCGTGTCAAATGGCATTAAGGTTATCACTAACGTCAGCGGGACGGTAGAAGAGGTTATCGAGAAGCACAAAGTAGGTGGCTTCGGTCGAGGCTTAGCCGCTGAGGGAGGTAAAGAGCAAGCAACCAAACACATCAATAGGGATACCTTGGTCAGGGCACTGAGGAGCTCAGCTAAGCAGTTTGCCAACATACTGCCTATACTGATTGGCGTTGTGCTGTGCATCGGATTATTTAATGCCTTCGTATCAAAAGAAGCCCTAGCCTCCATTTTCTCAGGGAACGCGGTAGTGGACACTCTGTGGGGAGCCTGTTTTGGAAGTATTTTAGCCGGTAACCCCATCAATAGCTATGTTATCGGCGCGGCACTATTAAATCATGGCATCAGTCTGTTCGCTGTGACTGCCCTTATCATCACCTGGGTAACTGTGGGACTGGTTCAGCTACCGGCTGAGATCGCTAGTCTCGGCCTGAGGTTTGCTCTACTGAGAAACGGACTCTGTCTTGTCCTGGCTATCCCAGTTGCTATTCTTACCGTAATGATTCTGAATTTCATTATTGGGTAGGTAATCATGAGCATGGAGAAATCACAGGAATCGAAGCGTAGAACCTCGCGACCCTCCAAGTACATGCTTATTTTCCCACTCCTCGTATTGGCAATTTACGGTGTTCTCTTCGTGCTTACCCCAGAACAAGCTCTGGTAGCCCTCAAGAGTAGCGGGAAGGTTTGCCTTAATATACTTCTACCCCTAGCCCTGGTCTTTGTGGTGATGCTAGTCCTAAACCTGTTTGTCAAACCAGCCCAGATTGTCCATCTTCTGGGTAGTGGTGCTAATATCAAAGGCATCTTGCTCTCGGTGGCTGCTGGAATTATTTCCATGGGGCCAATCTATATATGGTATCCGCTGCTCAAGGAATTGCGCGAAAAAGGCGCAGGTAATATGCCGATAGCTGTATTCCTGTATAACAGGGCGGTCAAACCTTTCCTCCTGCCAGTCATGATTGCCTACTTCGGCTGGGTATA
>JAUXIO010000010.1 GCA_030620975.1 Dehalococcoidia bacterium | reverse complement strand
GCTCCGTCCCTGAGCAAGATGCTTATTTTCAAACTGGGGTCGACTTTGTGGAAGACCTCTTCTGCAATTTGGATTCCAGCTAGGACCCCTTCTGCTCTGACTATAATAAGGGCTTTTCTTTGCCGACCATCAGGTATGAGTGCTTCCGTAGTGGCGTCTCCATAACTTAGGTCTTCAGCCAGGGCGCGATCGATAAGTTCTTCAACTGGTATTTCCAATGATTGCAAATTATGCCTCTCTTTGAGCTGCTGACTTGAAAGTAATGTGGTGCTGCCAAGCTGGCGATGGCTTGGGAAAATCGGTGCGGAAGTGAGCGCCACGACTTTCTTCGCGAAGCAGGGCTGCCTCAGTCATCAAGCGTCCACTCAGTACAAGAGTATTTAGCTCGTAAGTAAAGCGGTCACTCGGTTTAGGCAGGCAGCGTTCCCAGGCAGCTAAAGTATCGGTCGCTTGAGCAAGTCCTTCGCCCGAGCGAATAATGCCTACGTTGTTCCACAAAAGAGATTGCAAATTGGCGAGATTAAGTGATGGGACTCTTTCTGGTATTTTTCGGCCGCTAAGAAAATAGCATTTTTCTTTTTTTATCACCGTGCTTACGGCAGGCCTCCTAGTCATTTGAGTTTTTTCAATAATTTTTTTACTGAAAACGATTACCTCAAGCAGGGAGTTCGAGGCCAGGCGATTGGCTCCATGAACGCCAGTGCAAGCAGTTTCACCAGCGACAAAAAGCCCAGAAATGTTGGTCTCACCCCAGGTATTAACTTTTATCCCTCCCATAAGATAGTGAGCTGCTGGAGTCACTGGAATTAGCTCCTTGGTAATGTCTAACCCCTGGCTCAGACAAAAACGGTAGATGTGCGGGAAACGAGTAGTAACCAAGTGAGATGGCAGATGAGTAACATCCAGAAGAACATGGTCACTTTTAGTCTTTTGCATTTCGTATAAAATGCTCCGGGACACTATATCTCGCGGTGCCAAATCGGCCTTTGAGTTATAATTGGGCATGAAGCGATAGCCTTTAGTATTGCGCAGAATTCCCCCCTCGCCCCTTGCTGCCTCGGAAATGAGAAATCTGGTTACTCCAGGGAGATGCAGAGCCGTGGGATGGAATTGGAAGAATTCCATATCCGTAATTTCAGCGCCAGCTTGGAAGGCTAGAGCTATGCCATCGGCGGTAGCCACATCGGAATTGGTGGTATATTTAAAGAGACGCCCGGCGCCCCCAGTAGCCAAAATGAGAAATGTACATTCGTATTCTTCCGTTGATCCAGTACGGCAATCAAGTACTCTTACTCCCTTTACTGTTTTATTCTCCACTAGAATTTGAGTAGCTAGACAATATTCCAGGACCTTTATTGGAGATGAGCGCACTTGTTGACTCAGAGTTGTCTCGATATGTTCTCCGGTGGCGTCACCCCCGGCGTGCATAATGCGAGGGACGCTGTGAGCTGCTTCTTTAGCCAGAGCGATTTTGCCATCTAAGGTGTCGAAGGGAACACCAAACTTAATGAGATCGGCAATGCGGTCAATGGCTTCACTCACCAAGAACTCTACTGCTTCAGGATCACATAAGCCATCGCCAGCGGCTATGGTATCTTGAAGGTGAAGCTTCGGCGAATCACTTTTGTCTACAGCTACGGCAATGCCTCCTTGGGCATACTTGGTATTGCAATCATCTATGCTGCCTTTGGTTATGATAAGCACACTGCCTTTTTCTCTGGCTAATAGGGCAGTGTAAAGTCCAGCAATCCCACTACCGACTATGATGTAATCGTAGTAGCTCACTTACTCTTATCTCCTTAAGTTATAGCTAACATGCGGTCAATGGCTTGTTTAGCCTTTATCCTTATGTCTTCGGGTACAGTGACTATGTTAGCTCTTGCTTCCATGGTTTTGAGGACGGTCTCCAATGTGGTCTTTTTCATATCGGAACAGACAAAATCGGCGGTGACGAGGTGAAAGCTCTTTTCTGGATTTTCCAGCCGCAGGCGATGGAGTATACCCTCTTCGGTGCCTATAATAAAGCTTTTAGCTGTACTTTTTTTGGCGTAGCGAAGCATCTGGGATGTGCTGAGAGCCTCATCAGCCAGGTCTATTACTTCAGGGCGGCATTCGGGGTGAACTAATACTTCAGCTTCTGGATAACGCTGTTTTGTCAGCCTGACTTGTTCTGCTCCGAGCCGAGCGTGAACGGCGCAGTAACCGGGATAAAGAATAATCTGCTTTTTGCTCCTGGTAGAGACATAATGCCCCAGATTTTTGTCTGGAATGAAGAGAATTTGTTCACTGGATAGTGACTTGACTACCTCAGCACCGTTGGCGGAAGTGCAGCAAATGTCACTTTCGGCTTTTATTGCGGCGGTGGTATTAACATAGGCCACTACCGTGGCTGCAGGGTATTTACCTTTCCAATCTCTCAAGTCATCAATATTAATCATATCTGCCAAGGGACAACCGGCAGCAGGATGAGTCAATAGAACGGTAGAATTTGGATTGAGAATGGCTGCTGTCTCTGCCATAAAGCGAACGCCACAGAAAACGATCATTTCACTTTTTACCTTGGTGCATTCACGTGCTAACTCAAGTGAATCACCAACGAAGTCGGCGATATCCTGCACTTCAGGGCGTTGATAGTTATGAGCCACAATTATCGCATTAAGCCTCTTTTTCAGCTCTAAAATCTCCCGCTGAAGCTCGTTAAATTCAGTCTTTGGTCTAGTCGTCATCTTTGTATTTTATAACTAATTTCCCTCATCAAGTGTGAGCTTGCCTTGTAATGCCCAGGGGCTAGTTTTATCAACTTTGACTTTTACCAATTGCCCCAAGCAGTCATCCTCGCTTTTGAAGAATACCAGTTTATCAGTTCTAGTGCGACCGTACCACTTGTCTCTCTTTTTGCTCTCCACCAGCACCTCTACTATCTTGCCTTTAAATTGGGAGTTTATTTCACTGGCTATATTAGTTTGCCGTTCCTCAATTTGATGAAGGCGCTTTCTCTTAATTTCAGCCGGAACGATATCTTCATATTTCCTTGAAGCAATAGTCCCGGGGCGGGGAGAATATGCGGCTACATGAACGGTATCAAACCTCAACTCATCGAGCAGATTCAAAGTCCGCTGGAACTGTTCCTCAGTTTCGCCGGGAAAGCCGACAATCACGTCGGTACTGAGTGCTACCTCAGGGATGTAGTGACGAATGGTATGGATAAGTTGGCGATATTCTTTCGCAGTGTAGCCTCGCCGCATAGCTTTTAATATGGCATCGTCTCCAGCTTGTGCTGCAACGCTGATATGTTCGCAAACTTTATCAAGTGAAGCTATAGTTTTTATAAGTTCCAAGCTCATATCTTTGGGGTGATTGGTTAAAAAACGGATGCGCATTAGTCCAGCAATGTTATTCAATTCAGCGAGTAAGCTAGCCAAGCTGGCATGTTGAGATAGGTCATGGCCATAAGAATTTACATTCTGTCCCAATAAAGTAACTTCTTTTACCCCGCGCTTTACCAGCTCTTCCACCTCACAAGTTATTTCCTCGGGAGAACGACTTCTCTCCCTTCCCCGTCGATAGGGAACAATGCAGTAAGAGCAAAAATTATTACAGCCTTGAATGATGGGAACGAAGGTACTTGGTGATGGCTGATGAGGCATGGTAAAAGGCTCTTCGGGACTGGGGGCAGATATGTCGTGCTTTTGAGCCCAGTTGGCTAACTGGGTGTACTCACCTGGTTTGAAAAAGAGCTCAACGTGGGGGAATTGCCTTTCAAGTGTTGCAATTCTGGAGTTAACAAAGCAACCGGTAACCACGATAGAAGGATTGAGACGAGCTTTTTTTAAGCCTTTTAGATAGCCGAGAGTTCCCAGGACTTTCTCCTCGGCGCTTCGTCGCACTACACAGGTATTGAGTATAATGAGGTTGGCATCTGGCATTGCTGCAGATGCTTCATAGCCCATAGTTTCCAGGTAGCTGGCTATCCTTTGTGACTCTGCCTTATTCATCTGGCAGCCTATGGTCCAAATGTAGTAACTTGGCATAATTTCCTTTGTCGAGATTCTGCTGAGAACTGAAAGGGCTAACCTAATCAGCAAGTGTATCAAGTGTGGTCGGTAGCTATATTGGAGCCTCAACAATTACTGTGGTGCCCTTACCTGGCTCGGACTTTACTTCCAGGTTACCATCCAGTAATCGCACTCTCTCCTGCATCCCAACCAAGCCGAGCTTGCCAGAGCGAGATAAATCACCTAGCTTATCGGGGAGCTCGAACCCGATGCCATTGTCCTTTATGGTAACGGTGGTTTTTTCCTCCTCAAATCTAATCAAGACTTCAGCCTTTGAGGCCTGTGAATGTCTTCCGATATTCCTTAATGCCTCCTGAACAATGCGGAAAAGTATTAGCTCTACTTCTTGAGGAAACCTCCGCTCAGCACCATGCATCTGCAAACTGGCCTCTATCCCATATTCTGTTTTGAGTTCACGAATCATCCAGCGCAGCGTAGCGAGCAAACCTATATCATCGAGAATGGAAGGACGCAGGTCACGGCTGAGGTAACGCACTTCTTGCAATAGGCCTTTAATTTGCTCGTGGAAAGCCCATAGTTCTTTGGCCTCACCCACAGGCAGTTTCGCTTTCTCACGTAACAAGTTCTCCAGCTGGTGAAGCAGGGCAATAAGGGTCTGGGCAGTGCTATCATGTAGTTCACGAGCAATACGCAAGCGTTCCTCCTCTTGGGCTTTGGTAATCTGCTGAACATAGAAACGCAGGTTTTCCTCCATCCTCTTGCGCTCGGTGATATCCTCCAGCGTTTCTATGACAGCTATTACCTCCCCAGCCTCACTTCTAATTGGAGCTGCGGTAAAATGAAGCCATCTCCCTTCCTCTCCCAGAGTCGAAAAGAAATCTTCAACTTCATAAGCCCCTTCAATTAAAGGGGACTTCTTATACTTCCCTCCATAATACCTTCTAATTTCATCCTCAGACCCTCCATCTATTATCAAATCGGCCATAACCGGTCTCTCGTGAGAATAAAATGCCAGCCACTGCTTACTGGTGCCAATCACCTGCTCCCTTTTCACGCCCGAAAGGGCTTCAAGCGCCGCGTTCCAGCTCGTGAGCTCACGCCTCTTGTCAATTGCGAATGCCGGTATCGCTATACCATCAACAATTTCAGATAACCTGTCCTTCGCCTCTTTGAGCTCTGTCTCAGCCCTCTTGTGTTCTGTGATATCACGGAAAACTGCAAAGCGCCCTCTGAGTTCTCCTCTCTCTTTTATTGGTCCTGCAGAGAGGGAAACATCTATTTCTGTTCCGTCTTTCTTTTTCCTAATTGTCTCGTAGCCAAGGATTCCATCCAAAGCCATCCTATCAAGTTCTTTGGCTTCTCCATAATAAAGCCTCTCCGGAACTATCAGGTCAGCAAGCCGCCTCCCTTTAATTTCCTCTAGTCTATATCCGAAAATATTCTCAAATCCTACATTCGCATCCAGGATGTTATTATTTATATCAAGAGTTACCATACCCTCAGGCGAATGCTGAAATATGGATTCAAAATATGCTTTCTGGACTCGTATCTGTTCCTCCATCCTTTTTTCCTCGGTTATATCTCTGGCGATATTTTGGAAGCCTGTAGGCTGACCGTCACTAGAAATTAAGTTGGTAGCCAGCATCAGCGTTGCCTCTGTGCCATTTCTCCGCTTCAAGTGCTGCTCGTAAGGTTGCGTCACGACCTGACCTTGAAGCAAGCGGTGGCGTATTTCCCCTGCTATCTCTAAGCTTTCTGGGGAAAGGAAACGCCTCACATTCATATTAGACAGTTCCTCTATACTAAATCCGGTGAGTATTTCGCTTGCTCTGTTGGCTGCTAGAATGTTACCCTCCAAATCATGAATCCAGATGGCATCGGGAGCATTCTCAAATAGCTCGCGGTAGTTCTTTTCAGATTGACGTAATTGCGCTGCTATCCCTAGTTGCTCTTGGTAAAGGCGAGCGTTCTCAATAGCAATGCCAGCTTCGTTACCGATGGCTGTAAGCAATTCTATTTCTCCAACATTAAATTCCCTATGCTGACGCATGGCTACGCAAAGCGTGCCCACAACTCTACCTCCAGCTCTCATGGGCACAATGAGCTGAGCCTGGAGATTCTCCTGCCTCGCTGCCTCTCCACTCAATCCAGAATCTTTGGACGCATCTTCTACTAGTAATGGCTCCCCAGTCTCTGCCACCTGCCCATTAAAGCCTTCACCTAGCCTTATCCTGCCTACGCTCTGGACAAATTTCTGGGGTACGCCTTCATAGGCTGTAAGTACCAACTCTCTTGTTTTCTCCTCGAGGGCAAATAAGAGGACGACCTCCACCCCCATTAGTTCCATAACCATCTCAATCGCAGAATGCCGGAGTGATTTCGAGTCTAGAGATTGGGTGAGCAAGTCAGAAATGTTACCCAGGGTAGTTAGCTTTTTCTCACACTTCATTGTGTTTCGGATTTGAGAGCGGAGCTTCTCTTGAGCTGTAACCATTGCCGCTGTAGCCTGCTCTCGTTCTTCTACAGCCTTCATCTGCTTGGCTCGCGCCCTGAGCCAGAGAGTTGCCAAAACACCAATCGAGATTACGAGCGCAGTTTCAAACAGAGCATCGGGAGGACTGGAGGAAATGAAAAGGGCTTGAGGCAGCATAAGAAGCAGGCTAATAAGGGTCACGGCTAACCCGATCGTTGCGCCGAAGATATAGCCAGCGTAGATTATGGGCACAAGGTAAAACATGCGATCTACTGTATGGCGGGTCAAGCCATAGAATGAATCGGGGAATAATGTTGTGGATAAACCTATCTGCTCTGGATAGTGATGGATAATACAAAGCGCCAGCAGAACTAAAACAACCCCAAAACGGGGGTTGCGTAGGATCACTTTCAATCGTTTAGCCTCTCTTAACAGCACCCTGTTCAAGTCACCCCCCCCTACTACCAAAAACGTCTCATTAGGAAAGGTCTGCCAATGTGAACCAGCCTTTCTTGAGCGCTTCCTTCGCTGCCTCAATGCGGGAACACACTCCTAATTTATTGAAGATGCTTCCCAAGTGACTTTCGACAGTGTGCACACTGAGGAAGAGTTCGTTAGCAATTTCCTTATTACTCATCCCTTTAGCTGCCATTTTAAGGACTTCAGCCTCGCGCTCAGTGAGCAAATCCAACACCTGTCCCCGGCCATGCTTGACGCTAGTGTCCCTGAATTGCTCTATCAGCTTATGAGCCACCGCAGGATGAAGTATCGATTCCCCCCCATATACAGTATGGATAGCATCAATCAATTCGCTTGCGCTCATATCTTTTAACAAATAACCAGCGGCACCCGCCTCTAAAATGGGGAAAATGTATTCCTCGTAATCATAAGCGGTAAGTATCAATATGATTGTACGGAATGGAAGCTGCTTGATCTGTTTGGTGGCTTCAATTCCATTGAGCTTAGGCATAGCGATATCCATGATAATAACATCAGGTTTGAGCTGCTCCGTTAATCTTACAGCCTCCTCACCATCACTAGCCTCACCAACCACCTCAAGATCCTCTTCACGCTCCAAAAACTGGCGGATACCCTGGCGCACTAGGGTATGATCCTCAACAAGTAAAATAGTAATCTTTCCCATAGATATCCCTTGCTAACCTGTGGCCAATGTTTCTAATGTTCTATACATATTCATTCTAATCTATTTGACTATCCACTTCAACCGAGATGAGCCGTGGTGGATGCCGCTTTGCCCCATGAAAACCATGAAAATGGGTAGTTAAAACCCTTGATAAAGTAGCTCCTTTTTTAAGAGCTTTCCATGAGTCAATAAAGAGGTATCAGGGGATGCGACCAAGCAGGTAAACATGGTTAACTTAAATTAGCAAAGGAGGAAGGAGGAAAGGAAATGGGTCTGAGAGCATATTTATTCGTTGATGTGGCTGACGAGATGGAGCAGCAGGGGTTTATTAAAGCTCTGAGGGAACTGGAAGAGATGCCCGGGGTAGATTTCGTCGACCCTGTTATTGGCTCGCACGATGTGGTAATTATGGTGGATGCACCAGTAACAGTTGAAGCCATAGCCAATAAGATCCGGAACAAGGAGTGGGTCAAAGGTATGGAAATCATGAGGATCGTCAGCGTGTTTGAGCGCCATCGGGCTTCGAAGAAAGAGCTTCTCAAAGCTTTAACTCATAGTGGGGCATAACCTTCTGCCTATCTTAAACCTATGAAGCTTTGAAGAAAGCTGAGTTCTGGCGAGAGGAGGTAGCATGGTTATTGAAGCTGGAGCCAGGGAGAAACTTAGTTTTGCTGTAATTGATGCCATAGCCCATAAGCACAATGTGGAGCTTGGTGCTATAATACCAGTCCTCCAGGAGATTCAAGAGGCTTATGGCTACGTTCCCCCAGTAGCCATCCAGCGCGTAGCAGAGAATACAGGCGTCCCTGCTAGTGAGTTGTTTGGAATAGTTACCTTCTACGCTCAGTTTCGGCTCCAGCCCCTAGGTAAGAACCTAATCAAGGTTTGTCATGGGACCGCGTGTCATTTGAGCGGGGCGGAAAGGATATCACAGACAATAGAACAGGTAGTAGGTGCCAAAGAGGGGGAGACAAGTCAAGACGGGCTGTTTACCGTAGAGCGGGTAGCTTGCCTTGGCTGTTGCAGCTTGGCACCTTGCATAATGGTTAATGGAAAAGTCCACGGACGGCTTACTCCTGAGGCTATTGGCAAGTTGGTAAGCCAGGTTAAGGAGAAAGAAAAGGTTGTTTTATCGGGAGAAGTTGGCTAGAAGGGCTTAAGGACGGACGGGAGCAATCGATGTTTCCAGAAAGAGATAAGAAAAACAGGGATTGGGTTATAAGAGTAGGGCTTGCCTCCTGTGGTGTGGCTGCCGGTGGACGTGAGGTCTACGATGCTTTGAGCACCAAACTCCGTCAGAAGGGTTTAAATGCGGAGTTGAAGCAAACCGGGTGCATGGGTATGTGCTATAACGAGGTGTTGGTTGAGGTTTCCTCGCCAGGGGGTGGGCGTGTATTTTACAGGCACGTCACACCCGAGAGCGTTGACCGCATGGTCGAGGAGCACCTTATTGGTGGTCAGCCCGTTACCGAATGGGTTATACCAGATGAGGAAATAGATAACCTTTTGGCTAAGCAGAAGCGGATTGTGCTCCGAAACTGCGGCATAATCGACCCCGAGTCTATTGATGACTATTTAGCTGCAGATGGCTATAAGGCACTAGAGAAGATATTACGCAGCATGTCGCCCCAAGAGGTAATCGATGAAGTTACCAACTCTGGTTTGAGGGGAAGGGGTGGAGCTGGCTTTCCTACCGGGGTCAAGTGGAGCTTCGCCAGGAATTCCCCCAGCAGTCAGAAGTATATAATATGCAACGCTGACGAAGGCGACCCCGGTGCTTTCATGGATAGAAGTGTTCTGGAAAGTGACCCTCACAGCGTTCTTGAAGGGATGCTGATAGCCGGCTATGCAATTGGTGCCTCGGAAGGTTACATTTATGCTAGAGCAGAATATCCATTGGCAATTCGGCGATTAGAGATAGCTTTGGCTCAGGCCGAGGAGAGAGGATTTATAGGCAAGAGCATCTTGGGCTGCAATTTTGATTTTGATGTAAGGATCAGGCAGGGGGCCGGTGCTTTTGTATGTGGGGAGGAGACGGCTCTTATGATGTCCATAGAGGGACGGCGGGGGATGCCTAGATCCCGCCCGCCATTTCCGGCACAGTCGGGTTTATGGGGCAAGCCCACTAATATCAATAATGTAGAGACCCTCGCCAACCTACCTTGGATTATACTCCATGGCGCTGATGTCTATAACAAGTATGGCACTGATAAAAGCAAGGGGACCAAGGTTTTCGCTTTAGCGGGGAAGGTAGCCCACGGCGGACTAGTGGAGGTTCCTATGGGCATAACCTTAAAGGAGATTGTTTTTGATATCGGTGGTGGAACCTCAAGCGGGCTAGAGTTTAAAGCGATTCAAATTGGGGGGCCGTCTGGTGGTGTCATTCCAGCTAGCCTAGCTGATACCCCGCTAGATTATGACTCGGTGACCAAGACCGGCGCCATCATGGGCTCAGGTGGATTAATAGTGATGGATGAGACAGCCTGCGTGGTAGATGCAGCTAAGTTTTTCCTTAATTTTACCCAAAATGAATCCTGCGGCAAGTGTACCTTTTGCCGCATAGGAACACTGCGCATGTTGGAGATTCTGCAGAGAATTTCTGACGGCGAGGGCAAAGAGGGAGACTTAGAGCTCCTTGAAGAATTAGCTGAAAGCATAAAGAGAGCCTCGCTGTGCGGACTGGGACAGACTGCGCCTAACCCAGTATTGACCACAATCAGGTACTTTCGCGACGAATACGAGGCTCATATCTATGAGAAGAGGTGCCCAGCAAAGAAGTGCCGAGCCCTGATTAGCTATGAGATTATGCCTGAAAAGTGCCCTGGGTGTGGGCTCTGTGCCAAATACTGCCCGACGGGGGCTATCACCGGGGAGAGGAAGAAGCCTTATATTATTGACAAGGAGAAGTGTATTCATTGTGGACTGTGTATGAGCGTGTGCCGTCTCGGCGCCATATCTGTCCAGTCAGGTGGAAGAGATGAGTAAGATTGTGTTTACACTGGATGAGAAAAGGGTTGAAGCAGAAGCGGGAAGCACTATTCTGGAAGCAGCTGAGCAGAATGGGGTTGAGATACCGACTTTATGCCATGACCCTCGTTTAGAACCCTATGCTGCTTGCCGTATCTGCTTAGTGGAGGTTGAGGGGGCTCGTGGACTTATGCCTGCCTGTGCCACTCCGTTGACAGAAGGCATGGTGGTGAAGACAAAAACGGATGACCTCATCAAAATTCGCCGAATGGGCTTAGAATTGCTCCTTTCTGATCACTATGGCGACTGTATTGCCCCCTGTAAGCTAGCGTGCCCTGCTGGAATAGATATTCAAGGCTATATTGGCCTCATTGCCAGCGGCCAATATCAGGAAGCTTTGGCACTAATTAAAAAATCTAACCCTCTGCCATTGGTCTGTGGTCGAGTATGCCCTCGCTTCTGTGAGGCCAAATGCCGCAGAAATCTGGTGGATGAGCCGGTAGCCATAAACGCTTTAAAGAGGTTCGTAGCTGACTATGACCAGAATAATGGAGGAGACTATACTCCTGAGCTTAAACCATCCACTGGGCACAAGGTAGCTATTGTAGGAGGAGGTCCTGCGGGCTTATCAGCGGCTTACTATCTTGCCCTCGAGGGGCATGAGGTAACCATTTTTGAGGCCAATCCACAGCTTGGTGGGATGTTAAGATATGGCATTCCTGAATATCGCCTGCCCAAAGCAGTTCTGGATAAAGAAATAGCTACTATCGCTGACCTCTGCAGCCAAGTTAATTGTAATGTCTCGTTGGGTAAGAATTTCACCATTGAGAGTCTGAAAGATGATGGCTACGAAGCCATCTTTATTACCCTTGGTGCTCAGGCGAGCCAGAGGATGAGGGTTGAGGGGGAGGATTTACCAGGCGTTCTTTCTGGAATAGGATTCCTGCGAGATGTAGCCTTAGGGAAGAAGGTGAGTTTAGGGGATAAGGTAGCAGTTATTGGTGGTGGCAATACGGCAATTGATGCTGCTCGAACTGCACTCAGGCTAGGCGCAAGGGAAATAACCATCGTCTATCGACGGTCAAGAAATGAAATGCCAGCTAGCGATGAGGAAATAGAGCAGGCTGAGCAGGAGGGGGTGAAATTACATTTCCTGGCAGCACCGGCGAGGCTCAGAGCACAAAATGGCAGAGTTAACTCCATGGAGTGCATCAAGATGGCATTAGGGGAGCCAGATAGTTCAGGCAGACGAAGACCAGAGCCAGTAGCTGGCTCAGAATTTATTATGGAAGTAGATACGGTAATTGCTGCCATTGGTCAAACCCTTGATGCTTCCAGCATCCCTCAGGATGGTCAAATAGAGCTTAACCGGAGGGGGTATATCAGTGCCAATGAGGAAACAATGGAAACCTCCTTGGGAGGAGTATTCGCTGGTGGCGACTGCATCTCAGGTCCAGCTACCGTAGTAGAAGCAGTAGCCGCTGGGCGAAGGGCAGCAATTTCTATAAATCAGCATCTCAACGGTCAGCCAATTGCCCTGGCAGAGAAGCCTTACAATTGCACTAAAGGCGAGTTGGATGAAATTGATGCCAGTGAATATGCCGATATAGTGCGTCTCCCAAGGACGAAAATGCCTGTCCTAGCTCCGGCGGAGTGGAAGAGAAGCTTTAATGAGATTGAGCTTGGGTTCACCGAGGAAATGGCGAAGGCGGAGGCTGAGCGCTGCTTATCCTGCGGCTGCCAGGATGTATTTGAATGCAAGTTGCGGCGGCTGGCTACCGAGTATAAGGTGGATGACAATCACTATGCCGGTCATAAGCGGCACTTGCCTATAAGAAAAGACGAGCACCCGTATATTTTGAGAGACTCAAATAAGTGCATATTGTGTGGTCGTTGTGTCAGAATATGCAATGAGGTTCAAGGCATTGGTGCTTTAGGCTTTACCAGCCGCGGCTTTGATACTGTGATTGAGCCAGCACTTGGTATGCCCCTAGCCGAAACATCATGTGAATCCTGCGGTCAGTGTATCTCTACCTGTCCTACAGGAGCCTTGACACCTAAAATTCGCTTGCCTAAATCAGGTCCCTGGGAGCTTGAGGCTGTGCCTACCGTCTGCCCTTACTGTGGTATTGGCTGCAATATAGAATTAAATGTTGTTGGAGATAAGATAGTAAAAGTCACCTCCCCGGTTAATAGCCTAGTAAATAATGGCAACCTTTGCCAGAAGGGTGCATTTAACCCTTGCTCTATTCACGATTTGAAACGACTCAAAAGACCGCTTATTAAGCGAAATGGTGAGCTAGTTGAAGCTAGCTGGGATGAGGCAATAGCCTTGGCAGGTAAAGGGTTGAGACAAATCAGGGAGCGAAGTGGGGGGGACAGGCTAGCAGTCTTATCCTCTCCCCAACTGACCAACGAGGAGAATTATCTGGTTCAAAAGCTAGCCCGAGCCGCCTTAGGAACTAATAACATAGGCAGTTTAGCCACTCTCGTAGTGAATGAGAGCATGATGGAGAGTTTTGGCAAAAATGCTTCCACTTGCTCCTATAGTGACATTCTAACCAGCGACCTCATCATTGTTTTCGGATGTGACATCGCAGAGGACTATCCAATAATTGCCTTGAAAGTCAGAGAGGCAGTGGCAAAAGGAAGCAAGTTGGCCATAATTGATCCACGAGCAACGAGGGTGGATTCCTTGGCCAAGGCCAACTTAAAGGTTAATCCTAGAACCACTTTGCCCCTGCTTAGAGCGATGTTGAATTATATCACGACTTATGACCTTGTTGACCGTGATTTTGTTCAATCTCGAACTGCTGGCTTTGAAGATTTTGCTAGAGAGGCGAGAAAGTACCCGCTGGAAGAGATCACTGATGCATTGTGGGTGAAGCCTTCAAAAATCATTGAGGCAATACACCTTTATATTCGGGCCCAAAGGCCAGTGATAATAGTAAATGCTGATACGGTCACACCTGATGAACTTACCCTAATTAATGATCTAGCGCTAATCACGGGGAATGTAGGACGAGATGGTGCTGGGATAATAGCACTCCGTACTTCAGGCAATGCTCAAGGACTCATTGATATGGGGGTAAGCCCCGACTACCTTCCCGGGCAGCATCCGCTCACCGACATAGCTGCTAGGCAGAAGTTCGAGGCTGCTTGGCACAGGACTCTGCCCCTTGAAAAAGGGAATGACGCGATTGGAATTATTAAGGGAGTTGAGAAGGGTGATATTCAAGGCATCCTCGTTGTGGGTATTGATGCTATAAGCGGGATAGGAAACGCTATCTTTGAAGTCCCAATCTTCTCTGTGCTTGTGCATACTGTGTTTCCTGAAATGCGACCTTATCCTGATGTAGTTCTTCCTGGGGCTACCTTTGCTGAAAGTGAGGGCACCTTTACTAACTGTGAGCGGCGCATCCAGCGCCTGCATCGTGCAATCCCTCCATTCAGTGGCAAGGAGAACTGGGAGATCATTTCACTTCTAGCAAGTGCTATGGATTACTTAATGGACTATCCCTCGGTTTCGAGCATCTCTGCTGAAATAGCTGACCTTGCTCCTATCTTTAAAGCCGGCATATATGGCAGGCAATGGCCCTTCTTGGAAGATGGTAGGTTTGGATTCAAAGATGGCCTAGCTCAGCTTCGCCTCACTGAGCCTAAGTATTCCGAAGTAATAGAAGCCCTGGGCAGTTTGTTGTAAGGAAGTTCTCGTTCTGTTAGCCGGAAGGGTTGGGCTGAAAGAGGTAGCTGGTGTGTGGAAGAGCTGATGCTACTACTGTGGGGAAGGTTGAACTTAGAATTCTAGCCTTCTCCTAATGAACTGCTCTGGTACTGCTCACACTGATTTTATTTTGGAGACCTGCACTTGAAAGTGCCAATGGGGCGTGTTGGGCACTGCCTTTATCATGCTAAATAGCCTAAGCGCCTCACATGCTTATATTATATAATGTAGCGTGTCTCGAAGTGATAAAGAGCAAAATCTGCGTGGAGTTCGGCAGTTGAAGAATGGAGATTTGTTTGATTGGACTGCATCTCTATAATCGGACAGGTAGAGTTGGGAGAGTTTGGCGGGGACTCCTTCTTCTGTTGAATAAGCGGTGCTGGCTGACTATAATGTAGATGCCGCTAACCTCTATTTACTGCTTAGGCCGTCAGTTAGTGAGGAAAATGAGTTGTGGAGTGGGGTTGTCACCAAGGCAATTGTACATGAGATACCTATAGTGGGATGTTCACGGGGCGCGGTCACCAATGAGGTAGAATTACTATGGCAATGTATCACCCAAGCATTAGAATAATCAAATGTTTAAGGAGGGTAAAATGAAAAAATCTGATGTAGTAATCATTGGAGGCAGTGCGGGAGCTATACCAGCAGCGATAGCTTGTCGCCGGCGGTATCCAGAAAAGAGTGTGCTTTTAATTCGCAAGGAGGAGCAGGTATTAATCCCCTGTGGCTTGCCTTACATTTTTGGCACTGTAGGTAGCCCGGAGAAAAACCTAATCCCTGACGCAATGCTTAAGAACAATGGCATCGAGTTTACTATTGGCGAGGTGAAGGAAATAGACAGGGATAAAAAAACAGTTTCCATAGCTGGTGAGGAAACAGCCAGCTACGATAAGCTTGTTTTGGCTACTGGCTCATTACCTGTAGTTTTGCCCATCCCTGGTATAGATAAAGAGAATGTCTTTTCGGCAATAAAGGATGTCGCCTATCTGAATAATATGCTAGATAAGGTTAATAAAGCTAAGGACATTGTAATTATTGGTGGTGGCTTTATTGGTGTGGAATTCGCTGATGAGTGCAAGAAAAACCGCGATAATAATGTCACCATTGTAGAGATGCTCCCCCATTGCCTGCAGCTAGCCCTTGATGAGGAATTCTGCATTGAGGCTGAAAAGGTGCTTACTGAGAGGGGAGTAAAGATTCTCACTAATAAAAGGGTAGAGGCTGTCCTTGGTAATAAACAGGTTAGCGGCGTTAGATTAGCTGACAGTCAGGAGCTAAAAGCTGACATGGTTATTATTGGGGTAGGAGCTAGGCCGAATACTGAATTGGCTCAGAAGGCCGGGCTTCAGATAGGATCAACAAAGGCAATTGCCGTTGACCGATTTATGCACACTATCACCGATTCTAATATATTTGCCTGTGGCGACTGTGCTGAAAAATATTCCTTCTTTAGCGGTAAGCCAAGCCCGACTATGCTCGCTTCTATCGCCGGAGTCGAGGGACGCATAGTTGGAGCTAACCTCTTTGATACCCGCTATCACAATTGTGGTGAAATTGGTGTCTTCTCTACTATTATTGGTGACCAGGCATTTGGCTGTGCTGGTTTAACTGAGAGAATGGCAAGACAGGAAGGTTATGATGTGGTAGTAGGTGAAACAACAGCACCAGATAGACACCCAGGAGTTATGCCAGGAGCGGCTTCAACAAAGGTGAAGTTGATATTCTCTAAGGATAACGGACTACTGCTTGGGGGTGGAGTTTCAGGGGGCAGAGGTACCGGTGAGTTAACAAATATCATTAGTGTCTGTATTCAACATATGATGACCGCTTACGAGGTTTCCCTGTTTCAGATGGGCACCCATCCTGCGTTAACCGCATCACCGATGGTCTATCAACTGGTAAATGCTGCAGAGCTTGCCGTCAAGGCGATGGCATAATGGTTAACAAAAGAGGAAATAATGCCAATTTATGACTTTAAATGCCGAGAGTGCAGTAAGGTGTCGGAAATATTCCTCTATGGCATTGATGACCACGGAGTCCGTTGCCCTCACTGTCGTAGCGTCAATGTGGAGGGGCTTATCTCAGCATCCTATGTGATAAGAATAAATGCAGCTCACTAATTGCTGATACGGCGCTCGTGCTGTATCATAACCTTATGAACACTGGCGTCGTGCCTGGTCTTAGTCGCAAGCTTCATCCTTCAGCGCCCCAAGATATCTCCATCGCACTGCCTCGGTGTATTCTCGTATGCTGCCTCGTATCATGCTCTCTCCTTTTGGATAACACCTTTTTTGAGGCAGCAATACTACTTTTGGTAACAATGATTATGACGCAATTCAAAGAGGTTGAAAAGCAACACTTTCCCCACTAGAGGGGATTTAGTAAGAAAATTGAACAGGGGTGAATGAGGAGAGGCGAAGACGATGCCAGTATTACAAAACAATAAATTGGGAGGACAAGATGGATAACCGAGCACAGGTTGAAGAAGTGATTGATGAAACCACAGGGAAAGTTTACTTGCCTCCTTGTCAGATAGCCTGTCCTATTGGGGAGGATATACAGCGCACTAATGTTATGATTTCACTCCTGCCGCTGGATGCCAACAAGGTTGCTGACCAGATAATAAAGATAGGCGATGAAATTTACCAGAAGAATCCTTTATTCACAATATGCAGCTATATTTGTGGGCTTTGCGAGAAAGAATGTAACTACAAAGACCAGACTGGGGCAATAAGAAGGAAGATGCTCAAAAGGTTTGTCACCGAGCCTTATCTTTCGTATTTGGAGACTAAGTCTTCATTCCCCCAGCCTACTAAGGAGAATGTGGCGGTGATTGGAGGAGGGCCTGGGAGTCTAATGTGTGCTTATTTGCTGGGCCAGAAAGGCTACTCAGTTACCCTCTTGGAGAGAGGTTCTCAATTAGGTGGTGCTCTGAGATATATCCCCAAATATCGTCTTCCCCAAAGTATTATGGATGCTACTTTGAATAATCTGGTAAGAATTGCCAATGTTGAGGTTAGATTTGGAATAAAAATGGGCGACGGCGGGAAAACGCTGGATGACCTCAAAAATGAAGGCTACAGGGCTGTGTTTATTGCTACCGGTACTCATCTTCCCAGACCTCTTAACTTCGGTGGGCAAGTAGTAGCCGGAGGTGACCTAGAGGGAGTTATGTTTGGTTTAGGCCTTCTTTCTGATATGAACCAGGGGAAGGTTTCCCCTCAGCTCTTTCAGGGCAAGAGGGTAATAGTAATAGGTGGTGGCAATGTAGCCTTTGATGCGGCGAGAACCGCCCGACGGCTCGGTGGAGATGTCTCTCTCGTCTGCCTTGAGTGTGCTGACAAATGTTCTAGGGATGGGATACCGGCTGATGTGGAGGAAATAGAAGGTGGTAGTGAAGAGGGCATAAAAATAACCTACTCCAGAGGTGTCTCAGAGATAATCGGAGAGAATGGGAAATTCAAGAAAATAAAATGCCCTCGATGCACATCGGTCTTTGATGAAAAAGGATTCAACCCTAAGTTTGCCCAGAGTGACTTTGTATACCTTGAGGGTAATGTACTGCTGGTTACCATAGGGCAGGGTCCGGAGCGGGCATTCTTTCAGCAAGAGGGCTTATTCAATGAGCAAGGTAGACTTGATGTTGACCAGCTTACACTTATGAGCAACCGTAAAGAAGGAGTTTTCATTGGGGGCGATGTAAGGCGGATAGGTTTTGCTGCGGAAGCAATGAGGGATGGGATGATAGCCGCTGAGTCTATCGACCGCTACCTGAAAGGTGAAGACCTGAAGGCAGGCAGAGAAAAGGAATATGAAGGTGCTACTATACCCCGCTATGTAGCTTATAAGCCTCAGCCCCTATTGGAATGGGCGCCAGTTGAGGAAAGACTGAACTTCGAATTATTTGAGAAAGGTTTTACCCTGGAAGGCGCAGTAGAGGAAGCCAGAAGGTGTCTCTATTGTGGACCGTGTAAGAGTTGTAAAGCATGTGTGGAAATGGAATTGCAACCTGAGTTACCAGAAGTTAAAGTCAACGAGGATCTATGCAGTGGGTGTGGGGTCTGTGTAACTGTGTGTAGCTATGAAGCTCCCAAGCTGATAAGATCTGATAAAGGGCTGGTAGCAGTCATAGATGAACTTAGGTGCAAGCGATGTGGTTTATGCGTTAGCGCCTGCCCTTCCGAAGCAATAACTACTACGGATGGGTTGGTAGAAGCTATAGCTAATGCCTATGCCGCGTTATAGAAGTAGAGAATGGATACGCTTGTCTTGGGAACCGGGAGAGCTCTATAAGCTTGAGCTAGAAGATTTAAAGCCTGGTATAAATTTCTCCTCATCTCATGGAATAGATATTGCCACTGCGTTCAAGCTTGGGCAAAGGCTGGGATATAGGATGCCCAAATATATTAGCCTATATACTATAGAGATAAGGAATAATTTAACCCTTGGAGGGGAGTGCACCACCCTCCTCTAATTGCTGCTACGGCGTTCGTGCTGTATCATAGACCTTTATGAATCCTGGCGCCGTGCCTGGTTTTGGTCATAAGCTTCATCACCGGAATGATTATGACGCAATTCAAGGGGGTTGAAAAGCAACGCTTTCTGCGCTAAAGTAAGGACTGCTTAAAAGTATGTCTTGTTTCTAATCACTATGCTAGCTTGTAATCAAAACGATTTAAAAGTGGAGGTGAACTAGTTGTATAAAATCGCAGTGGCCAAAGATTTGGGAACGCACATGTACCTTTTTGAGATTGAGGCGCCAGCAATTGCTAATAAGGCACAGGCTGGACAGTTCCCGAACTTTTCTTTGAAAAAAGCAGCTACTTCCAGGCTTACAGCAACTACTTATCTCCTATCCAAGGTCCACAACATAATTTTAACGGCCTCTAGTAGCGTTAGTCAAACAGCAAGGGCTCTAGAGTGTACAAAACGCATGGGTTGGTATGGGACTCTTTGAAATATCGACTGTTCCGCGAATAATACCAACCTTCCACGGAGACGCTATTATGACAGTTCTCCTATGGGTATTTGCAAGTGCTATATTTATAACAGCGGGCTTTAAGTTATGGCGATTTCGTGAGAGAAATAAGCTAAGCTAAGTGTCTTGTCCCCTCAAATAACTATCAATATCGCCGGCGGCGCGCTTGCCAGCGCCCATGGCGCTGATTACAGTAGCGGCGCCAGTAACTATATCACCACCAGCCCACACTTTGTCTTTTACCGTCTTACCCATCTCCTCATCAGCTACCACAGTGCCCCACCTGGTTATCTCCAGACCTTCAGTAGTTTGGGCAATGAGAGGATTAGGGCGAGTGCCCAGAGCCACTATGACCACATCTACATCAATGATGAACTCGCTCCCTGCCTTAGTAATGGGGCGGGACCGGCCACTCTCATCAGGCTCACCCAGCTCCATCTTATAGCATTCCATGCCAACCACCCAGTTTTGCTCGTTGCCAAGCATCCGCTTAGGATTAGTTAAAAGCTTAAATTGGATACCTTCTTCCATGGCATTCTCCGCTTCCTCTCGGCGAGCTGGCATTTCCGCCTCTGAGCGACGATAGACAATATAAACCACCTCAGCACCGAGTCTGAGAGCACACCGAGCTGAATCCATAGCCACATTCCCACCACCAATTACTGCCACCCTCCGCCCCACCTTTACCGGTGTATCATACTCAGGAAAGCGATACGCCTTCATCAGATTGACGCGAGTCAGGAACTCATTTGCCGAATAGATACCATTAAGGTTCTCACCAGGGATGTTTAAAAACCGGGGTAACCCAGCGCCAGTGCCCAGGAAAACAGCATGGTAATCATTATTTAGTAACTCATCTATAGTTACCAGTTTGCCTATTACTGAGTCTAATTCAACTTTCACCCCCAAAGAGGCGACATAATCAACCTCAGCCTGAACAATATCTTTAGGTAATCTAAACTCAGGGATGCCATACATCAGCACCCCGCCAGCCACATGCAGTGCCTCAAAGATGGTAACACTATGCCCAAGTTTGGCTAAATCAGCAGCCGCAGTTAATCCTGCCGGTCCTGAGCCGACCACAGCCACTCGCTTACCACTCGGCGCAGGCTGTGCTGGCAGTGAGCTTGCTGACTGCATATTAGCCCGTTCCCAGTCAGCTACATATCGCTCCAAACGACCGATAGCTATAGGTGCGCCTTTTTTGGCCAAAGTGCACGCCGCCTCACACTGTGTTTCTTGAGGACAGACTCGTCCAGAGATACCTGGCAGACTATTTTTGTCCTTGAGGCGCTTTACTGCTTCAGGCATATTGCCTTCTCGCACCGCCAAGATGAAACCCGGGATATCCACCTCTACCGGGCAGCCCTCGGTACAAGGGCGCTTTGGGCATTGGATACAGCGGCTTGCCTCAGCTTGAGCTTGCTCAGCGCTATAACCTAAAGCAACCTCATTGAAATTTCTGACCCGTGCTTTGGGGTCCTGCCTTGGCATTGGCAGCCGGTTCAAATTAAGTTTCGGCATAGATCCTTACCTCCAAAATTCCTATTCAAAAAGACCACTTTGAGACTGCCACTGCTCAAAAGAACGCTTTTCTTCATTCAGGTAGATACGCTGACGAGCAAAGAGTAAATCCCAGTCCACCTGATGACCATCAAAGTCAGGGCCATCAACACAGGCAAATTTAGTCTCCCCACCAACAGATACCCGACAGCACCCACACATTCCGGTGCCATCTACCATTATCGGATTCAGGCTAACAATGGTCTTAACCCCAAAGGGCTCCGTGGTCTTGGAGCAAAACTTCATCATAATACTTGGGCCAATAGCGATAACACGGTCAACCTTCCCATCACCTTCAAGTAGCTCCTTTAGAGGTTCGGTTACCAGTCCTTTGCGAGCATAAGAGCCGTCATCAGTAGTAACTATTAGCTGGTCGCTGACACGGCGCAACTCTTTCTCCCAAAAGATAAGGCTTTTATTCCGAGCCCCCATAATTGAGGTAACCCGATTCCCTTTTGCTCTCATAGCTCTAGCAATAGGCATTATGGTAGCTACAGCAAACCCCCCGGCAACACAGACTACCGTTCCAAATTTATCAATATGAGTAGGCAAACCTAGTGGTCCAATAAAATCGGCAATAGAGTCGCCGGCTTTCAGCAAGGCTAATCTGTGGGTTGTTGTTCCCACCTCCATAAAGACGATGGTAATACTACCCTCTGCCTTGTCCCAGTCAGCAATCGTCAGCGGGAAACGCTCACCTCTTTCATCAATCCTAATGATGACAAACTGCCCTGGCTGAGCCTTCTTGGCTACAGCCGGTGCCGCAATCTTGAAAAGATGGATATTAGGCACCAGGTCTTGTCTCAACAAAATCTTATACACTTACTTATCACCTCCAAATGCTCCTAACTCTAATCAATGACAACACAGTAGTGCCTTTTTCATTTGGCCTTGGTGCCATTGATAGTTAATTTAACATCACCCATTAGCTACCAAAAAAACGGGCTATCTCTGTGACTGTTTCCTTGGGAAGATAGCCTAATTCCTCTTGCCCCTTCTATAGAACAGAGATTAAACTTTCCCTCTGCCCTCGATGTGGGCTCAGAATCTGTAATAGCTGCCCATATATATTCAATCCAAAACCATAATTTATCACCAAATAGCGGTTTGTGCAATAGGCGTACTTGGCTTATAATCCTAATTAGTAGCTTCCCTAGCCTCTAGGCACTTGCGTAAGTACTGAGTTAGTCCTTGAGGTCGACAACCCCTTGTTGAGCTGGTAGTACTTATGAACTCTATGTGATGGCAATACAATGAATGATGAGTTGGAGGAATTGAGGCACCTCGGGGTACTCTCTTCCACCATTATTGGGTAGATAAAATAGGTGAGGTTAAGAAAGTAAACCTCATCGTTGCCACTGGTAATAATAATCTGGCAATGAACCGGGCAGTTCAGGAGGTAGCAAAAAAGTATATTTCAGGCGGAAAGCTTACTGAAGGGATGCTTAATAGAGTGGAAGCTGCCATTCGCTGTTACGACCCCTGTATTTCATGCTTAGCCCATGCCTTGGGGCAAATGTCTCTGTGGGTTCAACTGGTTTCAGTGGCGGGTGAAGTCATTGATGAAATCAAAGCCTGGTGATTGGTGATTCAAAGGGCTATATTGGCTTGCTTGTTGAGAGTATTGTGGCGGAGGGAATGGGATTCGAACCCATGACCCCGATTTAACGGGGTAACCGCTTAGCAGGCGGCCGCACTAGACCACTATGCGATCCCTCCAAATTTCAATGTAACAAAATCTTTATACATTTTCAAGTTTGGGTCCTATTTGGCTTAGTTCTATTGAAGGCGGTTATCCTACATGCTATGCTGCTTTAGCAGAATGGACACGACCATGGCAAAATGGGAGATTAATATCTCTATTGGGGAAAAGTTCAAGAAACATCTCGATGAAGGCTGGCTTATGGACATAGCTGAGAAAACTCTCGATGCTGAGTCTGTTATTTCTCCCCTAGAGTTATCTATAACAATCACCGATGCCGAGACGGTGCAGCAACTCAACCGAAATTACCGAGATGAGGATGAAGCCACTGATGTGCTTGCCTTCCCTTTTTCTCCCCAGGCGGCTCAAGGCACCGAATGTGCCTTTGTAACCCCTCCCAACGGGGTTCTCCATCTGGGGGAAGTGATTGTTTCCTACCCTAAAGCAGTTGAGCAGGCATTGGAGCAAGGGCATTCAACTGCTCGGGAAATGGCATTATTAGTTATTCACGGTATACTTCATCTTTTGGGCTATGACCATGAACAGCCAGAGCAGGAGTCTAAGATGAGGGCTAGGGAGAGGGAGATCTTAAACAAAGTTCTTTCTGATGCTGAATAATGAGTAGACCATTCCGCGTATGGCAAGATGTGTATATAGTTGGCAGTGCTGAAATATCGCATCCATATGACTGCTGCATCTATTTGATCGATGCCGGTGAACTGGTTCTCATTGATGCCGGTGCCGGTAAAAGTTTTAGCAGGCTGATTGACAACATTCTGACTCTGGGCCTAACTCCAGAAAAGCTAACTGCTGTGATTGTCACTCATGCTCATATCGACCACATTGGAGCTTTGGCCAGATTGCAGCAAGAATACGGTGTTCAGATAGTAGCTCACAGCTTAGATGCTGAGGCTATTGAGACGGGTGTCGGCATAGGTAGCGAAATTTATGGAGTTGACTATCAACCGTGTCAGGTGGATATAAAGTTGAAAGAGGCTGAGGGCAGTCTCGTTTTTGGTAAATATGAACTTAAGTTTCTTCACATTCCTGGCCATACTCCGGGGAGCATTGCCATATATGTGGATATGGGCAAGAGAATCCTCTTTGGGCAGGATATACACGGGCCTTACTATCCCGAGTGGGGAGCAGCCCCAGAGCAAGCGGTAGTTTCTCTGCAGAAACTGATTGAGCTCAAAGCTGATATATTGTGTGAGGGACACTTTGGAATCTATCAGCCAGCGAGTGAGGTTAAGCGGTATATAGAAGATTATCTCTATCAGTTACGAGTGATGACAAGAGAATAGTAAACTCATTTTACAACTTAGCAATTCTCGGCTTTACTCGGCATTTCTCGGCGGTAACGATGGCTTTAATCTGAGAGATAACGCCATCTAATCTGCCCTCGTAATTTGTTATCACATAATCGAATAGAGGCAGGCTCTTAATCTCATCTTTAGCCCTCTCAAGGCGCAGATTCAATTCCGCTGAAGTCTCGCTGTGACGCCACCTCAGGCGCTTGGTCAATTCTTCCATTGATGGGGGCATTAAAAAGATGAAAACCGCTTGGGGTAATAATTGCTTGATGGTAGTTGCTCCCTGTACATCGACCTTGACTACGACATCCTGCCCCTTGTTGAGTGCCTGAGCTACTTCAGCCTTAGGCACACCGTAATAGTTGCCGTAAACCTTTGCCCACTCCAGAAGTTGCCCCGAATCTATCATCTTGTTGAATTCCTCTTCAGTAACAAAACGATAATCTACTCCGCCCCTTTCCCCTTTACGCTGGTGGCGAGTTGTTGCAGTTACCACAAAATGAAAGGGGCAACCCATTTTCTTCATTCTGGCAAGTACGGCATCTTTACCCACACCTGAGGGGCCGGAAATGACCACCAGCAGTGAATTCATTCTCTGTTTTGAGGCTGGAGGTAATTTATTATACATTTCGCTCATTTAAAATCAGCCCTTCTAGGATTTCTCTTCAGGCTGGTAGCCGGTAAGCATTTCTAATTCCTCCCAGAAAGTGGGATAAGATACTTTCACCACCTGGGCGTGGTGGACTGTTGTCTCTCCTTTGGCTACTAAGCCGGCAATGGCTAAACTTGCTGCCAATCGGTGGTCAAGGTGACTATCAACGTCTGTGCCCCGCAGCAGTTTACCTCCGTGGATGACCATGCCATCGGGTAATTCCTCAATTCTGGCACTGAACTTGGAGAGTTCCTTAACTACATTAGCAATTCTGTCCGATTCCTTCACCCGCAGTTCGCCAGCACCCCTAATTGTTGTATTACCTCTGGCTGCACAACCGGCCACGGCAAGTACCGGTATTTCATCAATGAGCCGTGGAATAATGTCGCCAGCGATCTCGATACCTTTTAATTCGCTGGATTCTATCAGAAGGTCGGCAACCAGCTCACTGCCTTCCAGTCGTTGATTTTCCAGTTTAAGTTTAGCCCCCATTGCCAGAAGGACATCGATGATGCCTGTTCGCGTTGGGTTGATGCCACAATTCATTATTTTGACTCTGGCGTTGGGATGAATGGCAGCAGCAACCAACCAATAAGCTGCCGAGCTGATGTCGCCAGGTATGTGAAAACCAATGGGGACCAGGGGCGCGGATAAGGGAGTTAGTGAAATCCAGTTGCCATCAGTTTCCAGCTCAGCTCCCATTTCTCTCAGCATTAGCTCAGTGTGATTCCGAGACGGAGTAGTTTGGTAAATGGCGGTCTTGCCCTGAGCAAACAGTCCGGCGAGCAGGATTGCCGATTTGATCTGAGCGCTGGGAACGGGCAGTAAATAGTCAATGCCATGAACCTGCTTGCCTCTGATGACTAGAGGGGCAAAAGAATCTTGACCCCTTCCCCAAATCTCAGCACCCATGAGTCGCAGGGGTTCAATTAATCGCTTCATGGGACGTGAGCGGAGTGAGGCGTCACCGCTAATGATGGATAAAAAGGGTTGAGCTGACAGTAGGCCACTGAGAAGGCGCATGGTGGTGGCGCTGTTTCTGGCATCGAGGACGTTATCCGCCTCGCGCAAACCCAGTCTGCCAGTTCCTGAAATTAATAAAGTCGGGGAGGGTAAAGGTTTTCCCTTTTGAATTTTCGCTCCCAGAGCCTTCAGACAACTGATAGTGGCCCGACAATCCTCGCCCGGAGAAGGATTGCTAATTTTAGCCGCTCCTTCAGCTAAACTGTTCAGAATGAGCGCGCGGTGGCAGATAGATTTATCCCCAGGCGGGGTAATTTCTCCTCCTAAATAAGCAGCCTCTCTAATTTTCCTCAGCGTTATTTCTCCAGCCATTTTCGTCTGGCTTCACTGGCTTGAGCCAGTACTTCCTCCAGCTCTTCATTTCCATCAGCTATCAGTTGGCGCAACCTTTCCAACTCCTTAATGAATTCATCCATCCAGTGAAGTATGGCTTCTTGATTGGTGAGGCAGATGTGAGTATTTATCTTTGCGTTTCCCGAGGCGAGACGAGTGACATCTCGATAACCGCTGGCGGCAAGTTTGGACATCCTCTGCCAACGGGTGTTTTTGGTGGTCGCTGATACCAGAGCTGCCGATAGCAAGGCGGGCAGATGGCTGACTGCAGCTACCAGATTGTCGTGTTCTTGGGCATCGATAAATAAAGGGGCGGCGCCCAGTTTTTCCACCATCTCTACCACCGTTTTTATTGCCTTGGGGCTGGCCTTTGCCGCTGGAATCAGACAATAGGTACAGCCTTGAAAGAGGTCAGCCTCGGCAGCTTCGATGCCGGAGGTCTCTTTACCCGCCATAGGATGTCCACCAATGAAGCTCACCGTTGGCGGCAATAATTCTTCTGCCCATTTCATGACCTGCAATTTGGTGCTCGCCGTGTCAGTAACGATACAATCTGGAGGCAGGTAAGTTGCCATTTCGGATAGAATTTGCCTTATATTCAAAACTGGAGTGGAGATGATGACGAAGTTGGCGTTTGCTGCCGCTCGTTTAAGACTCAGTTCGGTCCTATTAACTGCGCCTAATTTCAACGCCAGCGCCGCCGTCTGGGGATGGTGAGCATAGCCCACTATTTCTAACCCCTGCCACTTGGTTTCCCTCAGGGCAAGCCCGATGGAGCCACCTATAAGCCCCAGCCCAATGATGGTAACCTGCATCGCTCCCATTATAGCATTGTTTTATTCGGCTTAGTAGCTGGCTCTTTGTGCATAATGGAAACAGTGTCTCCGCTTGAAGCAATTACCAAACTTTACGAATTGAAACAAAAGGCGAAGGAGATATAGATTTTAAGATTAGCTCTCTATCCTAGCTAAAAGAGGGAGCGCATTCTTCTACGCAAGAACAGACCAGCTATGAGGCCGAGAACGAGACCACCGAGGTGCCCCTGCCAGGCTATGCCTGGGAAAAAGGATAGTATAAGGAAACCTCCAATTATTGCTGCCCAGAGGGGAAGGGGAACTGGTATGGGGAACACAAAGACTCGTAATCTTGGCGTCAGTATGGTGAGTACCCCTCCCAAGGCGAAAATAGCGCCTGAAGCGCCGATGGCTATAGAAAAAGGTGATGCCAGAAACATGAAAAAGATATTGCCCAGTATTCCCCCGAGAAAATATGTGATTAGGAAGTTTCTAGTCCCGATTAGCCTGATCAAATAACTACCGAAGAAGTAGAGAGTCAACATATTGGCCAGCAGGTGCCATAAGCCGCTGTGAGTGAAAAGGTTAGTCACAATTGTCCATGGTCTCTCCAAGAAGCCTGCCGCTTGAAATCCCAGGAACAGTATAACTTGGTGATTTATGATAGTTGCCAGAAATACCGCGAGGCTTATAGTCATTATGACCCATATAGGAGTTAGACTATAACCTCGATAGCTGCTGTATCTCATTGCCTTAAGTATCGCTCCAGGAAGTCTTCAAATTTTAACTTTCACATAATAGCTTAGTGGCGTCTTTCTAGCAAGGCAGGCTATCAAGTCTCGCTACATCCAGACGGAAACACGAACAAGATGCTATCTCATTTAGTATTGCATCTACTTACCTAAATGAGTAAGATATACCTCGGAGGGCTAGGTGCTTTAGGCAAGCAAAAGTGGGAAGCAGCCTGGAGCAGGGAGGCACGTATGGTTAAGATTGTTACCGATAGTGTATCTGACCTGCCATCTGGGGTGGTCAAGGATATGGAAATCACGGTGATTCCACTAAATGTTCACTTTGGTACTGAGAGCTATAAGGATGGTGTTGAGCTAACTCCCGAAGAGTTTTACCGCAAGTTAAAGAATAGTCCAACGTTGCCTACAACTTCTGCCCCCAGTCCTGGCCTTTTTGCTGAAGTCTTTGATCAATTAGCTGAAAAAACTAATGAGATTCTAGCGGTGTTTTTGTCCCGGAAGTTTAGTGCTACTTATGATGTAGCACTGCAGGGGATAAAGTTAATGAGGAGAAAATGCCGAGTAGAAGTGGTTGACTCTACCTCGGGCATAATGGGGCAAGGATTACTAGTTATGGAGGCAGCCAAGAGGGCTCTGGCTGGAGCTAGCCTTGCTGAACTCATGGGAGCAGTATCAGAAACTATTCCCAAAATACACGTCCGGGTAACTCTTGATACCTTCAAGTACTTAGCTAGAGGAGGACGTATCGGCAAGGCGCAGGCTTTACTGGGGTCAGTGCTTAAAATAAATCCCATCCTTGGTATAAGGGATGGCGAGGCATTTCCTTTTGCCAGAGTACGCTCTAGAGCCAAGGCGACTAAGTGGCTCTATGAGTTTGCTGCCAGTTTTGATAAGGTAAAGGCATTGGCTGTGGAATATGGTACTAATGTAGCTGAAGCCAAGGCGTTAGCCAAATACATCGCCTCTGCATTTCCGAAGGTTCCACTCTATATATCAAATGTTGGTACGGTGATAGGCACACATACGGGTCCCAGCGTTCTATCCGTAACTGTCCTGGAGGAATAAGGACTAGCTAGTGTATAGAAAGGGGCTACATATTATGGCAATGCTCATCTTAGCTTCGGCGTTCAGCTAAACAAAAGAAGCTTTTGCGCCGGAGAATCTATCGGCAATGTCCTGAACAGAGATTCCAAGCTGGACAGGGGGCTCACTCTAAACATGGAATTCGATTATATCGCCGTCTTGAAGAACATGTTCCTGACCAACCCTTTGCCCGTCGAATTTTCCCGAGCCCCACACCAGAGCATATTTTAACCCGCTTCGGAAATCTTTATGGATAGTTTCGGTGGCATCTTTTACCGTACTGCCCCTCTTTAGAATTATCGGGTTGGTGAAATCAGGTTTCGTTCCTGGAGCCTTGGTATAGACTCGAATAATATCCAGAGCATCAAAAACTTCCCTCTTTAGTTCCTCTAGATTGCTACCTTCCTCGGCAGAAATTGAAATCATGTAAAAATGAGCTTTGTATCGCGCATTCAACTGGCTCCAGTTAGTACTTGAATTTTCCAAGTCGTTCTTGTTCCCTACAATCAAGATTCTCTTTTGAAATTTGCCGATGGTTGCTTCCTTAGTATTACTTGTGGCAGACACTATGTTCATATTCTCCAACTCTTGAAGGGTAGTTTCTACCTGTTCCATTGGCTGGTTGCTCAGGTCCACGATAATAGCGATGAGGTCGGCATTTCTGACGATATTGTTTAGCCACATCCGGGAAGCTGGACTTGCTACCGGGGGTGTGTCCACTAACTGAATCTGAATATTCTTAAATTTCATCATACCTATGGTAGGAGCTTTGGTAGTGAAAGGATAATCGGCTACTTCCGGGGATGCATCAGTAGCTGCTTTTAGCAGTCGTGACTTGCCGACATTGGGTAACCCAACCAGGGCTACTTGGCCGGCGCCTTCTTTTTTGATGTAGAAGCTTGTCCTGCTGGTGGCATATTTTCTTTCAGCTTCCTGGGATATCTTGGCAATTTTTCTTCTCAAGTCAGCACGGAGCTTATCGGTACCCTTATGCTTGGGCATGATGGCAAGCATGGCTTCCAGAGCCTCGATTTTCCCTTCCGAGCTCTTAGCCATTCTAAAACGCTTCTCAGCTTCAAAATACTGCGGCGGCAAATTTGCTGGCATAGCTTTACCCTATCAATAATTCATTTTAACACGATTTCCTCCACGGGATTAAGATCTCAGCTTGGTGCTAATGGCCAACGCACCCGTAGTTCCTGTCATTACCTCTTAGAGATCGCGTGTAATGTCCCATATGCACATGGTTGGCTTACCTCGTTGTATAGGGTGCTGGCAGATAGAGCACAGGCACTTCCAAGTTATCTTCTGCATTACTCCTATTATATCCCACTGCTTTTGGTAAGGTGAATACAGAGTCTGCCATTGCTCAAAACCGAGGATTGTTACCTGGCGCATCCAAGCACGGCTGGCAGCTATGCATAAGCTCACAAGAGCTTGATTCAGTTTTGGCTTTGATAGCCAACCAAGGCTAACCAGGGATTGCGCTTGCAGCCGGTTTGCGGCGCGTTACTCGGCTGTACGATTCTGAAATTGGGTTAACTTCAACCGAGGGTTCACTTGTCGATTTTGGGCCTTGCTATGCGCCCTGGCGGCGACTGGGCCAGTCTCGAGAGGCGACCACTCCAGGCATATGTCTTTCGAGCCACTCGTTTGCTTACGTCGACCTTGTGAGAGACACACTATTTCGTTATGTGGAACTAACGTGAACGCATATTAGGATTGTCACTATTCACCCCTTATGGTCTTTCCAAGCCCAAGACTCGCCTTAATGGACTCATCTACTTCAGCCATCTTCCCTTCACCTAATTCACCGCATTTATCGGTGAGGCAAGTCTTATCAATCGTCATTATCACCGCTAAATTAACTGTGCTGTCTTTCGGCAGACCAGTTTCTTTGGCTGTAACCCTAACCAGAAAGGGATACGGCTTCTCAATGGCAGTAGTTAGCGCTGCCACAATCGTTGTGGGGCTGAATTTATTGCCAATATCGTTCTGAATAACAAGAGCGGGCCTTAGCCCGCTCTGCTCACTTCCTCTTTCAGGATACCAGTCAACCCAATAAATCTCACCGCGCTTTATCTCTTTAGGCATAATCTATTTCCATTCCGGCAGAACTTCATGCGCAATCTCAGAAGCCACAGCCGTGAACTGCTTTTGCTCTTTAGCCATAGCCTTATACCCTTCTGCCATTTCCTTTACTCTGTATCTTTCCGCCAATTCCTGCAAACATGAGGAAACAACTTTGCTCCGGCTTATCTTCTTCTCTCTGGCTACTTGGTCTGTAAGTGAGATTAGCTCTCGTGGTAAACTAACGGTTAGTTTGGCTGTTCTTCCCATATTGCCCCCTTATACGATAATATATTCTTACCAAATGAGTATACCAATCGGTATCACAGATTGTCAATAAGAGATTTAAGCCTGTTCATGCGGATTCGATTCGCTATTAGGCCTTGGCGTGTGTTCCCAATCCGTAACGTTAGGCTAGACGAACAAATAATAGTTCCTTGGTTCCGATAATCGTACGGCTCGTGCAAAGTCAATTTAGTAAGTGATTATTCCACCTTAAAGACGGTAGAAGAATTACCGGGGC
>JAUXIO010000043.1 GCA_030620975.1 Dehalococcoidia bacterium | reverse complement strand
GTGGTGTAATTGGTAGTTAGGAAAGAGAGTTCTTGGGGCGGCTATTTATAAGCTAACCTGGTATTTGGCTTTGCCTTCTTGATATAGGTCGCCGCCGTAAACATCGTTGGCTACGATGGCCGGGAAGTTTTCTACCTGAAGGCGGTAGATGGCCTCGGGGCCTAAGTCCTTATAAGCTATAATTTCCGCCTTAATTATGGTTTTGGAGATGAGGGCAGCGGCACCACCAATAGCTGCAAGGTAAACGGCCCTGTATTCTTTAATGGCGTCTCTGACCACTTGGGAGCGGCTGCCTTTGCCGATCATGCCTTTGAGTCCTGCAGCAAGCAAGCGCGGGGTATAGCTGTCCATGCGGCTGCTGGTGGTGGGGCCGGCTGAGCCAATAATCTGACCTGGCCTGGCGGGTGATGGCGCCATATAGTAGATGAGCTGCCCGTTGAGGTCAAAGGGCAGCTTTTTACCTTCGCCTAGAGATTGGACGAGTCTTTTGTGGGCGGCGTCACGAGCCGTGTAAATGACTCCGCTGATGGAGACCTGGTCGCCGACCTTTAACCTTTCAATGATTCCCGGCTCAAGAGGCGCTCTAATGGGGATTATCTTCACAGGACTGCTTCCTTGTATCGGGCGGCGTTACATTGAAAGCTGATAGCTACGGGGAGGCTGGTCATGTGGGTGGGGAAGGTTTCAATGTGGACGGCTAGAGCGGTGATTCTACCGCCAAAGCCCTGGGGGCCAATGCCCAAGGCATTGATGCGGCGTAAAAGTTCTTTCTCTAGCTCGGCAACTTCCGGGTCGGGATTAGTTTCGTTTACCTTGCGCAGCAGGCACTTTTTGGCCATCATCATGGCTTTTTCAGCGCTGCCACCGATGCCGACGCCAACAATTATTGGCGGACATGGATTACTGCCGGCTTCGTCTACCGCTTGAACTACGGCATCAATGATTCCCTGACGTCCCTGAGCTGGCGTCAGCATGAAAAGGCGGCTCACGTTTTCGCTGCCGCCACCTTTGGGCATTACGGTGATTTTAAGGCGGTCGCCGGGCACGATATCGGCGTGAATGATGGCTGGAGTATTGTCCTTGGTATTGAGTCGAGCGGAAAAGGGCTGACTGACCATGGATTTGCGCAGATAACCCTGCTTGTAGCCTTGACGCACTCCTTCCTGTACCGCCTCATGCAGGTCGCCGCCGCTGATATGGACGTCCTGCCCCATCTCCAGAAAAACTATGGCGCTGCCGCAGTCCTGGCATAAAGGTAATCGTTCTCTCTGGCACAGTTCGGCATTTTTAAGAAGCTGGTCTATCACCTGACTGCCGAGAGGAGACTCTTCTTCTTTCTTAGCTTCTCTCAGGGCTTGAAGTACATCGTCGCCGAGGGAAAAGTTTGCCTCCTGGCAAAGCTGAGAGACGGTTTGGGTGATGGCGCTCGTTCTAATCTCTCTTATTGGTCTCACCTTTTAGTTTTTCAATAACGGCATCGGCTACCTGGCTGGTGCCCGCGGCGGTGTCCACATCTGAGTCGGCTTTTAAGTCGTAAGTGACGTTTTTGCCTTCGGCAATGACTTCGGTGACAGCCTTCTCTATTCTATAGGCGGCTTTCTTTTCTCCAAGGTAGCGGAGCATCATCACTCCGGAGAGCATCATCGCCATGGGGTTGGCTTTATTCTGCCCGGCATATTTTGGGGCGCTGCCATGAGTGGGTTCAAAGACAGCCATATCGTCGCCTATATTGGCTCCGGGGGTAAGTCCCAAGCCGCCAATAAGTCCGGCGCAGAGGTCGGAAATGAAATCTCCGTAGAAATTGGGCAGGACGAGCACGTCAAACTGCTCGGGTCTTCTAACCAGCTGCATGCAAAGTGCATCTAAAACCACATCTTCAAATTCTATGTCGGGATATTTTCTAGCCAGCTCGCGGGCGGCAGCCAGGAAAAGGCCGTCGGAGAATTTAAGGATGTTGGCTTTGTGAACTGCGGTTACCTTTTTCCTGCCGTTAGCCCGGGCATAATCGAAGGCGAATTTAACAATGCGCCGACTCGCCGTCTGGGAGATGACCTTTATGCTGAAGCCGGAATCCTCTTTAACCTTTTCTTCAATGTTGGTCTGGGCAATGAAGTCGCGCAGTCTAATGGCTTCGGGGCTTCCCAGGGCAAACTCGATGCCGGAGTAAAGGTCTTCGGTGTTCTCCCTGACTATTACGATGTCTACATTTCGGTAGCGTGAAGGAGCGCCAGGATAAGTTTTGCAGGGGCGGAGGCAAGCATACAGGTCTAGCCCTTTACGCAAGGCTACATTGACACTTCTGAAGCCGGTACCTATTGGCGTTGTTACTGGTCCCTTAAGGGCAACTTTATTCCCTTTTATGGATTCGACGGCGTCAGAGGGCAGGGGGGTGCCAAATGCATCCTGGGCATCCTTACCTATTACGACTAAGTCCCACTGGAATTTAACCCCACTGGCCTCCAGCACTCTCCTGGTCGCCTCTGTGACCTCGGGGCCTATTCCGTCACCGGGGATCAGGGTTACCTTGTGCGGCATAAAAGTTCTCTTACTCCTATTTTCTCAAAATCAAAGTCTGAAGTCTTTGTACTTTTTAATGTAGGGAATGAGCCCCCCTTCGCCGAGTATGCTCAACATCACCTTTGGCATTTTGCCCGAGGTTAGCTGGACGCCGCTGGTTAAATCCGTAATTGTGCCACTGGTTAAGTCTAGCTCCAGCTCGTCTCCATCGTCAATCTTATCGGTGTCGCATATTAACACGGGCAGCCCTTGATTTATGGCGTTCCTGAAGAAAATGCGAGCTGCAGATTTTGTCAATACGGCACTTACCCCCGACATTTTAATGACCAGCGGCGCGTGTTCGCGGCTGGAGCCGAGACCAAAATTTCTGCCGGCGACGATGAAGTCGCCCCGTTTTACTCCAGCAGCGAAGCCGGGGTCGGCGTCTTCTAAAACGTGCTTGGCCAGTTCGGGCAGGTTGCTCCTCAAGTGAGAGAATCTGCCCGGAATAATTAAGTCGGTGGAGATGTTGTCACCAAACTTAAAGGCCCTACCTTTGAGAAACCTGTTAGCCATTACATTGCCTCTCTGGGGTCGGTGATTTCGCCGGTTACGGCTGTAGCTGCCGCCGTTGCTGGACTGGCTAGATATATTGAGGCTTCAGGATTGCCCATTCGCCCCTTGAAGTTGCGATTAGCTGTAGATAGACAAACTTCGCCGTCGCCCAGCACTCCCTGATGGAGACCGAGACAGGCGGCGCAACCCGGGGGCATAATTGCCGCGCCGGCTGCGATTAAGCTCTGTATGTAGTTGGCCTTTATGGCCGCTAATAGTACCTGACGCGAGGCCGGGGCTACGATTAGTCGGGTATCCGGATGAGTTTTTTTGCCGTCGAGAATGCTGGCGGCCGTGGCCAGATCTTCGAGACGTCCGTTGGTGCAGGTGCCGATAAATACCTGCTGGACTTTAGTGCCCTTGACCCCTTGGACTGTTGCCGCGTTGTCGACGGCGTGAGGCATAGATACCATGGGCTCAAGCTGGCTGAGGTTTATGGAAATGGCATTCTCGTATTTGGCATCGGCATCGGGATGGAGTGGTTTGTATTTGTCACCTCGCCCCTGAGCTTTCAAGTAGCTTTGGGTAATCTCATCGCTGGGGAAGAGTCCTACTTTGGCGCCAGCTTCTACCGCCATGTTGGTTATGGTAAGACGCTGTGACATCGTCAGCTTTGCAGCGGCTTCGCCAGTAAATTCCAGCGCTTTATAAGTGGCACCATCGGCGCCAATTTTGCCAATGAGATAGACTATTAGGTCCTTGGCACAAACCCCTTTGGGCAGGCTGCCGCTGAGTTTGACTTTAATGCTCTCAGGTACTCGTAACCAGGTTTTTCCTAGAGCTAAGGCTATGGCCACATCGCTGGAGCCCATGCCGGTGGCAAAAGCTCCCAGGGCACCGGCGGTGGTGGTGTGGGAATCGGAGCCGATGATGATGTCTCCGGGGCTGGCAAAAGCCTCGGCCACCAATTGATGGCATATGCCGCTGCCGATTTCAGAAAACAAACACCCGCTCTCTTTCGCAAAGCGGCGCAAAAATAGGTGGTCATTGGACAGTTCCTGGCTGGGGCTGGGCGCAGCGTGGTCCAGGAATATTATTGCCTTCTCGGGGTTGGCTGGAGTTTGAAAGCCACTTTCCTTGAATTGCCTTATGGTTAAGGGGCCAGTAGTATCCTGAACGAAGGTTAAATCTACTTTGGCGATGACAATATCTCCGGCTCGCACCTTGGTCTTTGATTTATCGCCCAAAATTTTCTCAGCTAGCGTTTTGCCCATTTAAATTAAAACTAATTTTATCACAATACCTGAAGCTAAACTATTCTGTGCTCTGCGGCTGTGGTAAGATGATGTATTGGTTGGGCTAGCATGGTAGAGAAGGCATCTTTAGGCTCCACTCAATGTGGCACGGTGACCTTTAACTGGGGGGAGCGGACTTATATTGTGGGAATCATCAATGTTTCGCCAGATTCTTTCTCTGGAGATGGTCTTGGTGGCGATGTTGAGGCTGCTCTGGCCCAGGCGAGACGGTTTGTTGCCGACGGGGTGGATATAATTGATGTGGGTGGCGAATCTACTCGTCCCGACTCAACCCCTGTCTCAGTCGATGAAGAGATGAATCGGGTAATACCCGTTGTAGAGCGGCTAGCTGGGGAAGCCCCAGTGCCCGTAAGCATCGACACTTATAAGGCAGAAGTAGCCAGGCGGGCCCTGGATGCCGGGGCTCAGATGATAAATGATGTCTGGGGTTTGAAACGGGAACCCGAGCTGGCTGAGCTGGCAGCACAAAGAGGTGTACCTATCATTTTAGCGAGCAATCAGCGCGATTCACCTCACCGCGATATTATGAGCGCAATCCTTTCTGATTTAAGGAAATCAATGAAGCAAGCGTTGGCAGCCGGCGTAGCTTGGGAGAACATTATCATTGACCCTGGCATTGGCTTTGGTAAGACTTTAGAGCAGAATTTGGAGATTGTGCGGCGTCTGGGTGAGCTCAAGGCATTGGGGAGACCCATTCTTCTGGGCACTTCGCGCAAGTCGATGATTGGTTTGGTGTTGGATTTACCACCTGACCGACGTCTGGAGGGGACGGCAGCCACCGTCGCCATTGGAATTGCTAACGGTGCCGATATAGTGCGGGTGCATGATTTTCCCGAGATGGTGCGCGTTTGCAGGATGAGTGATGCCGTTGTTAGAGGCAGATTGTGAGGAAGGCAAAGTTGGCAATTGCTTACCTGGGGCTTGGCTCTAACTTGGGGGACCGAGAGCAGAATTTGGCCCAAGCGTTAAGATTACTATCTTCGGAGGTGACAATAGACCGGGTTTCGTCTGTTTATGAAACTGAGCCCGTGGGTTACGGAGAGCAACCTCTTTTTCTTAACGCCGTATGCCGGGTTTCCACTAATTTGTCTCCTCAGGAGTTGCTCATTCTGGCCAAAAGCATTGAAGCCAAGTTGGGCAGATTACCCAGCTTCGCTAATGCCTCTCGCCCCATTGATGTAGACATCCTCTTTTATGATGACCAGCTCATTGAAACTCAGGATTTAACTATTCCCCATCCGCGCCTGGTGGAGCGGGCGTTTGTCCTTATTCCACTGGCTGAAATTGCCCCCGACTTAGTTCATCCGGGAAATGGTAAGAGCATTGCGAAGTTAGCCAGTAGGTTTGGGGAAAGTAATACTGTGCGGAAGTGGCATAAGAATTAGTAGTAGAGGTAGGTATTATGTATCAAGTATCTGTAGCGGGCTATTTTGATGCCGCTCATTACTTGCGAGGGTACCAGGGCAAGTGTGAAAAGTTGCACGGCCATCGCTTTAAGGTGGTGGCAACCCTAGAAGTGGCGAGCCTTGATGAGCTCGGTCTGGCGTATGATTTTGTGGAGTTGAGGGGACATCTGGAGAGGATTTTAGCTCGCTTCGACCACACCTGTCTCAATGATATTTCGCCGTTTGACAGAATCAACCCTTCTTCGGAGAATATTGCGGCCACCACATATAGTGAACTTCAGTCTCTTCTCTCCGGGGCACCAGTAACTCTGGCATCTATCGAAGTCTGGGAATCTCCTCAGAGCTGCGTAACTTATAGCCCTTGAGCAATTTTTACTCTTTCCGGCTTGGCGGTAATAAGTTGGGGATGGCATTGGTGATGGGGTAAGAATGGTCGCACTTCTGGCAATAGAGGGAGCCAGTGATTATCTCTCCTTCCCTCTCTTCGGCTATATTAAGTTGCAGGGATTGTTTGCATAGGGGGCAAACCAAGATTTCTACTAGCTCTTTTTTCACAATTA
>JAUXIO010000032.1 GCA_030620975.1 Dehalococcoidia bacterium | reverse complement strand
CGTAAAACTGACCGGCAACCGCAGCTTTTCTAATTTTCATCGCATTACTCCCATCTACTCATTGCCAGGCTTTCAGGCGTTTAAAGGCCGCCATTTTTTCGCTATCGCCAATTCTAGCTCGGTCGATAACCTGAGCCAAGGTTTGTATGCTGCGGTCACAGGTTTTTCTTGTCAAGGGGGTAGGGATAGCCATCTTTACCGCCGTGCAGGGGCAAGTTCGCGATTCCAGTTCTTTGTGGCAAGCTAATCGTGGTCTAACTTACCTTAATGTGGAGGTAGAGATCTCCAGTTTGGCCATTAGCTTTTAGTCCCATACCCTTGTATCTCACCTTGCTGCCGGTGCGGACATTTGGGGGTATCTTTATCCTGAGTTTCTTTATTTCTTGTCCTCTTCTATATTTGATCTCACCCTCAAGGCCAGTTAGAGCTTTTTGCCTGGAGACTGGAAAATCGTACCAATGCAAGTCGAGCCCTTCTTGCTTTATGACCGGTCTTGTCCTTGTTGCAGTAGCTTGCCTGCCGCCAGGAGCCTGCCCGAAACTTCTACCGAGCAATTCCTCAAGGAACGATCTTCCTCCGTAGCCAGCGGTTCTGCCGGATGCGGGTGAACCGAAAAGAGTGTCAAAGATTCCTTTGCCGAATGTGCTATCAAAAAAGTCCTCGTCAAATCTTAGCCCTTGTCCTCTCATGTCAGTGAATACTTGCCCAGCGTAGGCATCCCGAAACAGGTCTCTGAAAATATCCTCCTGGCTGAATTGAGGGGCGAATCTGGGGTCATAGCCGAATTTTCGGAATTGGTTATACTGCTGCCTTTTATTCGGGTCGCTCAAAACCTCATAGGCTTCGTTTATTTCCTTGAACTTCTGCTCAGCCTCTTTGGTCTTTCCCGGATTGCGGTCGGGATGATACTGGAAGGCCAGCTTGCGGTAGGCCTTCTTAATCTCGGTCTCACTGGCGCTTTCACCTACACCCAAAATCTTGTAATAATCTTTTTGATTCATGTTCATTATTTATTATCTTCAAATGTGAAGGCGTCGTCAATTTTACGCACTCGTCTATGTGATTAGTGGCACGTCGTATCCTTCCGAGATTGCTTCGTCGCAAAGCTCCTCGCAATGACGAGAGGGGGCGTAATCTTGCAATGACGAAGGAGAGGGTGCCTGGCGATGCCAAAAGTACTCGTCATTGCGAGCCGAAGGCGTGGCAATCTCACCTTGAAGTTTCATCTGTCTGAACGAGCTTATCTTGCGCCAAAATTCTGGGCTACCAACTGAGAGGGGGTTATATTCCCTTGCCGTCGCGCCTGATGATATTTTCTTTCTTTACAAGCTCAGCCCAGCCTTCTTTGGATGTGGGCAGCGACCTGAGCGTGATGAAGATGATGAGAGCCAGTGAGTAGAAGGTCAGCATTGCTGGGTTTTGGAACAGCCAGATAAGGAGGGGTATGGAGATAAAGCCGACGAGTAGAATGAAAGGTGCATTGCGGGTGATGAAGAAAGGTATTGTCATTATCACAAAGGCGATGCCCATTTCTTTGGGTGCCAGCAGCAGAAAAATGCCAAAGGCGGTAGCTGAGCCTTTACCGCCTCTGAATCTTAAGAAGATGGGGAAGTTGTGACCGAGCACGGCGGCGAAGCCAGCCCCCAGTGACCAAAGTTCGGAGGCACCCAGGGCTCGAGCGATAAGTATGGCAACTGCCCCCTTTGCCAAATCGATTAATAGGGTAATAAGCCCTTCCCTGAAACCAATTTCGCGAAAGACATTGGCAGCTCCCACATTTCTTACACCGACTTCGCGGATATCTACTCCCTTTCTGAGGCGAGCCACGATGTAAGCTGAGGGAATGGAGCCGAGGAGGTAACCAATAACGATGACTATTGAGCCTAGGAGCATCTTTATCCTATAGTATCTTTCGAAGCATATCTATTAGTAGCATTGCTCTAGCTATATAGTCCTTAGTCATTTCTTTTGGGCTTGATTTTGGCAGCTTAGTGCCTGAAATGGCGCACTCCAGTGAATACCATAGCGATATTACATTGGTTGGCGGCAGCAATTACCTCTTCATCCCTTATTGAGCCGCCGGGCTGGATGATGGCAGTTACCCCACTTTTAGCTACCAGCTCAATGGCATCGGTGAAGGGGAAGAAGGCGTCGGAGGCGAGAACGCTGCCTTTAGCTCTGTCACCGGCCTTCTTTAGAGCCAGCTCAACGCTTACCACGCGGCTGGGCTGCCCAGCCCCCATACCCAGTAGGGCTTCATCCTTGGCAATGACTATGGCGTTGGATTTTATGTGCTTAACCGCTCTCCAGGCGAAAAATAGGTCTTGCCATTGGGCTTTGTTTGGCTGGCGGTTGGTGACCATTTTGGGTTTGAATTCCGACTCGGTGAAAAAATCTGGCGTTTGAGCCAGGAAACCGCCGCTGAGGCGGCGAAAGTCAAGCTGATGGGCTTTGTTTGAGTCTTGCTCGGCGGCAAAGTTGAGCAGGCGCAGCTTTCGCTTGCGTCGGAGCAATTCAATTGCCTCCTCTTCATATCCCGGGGCGATAATGATGTCGTAGTGACTTTTATTTATCTCGGTGGCAGTGGCCAAGCTGATGGTCTGGTTAGTGGCTACTATGCCGCCGAAAGCAGCTATGGGGTCGCCAGCCAGGGCTCGCCGATAGGCTTCGGTTAAGTCATCGTGACTGGCAAGGCCGCAGGGATTGGTATGTTTGATTATGGTTACTGTGGGCTTGGTAAAACTGCTGACTACGCTTAAGGCGGCGTCCAGGTCGAGCAGGTTATTGAAGGAGACCTCGGGGCCGCTGAGCAGAGTGGCCGAGGTAGTAGCGGCTGGTTCCCGGTCGAGGCTTTGCTCAATATAAAGGGCAGCTTGCTGGTGAGGATTCTCTCCATAAGGGAGCGCAGAGCTCTTTTTTAAGGCTACGGTCATCTCCTCGGGAAATTCTTCCTCCCTGAGATACTGGGCAATGGCGGTATCGTAGAGGGCTACGTGCTGAAAAGCTTTTTGAGCCAGCCTTTTTCTTTCTTTTAAGTCTATATTACCCTGCCGTAGCCTCTCCGTTACTTTGTCATAGTCTCTCGGGTCAACTATCACCAGGACGGAGGGGAAATTTTTAGCCGCTGCCCGAATCAAAGTTGGTCCGCCGATATCAATATTTTCCAGCGCCTCATCTAGAGAGACTTCGCCCCTGGTAACTGTCTGGACGAAGGGATAGAGGTTTACCACCACCATGTCTATAGTCTCAATGTGGTTTTGGGCGAGCTCAGCTAGATGCTGAGGGAGGTCACGCTTGGCTAAAATGCCGCCGTGAACTGCGGGGTGCAGCGTCTTTACCCGGCCATTGAGAATTTCGGGAAAGCCAGTAAGTTCTGAAATGCCGCGAACTTTTACATCAGCCAGCTCCAGCGACTTTTTGGTGCCGCCGGTGCTGAATATCTCAATGTCCAGCTCTTGCAGGCTGCGGGCAAAATCGGCTATTCCCGCTTTATCAGAGACGCTAACGATGGCATGCATAGAGGCCTCCTTTAAGCTATGGTTACCCTTTCCTCCCCTGCTGTTTTAGCTACTTCACCGATAATCTTGGCTTCGGGCAGGGCGGTGGTGAGCTGGGTAACATTGGTTGGCGAGCAGATGATGGCCATGCCGATACCCATGTTAAACACTCGGTACATTTCCGCCTCTTCAATATTACCCTGTTTCTGGATGAGGTTAAAAATGGGGCGGGTAGTCCAGGAGCCCTTATGGAGCTGGGCGCCAAGGCCTTTGGGTAAGACGCGGGGTATATTTTGTACCAGCCCGCCGCCGGTTATATGAGCCAGGCCTTTAATTAGCGGTAATGCTGGCTTGAGCAGGGGATAGTAGCAGCGGTGAGGTTCGAGCAATTCTTTACCCAGAGTCCGCCCCAGCTCGGGGTAAAAGACCTGCAGCGGTGACGGGTCACTGCCTATTTTGAATACGCGGCGCACCAGCGAATAGCCATTGGTGTGCAGCCCGCTGGATGGTAGGCCAAGGATAATATCTCCCGAAGTGATGGAGTTGCCATCAATTATATTTGCCTTTTCCGCAGCGCCGACAATGAAGCCAACGAGGTCGTAGTCATTTTTGGAATAAACTCCGGGCATCTCGGCAGTTTCGCCGCCAATGAGGGCGCAGTTAACATCGCGGCAAGCCCGAGTTATGCCAGTGACAATGCTTTCTACCTGCTCGGGCACAAGTTTACCGGTTCCGATATAGTCGAGGAAGAAAAGTGGAGCGGCGCCACAGGTGAGGATATCGTTGACGCAGTGATTGACCAGGTCAATACCTATAGTATCGTGCTTTCCCAGGATTGAGGCGATTTTTACTTTAGTGCCCACTCCGTCGGTGCTGGAAACCAGGACTGGCTGCTTGTAGCCTTTGAATTCAAACATACCGCCGAAGTAGCCGATACCGGCTAGAACTTGAGGAGAAAAGGTGGATTGGGCGTGCTGCTTAATTAGCTGCTTGGCCTTATCGGCGGCATCAATATCAACTCCGGCTAAAGAGTAAGCTCCCTTAACCTTGGGTTTCACCGGAGCTCCTCTCGGGCAATGCTTCCAGGGCTAGCTTATCCATTTCCAGCTGTACTGGGATGGGATATTTTCCGGTAAAGCAAGCCAAGCAGAAGATTTCCCGGGGTAAGCCAACGGCTTCAATCAAGCTGTCAACGCTGAGATGAGCAAGTGAATCGGCGCCGAGAAACTCCTTAACCTGGGGCATGGATTTCTGGGCGGCGATGAGCTCCCATCTGGTTGCCATATCTACGCCGAAAAAGCAGGGGTAGCGGATGGGTGGGGCGCAAATGCGCAAATGCACTTCTTTGGCTCCTGCTCTTCTAAGCAAGCTGACTACTCTCGGGGTGGTGGTGCCGCGAACGATGCTGTCGTCCACAACTACCAGCCGTTTCCCTTTGATTAGCTGGGAGAGGGGGTTAAACTTCAATTTAACGCCAAGCTCCCTCAGCCATTGGTTGGGTTCGATGAAGGTGCGCCCGACGTAGCGGTTTTTAAGCAAGCCCTCGCAGTATGGTATGCCTGAAGCTTGGGAGTAGCTGATGCCAGAGGCAGTAGCCGAATCGGGGACTCCCATAACCATATCGGCTTCAACTGGATATTCCTTGGCGAGTAATTCGCCCATAGCCTGTCGCGCTTGATAGAGTAATTTACCCTGTATAACGCTGTCGGGGCGGGCGAAGTAAATGTATTCGAAAATGCATAGAGCTTTCTCGTTACTTTTCTCCTTGAAGCTTCTAACTCCCTTGTCGTTGATGACCACAATTTCTCCGGGCTCGATTTCCCTGAGGAATTGAGCGCCAATATGGTCCAAAGCGCAGCTCTCTGAAGCAATTACCCAGCCATTATCAATGGCACCCAGGCACAGCGGGCGAACTCCCATGGGGTCACGAACTCCGATTAGCTTATCTCTGGTCATGATTACCAGGGAGTAGGCTCCCTGCAGGCGACGCATGACATATCTTATTTTTTTAATCAGCCCTCTCTGCGGGGACGACACAATCAGGTTACCGATAATTTCAGAATCAACGGTGGTATGAAAGCTGTAACCAAGCTGCTCAAGCTCATCGCGGAGGACTATGGCATTGACTATATTGCCGTTATGCCCCAGGGCTATAGATTGGTGATTTGAGTTTATTAAGAGGGGCTGAGCGTTAGCCGGGCGTGTGGAGCCGGCGGTGGAATAGCGATTGTGACCAATGGCAATAGAGCCTTCAAGTTTACCCAGGTCATCCTCGGTGAAGGCCTGGGAGACGAGCCCCATGGCGGTGTGGATTTGGATTTTTTTGCCATTGCTGGTAGCGATGCCGGCACTTTCCTGGCCGCGATGCTGGAGAGCATAGAGGGCAAAGAAAGTGAGGCGAGCAACGTCTACCCCTGGTGCGTAAACGCCAAAAATTCCGCAGTTTTCGTGCATCTACCCGCTTTCATCTTAGATTATAAGCCTCTTCCCGTTTCTTAGTCAATTTGGCACTTATTCTTGAGCCAGTCCAAGGTAATAGCCATGGCTTTATCTTCCAAGCGCAACCGATGCTTGGCTCCGGGGATTATAGTTATTTGCTTGGGCTCTTTTGCCCTTTCATAAAGTTTCCAAGCGTGACTTACGGGAATTATGTCGTCTTCACTGCCATGAACCAGGAGCAAGGGGCGGGGAGAAATGCCATTAATCCAGCGGATGGGAGAAATTGCGTTAAAACCATCAAGCCATTTTTCAGCCGAAGGCGGGAAACCTTTGTCTCTGATTACGCCGATGCTGCGGAAGTGCTGAATCAGGCTTAGTACCTTTTCTTCATCATCTGTGAGAAAGCTGAAATCGGTAAGGCAGGCGCAGGCTGCCAGTGAGGATACCCTTGAATCGTGAGCGGCGACATAGACGCTTACCGCCGCTCCGCCGCTGAAGCCGAGGAGGCAGATATGGGCTTTATCTACTTCTTTAAGGTTGGACAGGAAATTGAGGGCGGCTTTTAAATCTTGACTCCAGCCAAGGAGGTCCAGATTGCCTTGGCTTTTCCCCGCCCCCCGGAAGTTGAAGATTAGGGTGATAAAGCCGGCGGCGCAGAATTTTTGGGCGAGGGCGGGATAGCCCACATCAGCGGGGTTGTATGCAGCGGCAGGGACGCCGTGACAGATACACAAAGCGGGATGAAGCTGCGCTTCGGTTTCAGGAAAGTAGACCTCGCCGACGAGGTTGAGTCCGTTGACTTTCAGGGAGATGTTTTCTTTTCTTATCACCTTTATATTATTCTGATTGTCATCGCTTAGCTTGAAAACTAACAGCAACCTGGAAGTTCCCAACCGCTCTGGCTTCTCTCACCTTTTTATCTAGGCTATGCTTTGAAGGGGCTACCACTTAAGAGGTCTCGTATATGGTGAGCCCTTCGGTCTCGCCTATCGCCTTGTATACTACCTTCTTGGTTTTATTGCGGATGGCGTTGAATACGGCCAGGAAAACCCAGGCCGGCGATTTGCCGGTGAGGACAACTGTATCAGTGCCCACTGGCACCATCAGTTTGGCGTCTTCCAATATGCCCGGCAGCTGACTGTATTTTACCACCTCGCCCTCATATAAATCGTTTGTGATGATCTCGACCTCTCTCATCTGCCACCTCCTTCTGTTTCCTACCAGCTAATTGACCCTCCTCTTAATTATAGACAAAAGTTAGTTAGACTCCAATAGTTTTTGGGCAAAATTCCGAGGGAATATTCCCGTTTGGGGAGATTACTTTGGTTGCCATCGTGGTGGCGAAAGGCGGTGATTTGTTAGCTAGCTCTGCCCTCTTATGTCAGTAGCCAGGCAAAAAGTATTCCCAGGGCGGCTCCGGCAGCTACTTCGAGGTGAGTATGCCCTATGAGTTCGCGCAGGCGTTGTTCAAATAGGGTGGGTCTTCCCTTGAAAAGCTCATCTAGCATACGGTTAATGATGGTTGACTGGGTGCCCACTTCCTGACGTACTCCGGTAGCATCATACATCACTATTCCAGCAAGTATTATAGCGATGGCGAAGATACCTGAGTTCAAGCCATATATTATGGCTGCGCTCGTAGCCAGGGCACAAACTAGGGCAGAGTGGGCGCTGGGCATCCCTCCCATATTGACCAGTTGGGATAGGTCCAGGCGTTTTTTCTGCACCGAATCAACAATTACCTTGAGCACCTGGGCCACACACCAGGCGCATACGGGGACTATGAGTAATTTATTAAACAGAATTTCCTGTAACACGGTTTACCTGTTTTGAAGTTTATATTGCTTGCAGTTCTGGATTAAGCTTAAATTCCTGTTTACCATTGGACGAACATGGTTCGTTTTTCCGCATATAACTTGAGCGAAGAATAAGCTGTACTTCCTACTTTGAAAGTATAATATGACTACTGGCGTAATGCAATTATTCTCACCATCCTCGAGGGGCCAGTGGGGCCTACCACTCTACTGCCGCTACACGTCAACGGTTCTCTTAAGGAAGGCAGCCATTCGATTTCACTCAGCCCACCATCCAGTCTTTCGAAAGCGATATGTGTACCGGCAAATATCAATTAAATACCATATTAGTAGGCCCCCAAAAGTTATCAACTTGAGAATCCCTACCCAAATCTGTCCCTGATAAAAGCGGTCTAAACCAAAGGTCCCGAAGCAAAGACTGAAGATTACTAAGGTTATCAAGTTTGCCCACCATTCCCTATCCCCAGATTTGATCACCTTCTCCATTTCACTCCTCCAAAATGTAACGCTTAACGTAAAGTATATTACAAAGGGCCTACTTTCACCAAGTCAGGGGCTAATTTCTTATTGCCGCTAGTAGAGGCTTCAAAGAGTTTTTAGACCATAGTCCAATGGCATACGAACAAAACCCCAACACCAGCCGCACCAGCAACCCCTGTTCAACTTGGCCATACAAGATTTGGGATGGAAGCTGGACTTCAAGAAATTCAGAGTTTACTTGCGTAGAAAGAATAAGTTACGATGCGTCTTAGCCCCTAATATGCATAAACATTCCGTATTATTGAAAAAGACTGCTCAAAAACATATTGCGT
>JAUXIO010000057.1 GCA_030620975.1 Dehalococcoidia bacterium | reverse complement strand
AGTTCAAAAATATAACAGGGCCAAGAATAAATGAGCAATCCAACTAAGGATAGATAGCTAGAGCTTCGAGTCCAGTCGGCTCCGATAGACCGAGCATCAAGTTCATGTTTTGAACAGCCTGCCCCGCCCCTCCTTTTACCAAGTTATCAATACAACTGATAACCACGAGCCTATTCGTCCTCAAATCAATGGTTGGATGAATAAGACAGAAATTACTCCCCCAGGTGTGCTTGGTCTGAGGCGAAGCATCCAATATCCTTATAAAAGGCTCATCCCCGTAAAAATCACGATAAAGCTGCCGCAATTCTTCCTTGCCCTTCTCACCCTCGGCTAATTTCCCCTCCTTTAGCTTGGCATAGCACGAAGTCAATATGCCGCGAGCCATGGGCACCAGATGGGGCACGAAGGTCACTTCCAGGAAAAGCTCAGGGTTTAACATTTCCAATTCCTGGGTAATTTCCGGTAGATGCCGATGCCCATCCAAAGAATAAGCAGAAGCACTACCGCTAGCTTCAGAGTAGTGAGTAACCAGGTTCAAAATTCTCCCCGCCCCGGAAACACCAGACTTACTATCAACAATTATATCAGGGTAAATGAGCCCTTCCTTAACTGCCGGCGCCAAGGCTAAAAGAGCACCTGTGGGATAACAGCCGGGGTTAGCCACTAGCTGCGCCCCAGAAATCTTATCCCTATAAAGCTCAGGTAGACCGTAAACAGCCTCTTCCAGCAATCCAGGCGCAGGATGCACAAAATCATACCAGCGCTTATACTCGCTGGCATCCTTAAGCCTGAAGTCAGCGCTGATGTCAACGACTCTGACACCCCGTTTAAGCAAAGGCAATATTACCTCGGCACTCGCCTTGTGAGGCATTGCCGAAAAGGCAAAATCTACATCACCAAGCTCGGCTGTAATTAAACAATTAATATCGCTGAGATGTGGAAAAACTTTGCCCAACTCCTGGCCAGCAGCACTCCTGCCAGTAACCGAGGCAAGCTCTACCTCGGGATGCAGATAAACCAGCCGGGCTAACTCCGCTCCAATATACCCGGTAACATTTATAATACCAACTTTCACTCGTTCCATATCAAACCCATCTGCTCAGGCTAATCCATTCGTAGCAGCTACTTTATGTAATATTAAAATAGCAGTCTCCCCTGGAACCATACCCAGAATTGCTTCTATAGTAACAGCCCCGGGGAGACTAACTTTCCCAGTAAACACAACCTGCACCAAAACACTAAGCCAGGACTTGAATATATGGCTTCCTAATGTTTACCCTACCTCTCTATCACCGCCGCCATGCCCTGCCCGCCGCCGATGCACATACTCACTAAGCCTAAATTGTAATTCTTTCTCTTCATCTCGTGAAGAATGGTCACCACAAGTCGAGCCCCGGTGCAGCCAATGGGGTGCCCCAGGGAAATTCCACTGCCATGAGGATTAACTTGAGAACCATCCCAAACCAGGTCTAACTCCCTCATGCAAGCTAAAGCCTGAGAGGCAAAGGCTTCATTTAACTCAATAACCTGCATGTCCTTAAGGGTGGTGCCGGCTTTACCCATGGCTTTCTTTATTGCCGGTATCGGCCCCAAGCCCATATAAGCTGGGTCAATAGCGCCCGAGGCATAAGCCCTGATTTTGCCCCAGACTTCAACGCCAAGCTCCTTGGCCTTGTCTGCGCTCATCAATACCACAGCGGCAGCGGCATCATTGATTCCGGAAGCGTTGCCCGCGGTAACTGTACCATCCTTTATAAATGCAGGACGAAGCTTCCCCATCTTCTCCAGGCTGGTATCCATGGGCCTTTCATCAACATCAAAGATTTTTGGCTCACCTTTCCTCTGCGGCATAACTACGGGCACTATCTCCTGCTTAAACGTCCCGTCAGCTATCGCTGCCCTGGCCCGTTGGTGGCTTAGAAGCCCCAATTTATCCTGCTCCTCGCGGGTAATGCCGTATTTCTTGGCAATATTCTCCGCGGTCACTCCCATATGATAGCCATAAAATATCTCATACAGTCCATCCCAGACCATAAGGTCCATGGCTTCGCCCTTGCCATCGACATTCATCCGATATCCCCAGCGCGCCTTGGGCAAGAAATAAGGCGCATAGCTCATGCACTCCATGCCGCCGGCAACCACTACATCTGCCTGCTCCAATTGTATTGCCTGCATCCCCAAAGTGATGGCTTTCAAGCCCGATGCGCACACTTTATTTACGGTGATGGCATTGGTCTCCTTGGGAACGCCAGCGCGAATACAAGCTTGTCTGCCTACATTCTGCCCCTGTCCTCCCTGCAGCACACACCCCATAATTACCTCATCAACCTGGACTGGTTTGAGAGAATCATCATAATCATAATAGCGCTTTTCCAGCTCAACCATGCCCTGGTCTTTCAGGGATTGAGGGGCATAACTCAGCAACTTGTCACTGGGCTTTGGTCGCAAACCACTCTGCTTCAATGCTTCCTTGATTGCCAGAGAGCCAAGGTCTATAACCGGAACATCTCTCAAGGAACCACCAAACGCGCCAATAGCCGTACGCACGTTACCAGCAATAACTACTTCCTTCACAATTACCTCCTTTTTAATTTACTGACAGCTGAGTATATAACACAGCCAAGTTATAATAATATTACTAATGACTAGCTAGTGTCAATCCCCGTCCCTCCCCGTCACTGCGAGCCTGCTTTCCTCTGTCATTGCGAGCTGGAACTGCAAGGAACGAAGTGACAAAGCAGGCAGCGCGGCAATCCCTCCAAAACCAGCTCAACTTGCCCCAAAGCCTGAAAGATGCTACCTTAACTCCAGTAATGAAGAACCCAAACATCACTCTAGAACCCATCGGCGTAATCAAAAATAAGGTTGAACAACCTGCAAAAGAAAGCGGGGAAACGGCAACCTCCCAAATTATAATCAAAGACGAGTTCGGCCAGGCTTTAAGCGGAATAGAAGAATTCTCTCACATCATCGTCACTTACTGGATGCACCAGATTTCAACCCACCAGCGCTCAACGATGAAAGTTCATCCCAGAGGTAGAAGCGAGCTGCCTTTATTTGGCGTTTTCGCCACCCGCAGCCCAATGCGCCCCAACCCCCTAGGAATAACTACAGTTAAGCTGATAGAACGCCAGGGCAACACGCTGAAAGTCAGCAGCTTAGATGCCTTGGATAACACGCCAGTAATAGATATCAAGCCTTACCTTCCCCGCTATGATTCCCCCTCCCAGGTCAAAACACCCAACTGGGTAGCAGATAGAGGAGCAAATCATAAGCGAGGCCAAGACTATCGCCGAGAAAAATAAGGAGCTGAAACCAGACAAACGCTGCTAGCTGACTTTAGCCCCGCTTTTTCGCTTTCCAGTTTACGACCCTGAATATCGCAGTAGGTACGCTAACCATTTTTTCGCCCACGAATGTTATTCCATAGCCCATTTTATCGAGCCCGGATTCAATGCCACCTGCCACTTTATTGACAATAGATTACAGTCCCCCGTCCCCCCCCACAGCACCTTCCGATTTGCCCGGCTAGGACTTCGTTCCAATTATACATCC
>JAUXIO010000016.1 GCA_030620975.1 Dehalococcoidia bacterium | reverse complement strand
AGGGGAGAAAATAGATGGTAGGCCGTACAGGAATCGAACCTGTGACACCCTGATTAAAAGTCAGGCTGTTATTTTTCCGATTTTCAAAGTATTCTTGTAGCAGGAATAGGCCTAAAATCTATTCGATTTTTAACGAATCAGGTTGACATCTCTCAAATTAATCCTCAGAATTAGCTAAAAGCCAATTTGTTTAATTAGGAAGAGGAATATACTACCATAAATATACTACTTAAAGGTGGGAAGGTCGCAAAGGGTATTAAGACAGGTAACTTGAAGGGTTGCCTACCAACTAGTTCTTAACTCAGCTCGTTACCACTACTTTAGGGTAGTCATAGGGCCAGTGTTACCTGTATCCTACAGAGGCGCTGTCTCGGAGCTTGTCTGCAGCTTGAACACACATAATACCACCTTGAGCAGTCAATACCTCATATTTAACATTGACGGGGAAGAAACAATAATCTAATATGGCAAAGACCAATATAAACCACGACTTGCAAAGCCGTAATAATGGCTTTTGGTAATAGGCAAATGAGGAGGTTTAACTGAAGTGGCGAAAAACAAGCCCCCTACGACCAGTGAACAAGTTCTCAGGAGGGCAAATGAACTGAATGTAAAATTCATATGGCTCTGGTTTACCGACATCCTGGGGTTTTTGAAGAGCTTTACCATCACCAAGAATGAGCTGGAAAGGGCGCTAACAGAAGGAATGGGCTTTGATGGCTCTTCCATTGAGGGGTTTGCCCGAATAGACGAGAGTGACATGATAGCAATGCCCGACCCCTCCTCTTTCACCCTCCTGCCCCAAAGGCAACAAGGTCATACTATAGCCAGAATGTTTTGCGATATCCTGTGGCCCAGCGGCGAGCCTTTTGAGGGAGACCCCAGGCACATTCTAAAGACCAACCTCAAGCGAGCAAAAGATGTGGGCTATACATTCTATGTGGGACCGGAGCTAGAATACTTCTATTTTCAAAATCTCGAGGCTCCCAAACGACTGGACTCGGGCAGTTACTTCGATTTGATATCACCGGACATCATCAATGAGCTAGTACAGGAGACAGTGCTGGCACTGCAGGAAATGGGCATCGACGTGGAATATTCCCACCACGAGGCTGCTCCAAGCCAACACGAGATAGACATCAGATATACCAACGCCTTAACCGCGGCTGACAATGTAATAACTCATCGAGTGGTGGTTAAGCAAATAGCCCAGAGGCACGGAGTCTACGCCACTTTTATGCCCAAACCAATATTCAACGAAAACGGCAGTGGCATGCACGTCAACATGTCACTATTTAAAGACTCAAAGAACGCCTTCCTCGACAAGGATGACAAGTACCATTTATCAAAAGTGGGCAAACACTTTATAGCCGGTCTTCTGAAACACGCTCAGGAAATAACCCTTGTCACCAGCCAATGGGTCAATTCCTACAAAAGGCTCGTGCCTGGCTATGAAGCCCCAGTTTACGTTACCTGGGCATGCCGAAATCGCTCTGACCTCATTCGGGTGCCGGCATATACAGCGGGAAGAGAAGACGCCATCAGAGTAGAAATTCGCTCCCCAGACCCGGCCTGCAATCCATACCTGACCTTTGCCGTGCTGCTGGCAGCGGGATTAGAGGGAATTGAAAAAGAATACGCGCTGCCCGAACCAACCGAGGAAAATGTTTACGAGATGACTGAGGAGGAGAAGCAGAGAAGGGGAATAAGAACCCTGCCCGCCAGTTTATGGGAGGCTATTCAACTGACCGAGAAAAGTAAATTGGTACGAAAAGCCCTCGGCGACCACATTTTTAATGCTTTTATCCAGAATAAGAAGATAGAGTGGAACCAGTACCGAACACAAGTAACTGACTACGAGCTGAAGAGATATTTGCCAATCCTCTAGGATAACATTCATATCGAGATATCATCTACTTGCTCTGGCGCCTGGAGCAAGTAAGAGAGCACTGCTCGCACTTACCGTCACACGGCTCAACGTGAATGATAACATCAGCCCGGGGCAATCTTGCCTGCATAGTAAGCTCCAGGCTATCACACACCTGGTGGGCCTGCTCCAAAGTAATATCCCTGGACATTACCAGGTGAAGGTCAATATGACGTTGGTTCCCGGCACGACGGGTGCGTAGCTCATGAAAGCCAACTACCTGCTCACTGTGTTCAGCTAGGCAAGATTCTATCAACGCCTGCTCCGAAGGAGGAAGACTGGCATCTACCAACCCTAATAGTGGCTTGCCTATCGTATCATAGGCTAGCTTTAGAATGTAAACTGCCACCCCAACGGCTATTATCGGGTCGAGGATGCTGAGCCCAGTGAGCCGCACTGCTAGCAGCCCAATCAGCACCGCTGCGGCTGAGTAGACATCAGCAGCAATGTTGCGAGCATTGGCCTCCAGTGCTACCGAGCCAGTGGCTCGGGACACCTTTAATAGATGGCGGGAGAGGAAGACGCTGACGACTATAGAGACTATCATTACCCCCATGCCCGCCTCAGCCAGCTCTACGCTAGTCCCCCCTATTATGCGTTGGATTGATAAGTAGATTATCAGTCCGGCAGCGATAAAGATAAGCATCCCCTGCACTACACCTGCCATATCTTCTACCTTGCCGTGCCCAAAGGGATGCTCCTCATCAGCCGGTTTGGCGGCGATGCGGACGGCGAAGAATGTAACCAGCCCGGCAAAGAGGTCAAGGAGGCTATCCGCCGCCTGGGCGAGCACGCTGATGCTGCCGCTAATCCAGCTAATAAGCACCTTAAGCAGTATCAGCCCGATAACTACTCCAATTAAAAGATTAGCCGCCCCTCTTTCAGTTGAAAACATTAAGTGGAAGTCCCTACCTTGCCATAATTCGTTTGTTCCCTGAGTTTAGGAGTTTATCAGCTACACTTCAATGAAACAACCTTTAGAAACAAGATACACCTCATTGACAGCACTTCGTGGATATGCTAACCTAATTATAGACATATGTTCATAATTAATCCTTTGCGGGTCCAAATTCTCAATAGGTAAAAGTGGAGATAAGGGCGTTATGGGTAGAACACCAAAATGGCGGCGGGTTGACTTCATACCTCAGGTAACCTACTTTAGACCATACGGAACTCCACCCAAGATTCTTGAAGAAATTTGCCTCTCTATTGAAGAGGCAGAGGCCATACGCCTTAGAGACATTGAGCAGTTAGAACAGGAGCAGTGCGCCCAGAGAATGAAGATCTCCCGACCAACTTTTCACCGCTTGCTGGGTTCAGCTCGAGGGAAGGTAGCTGATGCATTGCTCAACGGGAAAGCAATACGAATCGGAGGAGGCAACTTCGAGATGGCAATGCGCCGCTTCCGCTGCCCCAGCGGTCACGAATGGGATGTGCCCTTTGAAGTCATGATAACCACGCCCCCCCAGTTCTGTCCCACGTGTAATGCACCAAATATCACGCCCATCCAGCCTCCGGGCTTTGGCTGGGGTAGAGGAGGTTGGGGAAGGCAACGCAGAGGAAGAGATGGCTGGTAAAAATTACTAATAATGACCATTAGACAACGCTAGGAAATAAGGAGGTGGATTATGCCAAGGTTTAATGGAATGGGGCCTCGCGGATTTGGACCAAGGACGGGCTGGGGAGGAGGTTTTTGCGCTCCCTGGGGCCCAGGAAGAATGTATGGACCTAGAGCAATACCCTACGGCTACCCCTATGGAAGCACAGCTTACCCGGGGACGATGCCCTATGGAGCACCCACTGGAGCAGTGCCGGGAACAGAGCCTTATGCTCCACAGATGAGTCCGGAGCAAGAACTCGAATTTCTTACAAGTCAGGCTCAAGCAGTAAGGGAGCAACTGGAGCAAATAGAGGCCAGAATGCGCGAACTTGAAAAGGAGAGGTGAATTATGCCCACCTATGAATACCAGTGTACCAAATGCGGAGAGAGGTTTGAGGTTCGCCAATCCATGGGTGAGGGTAGCTCCTCTTTAAATTGTCCTAAGTGCCATGCTGCGAACCCCAAAAGACTTATCTCCCTATTCTCCACCCGGAGTTCAAGCGCATCTAACTCATCAACTGTAAGCTGCCCTACCTGCAGCTCCGGCATCTGTGGACTTCCACCAATGTAAAACAAGGGGAAAGCAAGATGGGAAAAAATGTCACCATCGTAGAGACATTGCCTCATTGCCTTATACTCAACTGTGACGATGAATTCTGCATCAAAGCCGAGCTGGCGTTGGCAGAAATTTAATTTTATATTAGGAGGTCATAACCATGCCTAGAGGAAACGGAATGGGGCCGCCGTCGGGAAGTGGCTCAGAAACTGGACAAGGTATCGGCAGGGGAGAAGCAGGCAGAGGCAGGATGAGGGGAACGCGAGCGGGGGCAGGGCCGCAAGGAGATTGCATCTGCCCCAATTGTGGAGCAACTGTCTCCCACCAAGTAGGAATACCCTGCTATAACCTGAGCTGCCCCAAATGCGGCACCAAAATGATAAGAGGGTAAATGATAATCTCCATTGCCAGCGGCAAGGGGGGGACGGGTAAGACTTTAGTTGCCAGCAGCCTTGCTCTCTCTCTGAAAGGAAAAAACAAGGTGCAATTGCTGGACTGCGATGTGGAAGAACCCAATGCCCATATACTTCTTAAGCCAACTCTCACCCGCAAAGAGGCGGTCTTTATACCTATCCCCAAAATAGACGAAGCGAAGTGCACCTATTGTGGCAAGTGCGCTGAGGTCTGCGCCTATAACGCCATCGCCGTGGTAAAGGAAAAGGTGCTGCTATTCCCCGAACTGTGCCACGGTTGTGGAGCGTGTAGTTATCTCTGCCCTGAGGGCGCCATCTCCGAGCAGGGAAGGGAGATAGGAGTTGTGGAGATAGGTCATGCCGGGGACGATATAGAGTTCGTTCAGGGGAAGCTTTCCATAGGGGAGATGATGGCACCACCGGTGATACGCAAAGTAAAAGAGCAAATTAATCAAAATGGGACGGTAATCATTGATGTCTCTCCGGGCACTTCATGCCCTGTAGTAGAGGCGATAAAGGGAAGTGACTTTTGCCTTCTGGTGACCGAGCCCACTCCCTTCGGGTTCAACGATTTCGTTCTGGCCGTGGAGGTAACCAGAGAGCTTAATATTCCCTGCGGTGCGGTGATAAACCGTGCCGGAGTAGGCGATGAAAAGGTAGAGCAGTACTGCCTCAATGAAAATATCCCAATTCTGCTCACAATTCCCCTAGACACCAAAATTGCCAGTTTATATTCCAGAGGTATCCCATTAGTAGAGGGCATCCCGCAGTGGCAAGAGCGCTTCCTTGAGCTCTTCGGTAAAATAAAGAAAAAAGTAGGTGAATAGAATAGCAAGGCCTAATATGATACGAGGGAAGAAAGACTAAATGAAAGAGGTTGTGGTGCTAAGTGGCAAAGGTGGGACTGGAAAGACAAGCATAGTAGGCTCCTTTGCCGCCATAGCTAAAAATAAAGTGCTGGCGGACTCCGATGTTGATGCCGCCGACCTTCATCTCCTGCTCAGCCCCACGGTTAAAGAAACTAGCGAATTCTGGAGCGGGCAAACTGCGGTTATAGATAGCGAGAAATGTACGCAATGTGGTCTTTGTCAGGAAGTGTGCCGCTTTGAAGCTATAAGGGACTATAAGGTTGACCCCGTTTCCTGTGAAGGCTGTAGTTTCTGCTATCATATTTGCCCCGTGGGGGCTATCACGATGAGGGAAAATATGGCGGGACGCTGGTTCATTTCTGAAACACGCTATGGTCCTCTAGTACATGCCAGATTGGGAATCGCCCAAGAGAATTCGGGAAAATTGGTGACGCTGGTGAGGCAGAATGCCAAACTCATCGCCGAGAAGGAGAAAATGGATTACATCATCACCGATGGCCCTCCCGGCATCGGCTGCCCGGTTATTGCCTCTTTATCTGGAGCGAACCTGGCGCTTCTGATTACCGAGCCCACACTATCGGGGATGCATGACCTTGATAGAGTCATTGGCGTCTGCCGCCACTTTGGCATCCCAACTTTAGTCTGCATCAACAAATACGACATCAACGAGGAGAACACACATCAGATCGAAAGCTATTGCCTCAATTGGGGAATAGATGTAGCTTCCAGAATACCCTTTGATAATGCGGTTACCGAGGCTTTAATTCAGGGATTACCGGTGGTAGAGTACTCCCAGAACCGGGTTACCCAAGAAATAAGGAACTTGTGGCAGACCATCTCCAGAGTATTAGGTAGCTGAAAATTAATATCAATGACAATCAAGGAAAATGTTCAAAAAATATTGAATGAATTACCAACTGGAGTTGAGTTGGTAGCGGCGGCAAAAAGCAGATCTCCCCAAGAAGTGCTTGAGGCAATTCAATCGGGAATAAAAATCTTCGGCGAGAACTATGTTCAGGAAGCAGAAAGAGCATATCAAGTAGGGGGGAATAAAGTAAAATGGCATTTCATAGGACACCTTCAGAAAAATAAGGTGAAAAAAGCCGTGAAACTATTCGATATGATAGAAGCTGTTGATTCTGCTGAAATAGCTGGAGAGATTGATAGAAGATGCAAGCAAATCGGCAAGACAATGCCGGTGCTAGTTGAGATAAACAGTGGCAGAGAGGAGCAAAAAACGGGGGTATTACCAGAAAATACGGAACAACTGATAAAAGAGATTTCAAGTCTCCAAAACATAAAGGTAATGGGGCTGATGACCATGGGGCCTCGTTTTGGAAATCCCGAGGATTCACGACCTTACTTCATAGAAACCAAGAAGGTATTTGAACAGGTCAAGAGGCTTAACTTGCCCAATGTGGAGATGAGATGCCTCTCAATGGGAATGACAAATTCCTATAAAGTTGCCCTGGGGGAAGGTGCAAATATGGTGAGAATAGGTACCAAGATTTTCGGGAAAAGGAATGAGGGGGAAGAGTAGTGCCAATCTACGGCTACAAATGCCAAGAATGTGAAAAAATATCAGAGATATTCGTCCGCAACCCAGGCAGCGAGGTCATTAAATGCCCCGAGTGCAGCAGCGAGAATATGGAAAGAATCATTTCCTTCTCCTATATGATAAGAACGAACACTCCAACACCGGGCACAACTTGCTGCGGTAGAACAGAACGCTGCCAAAAACCTCCCTGTTCCACAGACGACGTTTGCCAAAGGGAATAAAATGGCTGCTGAATTCGACGAGCTAGAAAAGGATATCATGGCGGATATGAGAAATATCTACACTGAGATAGCTATTGACCACGCCATGAATCCAAGAAATGTGGGCAGCATGCCCAAAGCCGATGGATTTGGCAGCGTGACCGGCTCCTGCGGGGACACCATGCAAATATGGCTCATGATGAGAAATAATACAATTGTAGATGCCACTTTCTGGACAGATGGCTGTGGAGCCAGTATTGCCGCAGGAAGCATGGTTACAGGTATGGCTAAAGAAAAAAGCATCCGGGAGGTTAAAAAAATCACCTGTCAAGACGTGTTAGATAGCCTAGGGGGATTACCTGAGGAGAACCTTCACTGTGCCTTGCTTGCGGCAGATACGCTGAGAGAAGCAATCAAAGGCTGTCTGGATTCCAAGAGCGGGACACATAAGATAGAACAAGCATCACCAAAGTGAATGAGACTTACTACCTGCTAGACAGACCTTCTCCCATTAGAAACCAATCCAGGGAATAACATTTAAATATGGCTAATTTCCAGGAGATAGATAAAGTCCGAAAGGTACTGGTCTTGGGGGATACAGCTACGCTAGAGGAGGTCAAGCAAGCTTACAGACGGATGGCCTTTCAGCATCACCCTGACAAAGGTGCGGAAAATGATGAGCAAGATGAGGAGATGATGAAGAAGCTAAATTGGGCATATGAGCTGCTGATAGAGTACTGCTCCAATTATAGCTGCTCTTTCAAGGAAGAGGCCGTCGCTAAAGCAGACCCCTGTGACCAATGCCTCAAAAAATATCACTACGGCTGGTTTGAGGGCATATAAATGACGAATTTAAAGTTCGAAACCTCTCCCTTTGATTCACTCAGCTCAGCATATGATACTTGGTTTGAAGATGAGGGAAAGGCCATTTTCGCTATAGAGGTTCAGGCCTTTCAAGAAGTTTTGCCCTTTCTGCCCAAACCCTGGCTGGAAATGGGTGTCGGCAGTGGCCGCTTCGCTCAGGCTCTGGGGATAGAGAACGGCTTGGACCCGTCAATCAAACTCCTTGACATGGCGAAAAATCGAGGTATAAATGTATTTCTGGGCGAGGGAGAAAGCTGTCCCTTTAAAGAAGCAACTTTCGGAGCCGTATTTCTCATTATCACCCTTTGCTTCGTTGATTCACCCCTGACAACTCTCAGGCAAACTAACCGCATCCTCAGAAATAATGGTAAAATAGTACTCGGCCTCATACTATTGGAGAGCCCCTGGGGGCAATTCTACCAAAGCAAAAAGGAGAAGGGACACCGCTTCTACAAACACGCCAATTTCTACAATTACGATGAAGTGGTAAGGCTCTTAGAACGAGCGGATTTCAAAGTTGAGAAGGTTCTCTCAACGTTATATCAAATGCCCGAAAAGGTAAAACATATAGAGTCTCCGCAGCAGGGCTCCTCCAGAAGCGCCGGGTTTACAGTAATAGTGGCTGGGAAATCTTCAGCGCTAAACTTAAGCAATCTAAACTACACCAAATAAATGATTGAGCGGACGATGCCATGTTACAGATAAGGGAAGACCTCTGTTTAGGCTGCGGATTGTGCACAGCAAATTGCCCCCAACAGGCAATCTGGCTACTCGAGGGACGAGCTAAAATAGACCAAAGCAAGTGTAACCTTTGTCGCCGCTGCATCGAAATTTGCCCCCGGGGAGCAATTGTGGAGAGAATTCCCGCTTCAAAGGAAGAACTAAGGAACCTGGTATCTGATTTAAAGCAGCAGACAAACCACTTACTTCAGAGACTGGAAAAACTTAAGCATTAGTAATATTAGAAACAGATGTAAATTAACTCGGAGGGCTGCTCTTGAAAACTTACCTTGATTGTATACCCTGCTTCCTAAGGCAAGCCTTGGGGGCGGCGAGGATGGCAACTAATGATGAAGGTACCCAGCGAAGGGTATTGAGTACAGTAGCTAACATAATACCCGAGCTCCCCCTGGATGTCACTCCTCCCCAAATTGCGCAGAGAGTCTACAGGATTGTTGCCGATGTTACCGGTAACAGAGACCCTTGCTATAAAGCAAAGCAAGAGGCTAACCAGTCGGCATTGGCTCTTTACCCTCGCCTTAAAGAAGCAGTAGCCAATTCAGATGACCCACTGCTTACAGCTTGCAAACTAGCCATTGCCGGGAATACCATAGACCTAGGTCCCCCGACCAGCTATGCTGACCTCGGTTCTATTGTAGAGTCAGCTCTGGCATCTCCGCTGAGCATTGATGACCACAAAGAATTGTTGAAAGGCATTGAGCAATCGTCGCACATTTTATACCTCGGGGATAATGCCGGTGAGATCGTGTTTGACCGAGTACTTATTGAACAACTTCGGCAGATTAAAGAGCTCGACATCAACTTCGTGGTAAGAGAAAGCCCAATCATAAATGATGCCACCTTAGATGATGCTATATCCACTGGCATAGATAAAGTAGCTAAAATCATCTCCAGCGGCTCAGATGCCCCTGCTACTATTCCTTCTCAATGTTCCCCTCAGCTATTAACACTTTATCATTCTGCTGATATTATAATTGCCAAGGGACAGGGGAATTATGAATCATTGAGCGCAGAGCCAAAGAACATTTTCTTTCTCTTGAAGGTCAAGTGCCCGGTAATAGCAAGATTACTAAACGCAAATGTTGGCGATGCCATTCTCAAGAGACAAGAGCGATGAGGTATTAAATGTGAAGCGGAATTACTTGGTCTCACTAATTATAGGCATGCTCCTATTCTCTGCGTGCGCTCAATTTCCAGCGCAACCGCCGCAGGGAGAAACACAACCTCCGCCAGTTGCGGGGGAAATCAAGAGAATAGTTGAAGTGGAGGCGGAGGGCGTGCTCCTTCATTATCAGGCTAAAGCATTTTGGAGCGCCGATGAATTTTCCACGATTCTGCGAGATAAAGACCAGTTCAGTTCCGAGCTAATGGCAAAATTCAGCGATGACTTATCAGGACATGGCGAGGGAAACGAGCACGCCACCAATGCCAAAGTCAATTTCAATGAAAAAGAGAAATCCACCATACTAAGCTGCGATATACATGATGCAGTATGGAAAAGCGACGATAGCTACCATGCCACATTCTTTTGGCTCTTGGGGCCTCTCGGGTTGGACTTCATCAACGACAACTTTCAGGAATCTGAAGAGGGACTCTTCTGGGAAGGCGTCGTTGAAGATGTTACCACGACTGTTGCCGTCAAACTGCCAGCTATAGATGACTTCGCGTATGAAGCCTGGAAGCATCCCATTGGTCACTGTCATGCCCATGTTTGGTGGGAAATGGAGGAAAAATGAAAGTCACCATCATTTATGACAACGAGGTAAAGAAAGAGGGCTTAAAGGCAGACTGGGGTTTTTCATGCCTTATAGAAGTAGAGAATGCGCCGCCGATTCTGTTTGATACCGGAGCCAGCAGTTCCATACTGCTACACAACATGAGAGAATTGGAGATTGAACCAAACACTATCGGCACAATAGTGATTTCACACTCTCATTGGGACCACGCTGGCGGTCTTCAAGATTTCCTGGAGTTAAACCGAGATGCCCAGATTTACGTTCCGGCATCATTCGCCAGAGCACTGCCGGGAAGGAAGGTAATAAAGCTCAAAAATGCCACCGAAATTTGCCAAAATGTCTTCAGCACCGGCGAGCTCAAAGGCATAGAGCAGTCCCTAGCAATTAATACCGCAAAGGGAATACTCATAGTGGCGGGATGTTCCCACCCCGGAGTGGGAAACATCATAGATGCCGCTTCAAAATTTGGCGAAGTCTATGGTATTATTGGCGGCTTCCATGGGTTCAATGACTTTAAAAAACTGGATGGCTTGTCTTTAATATGCCCCTGTCACTGCACGCAATATAAATCGGAAATAAAACGCCTATTCCCCGATAAGTGCCTGGAATGTGGGGCTGGAATGACGCTCGAGCTATGAGAATGTGAAGATAGTTCTACATATATGCTGCGGAGTCTGTGCCGCCGCAACTGTGGAAAGATTAGCTGCAGAAGGCCACCAAATCCTTGGAATTTTTTATAACCCCAATATTTACCCTCTAAAGGAATACCAGAGAAGACTGCAAGCTACTTACAGAGTAGCCCAAGAGTTAAACTTCCCATTAGAAGTGCCCCCATATAGGCCAAAAGAATGGTTTAGGCAAACCACTTCCTTGGAATATGAACCCGAAGGTGGAAGAAGATGCGAAATCTGCTTCAGAATCAGGCTCAAGGAAACTTACGCTTACATGCTGGCTTCCGGCTCAGATGCTTTCACCACAACCCTAACCGTAAGCCCGCACAAGTCCGCAGAGGTTATCAATAAAATTGGCCGGGAAATCGGCGGAGATAAGTTCCTGGCAAGGGATTTCAAGAAAAAAGAAGGCTTCAAGCACACCATTCAATTGGCCAAGCAATGGGGACTTTACAGACAAGATTACTGCGGATGTCTATATAGCCTGAGACAGAGAAATGAGTCCATCACTCACCACCATCGCCCTCTCTGCTGATAGGTGCTGATGAACTTCTCAATAGAGCGGTCATAGGTCCTTTCCACATCATCGGGGAAAAAACAGGCTGGCAATTCACCTAAACTCCAGTGATACCTTATGCACTCACAACAAATGCCCTTTCTTTCACATGGTTCATAGGTGCAGTTACATTTTGCCTTATTTTGCTCAATATTACACTCTCTCATAGCACTCCTCTTTGATGCACGAGCTGTTATAGCCGATGAGCGCTGGCAATCTAACTATCAAAGCCGCACCAAGTAGTAACACTCTCCACTGGCTCACGCTTGCTCTCCACCTTGTTTGCCGGGAAGTCCCAGTCCGGATAGCCAATGGCGATAGCCATAACTATCCGCCTGGATTCGGGTATATTAGTAAATCTCCTCACCACCTCAGGAAAGAACACGACCTGCCCCTCAATGCAAGTGCCCAGACCATAGTTCAGTGCGGCAAGACAGATACTCTGCAAAATAGCACCCACGCCCAATAGCGCATGCCCTTCCCCAAGCGAACTGTCCACAGAGAGGATAATGGCTGCCGGAGCATCAAGGAAACGATAACCCCTCCGCATCCACTCTGCTCTTTTTTCCTTGTCCTCCCTGCCTATACCCATAAGCTGGAAGAGTTGAATGGCAAGCTCCACTTGACGCTGCTTATACTTGCTCTCGTAAGTGGGCATCGGTACCTCTGGATTTATTGCCGCCCCTGAAGTAAACATCTCAACATTGCCCTTCCTGATATTATCCAGCACTTCCCCAGCCACAACCGTAATCTCCCACGGCTGTGTATTCATTGAAGAAGGTGAGCGTATGGCTGCATCCAGAATCTTCTCAAGAACTTCCTTGGGAACTGGCTCAGGTTTATAACCCCTTATGCTTTTTCTCATCCGTATCGCCTCTACGATATCCACGGGCTACCTCCTTTACACAAGTCTATAAATGCTGCGCTTACTCCTGGCAGCTATAGCGGTCATGATGATTCGTAAGCGAATTATTGCCATCCTGGCTTGAACAAATGCAAGCTAAGTTAGCTTCCTAGAGGTATTCCACCATTTCAGTGAGACTGTGAATCCGAGGACAGTCGCCAATGCTGGTGAAGGAGTCGTTGCGGTCGAGGAGTACCGCTTTCATACCAACACCACGAGCACCGACCACATCTAAATCATACTGGTCGCCAACATACAAGGCTTCTTCGGGTTTGACTTGAGCCTCCTTGAGTGCAGCTAAGAATATACCTGGCTGCGGCTTGTCACAGCCTACCTCAAAGGAGGTTATTCGAAAGTCAAGATAAGGCTCCAATCCCAAATCCTTACACATAGAGAATATATCCATGCCAACATTGGATATTAACCCCAGAATTAGCTTGCGTTCTTTCAGTAGCTTCAAGGCAGGCAGAGAATCGTCATAAAGCTCAAATTTGAAGCCGACTTTCTGGACTTTCATTAACATCTGAAGCGCCTTTTCCCGGCTGATTTTTACTCCGGCTCCCTTTAATGCTCTGATTGTATATTCAACATAAACAGCAGTTTTCCCCTCTTCAGGTCTTTTCTCCACGGGAGAGCGCAAATTCTCCTCACGCCAGAAGGCGTCGGCTTCTGGAAGAGATTCAGCAAGCGCTTTTGGCTCCACCTCAATTCCGAGCTCACCACAGGCACTGGCGTAAACTTCCTCCCGAGGCGGCTGGAAGCAGGCTAAAGTATTATATAAATCAAAACAAACTGCCTTAATCATGAAAAGTCTCTTGGGCAATCTGGCAAGAAGTATAATTTAATTGCGGGGACAAAATCAATCTTTTGCAAAGTTGCTATTATGCTGTAAACTAAATAACAATTTAGAAAAGGCAAAATAAGTGGACATCCCTTTACTGGCTGCAAAAATACCACCGCGCATCGAGAGACTTAACGAGCTGGCTCACAACCTATGGTGGAGCTGGCATGTAGAAGCACGCCTGCTATTTAAATCACTGGATAATCCCCTCTGGAAGAGCAGCAATCACAATCCGGTAAAGCTGCTAGGTGAGATCGCCCCAGATAGGCTCAAGGCGGTTGCCGAGGATACCTCTTCTCTCAAGCAATATGATTCGGTCATGAGAGCTTTTGATGACGATTTGTCAATGAGCAAAACCTGGTTTGCCGCAGAGCACCCCGACCTCTCACACCATGCCATCGCCTATTTTTCAGCAGAATTTGCCGTGCACAACTCCCTGCCCATCTATGCCGGTGGGCTGGGAATCCTGGCTGGTGACTATTGCAAAGAAGCCAGCGACCTCGGGCTGCCTTTGGTGGGAGTGGGATTCATGTATCCACAGGGGTATTTTCACCAGCACATTTTGGCTGATGGCTGGCAGAAAGAGAGCTACGAGCAGCTAAAGTTCGAAGAGACTCCCATCTACCCAGTGCTCACTCCCCAGGGACAAAGACTGAGAGTGCCATTGAATCTAAACAACCAGACGGTATGGGTCGCCGCGTGGCAGGTTCACTTAGGCAGGGTCGTGCTCTACTTGCTGGACACCCACACTGAAGAGAATCCTTCTTGGGCTCGCCAACTGTCCGACCGGCTCTATGGCGGCAGCCGGGAAACTCGTATCCAGCAGGAGATAGTTCTGGGGATTGGCGGCGTGCGCATTCTGCGAGCTATCGGCATCCAGCCCACCATCTGGCATGCCAACGAAGGACACACTGCCCTTATGATGCTGGAGCGCGTCCGGGAACTGGTAGAAACAGGGATGGATTTTGCCAAAGCCGTTGACAGGGTGAGTGCCACCACCATCTTCACCACACACACACCGGTGCCCGGTGGGCATGACATTTTCACTCTTGACCTAGTCAAAAAGCACCTCCACCACTACTGGGAATCGCTGGGGGTTGGCAGCGAGACCTTCCTCGCATTAGGTAAGCAGTATGGGGCACGCGACTCATCCTTCAATATGACCGTTCTAGCACACCGCCTATCTGCTCAACGCAATGGTGTAAGCCAGCTTCACGGTGAGGTATCTCGGAAAATGTGGCATGCCCTCTGGCCAGATGTTAAAGAGGAGGAAGTACCCATCTCATCAGTGACCAACGGGATTCATGTCCCCACATGGGTAGCACCGCAAATGAATAGACTGTATCAGAAATATCTCGGTCAAGACTGGATGGAAAGACACGATGACCCTGCACTTTGGCAGCGCATCCTGGATATTCCGGATGAGGAACTGTGGGCTATGCACCGCTGGTTAAAGTACAAACTCATTAGATTCGTAGACGACCGCGCCCGAAAGCACTGGGCTGAACATGATACAACTCCCGGACAGATATTGACAATGGGGACCTTGCTCGACCCTGATGCGCTCACTATTGGCTTCTGCCGCCGTTTCACCGACTATAAACGGCCGGGACTCATTTTTCAGGACTTTGAACGCTGGATACGAATCATCCGGAACTCACGGTACCCAGTTCAGATAATATTTGCCGGCAAGTCACATCCCGACGACCAGTCTGGAAAACACCTCATTCAGGAAATATACGCTCTGGCAAGAGACTGCGAATGCGGCGGCCAAATAGCTTTTATCGAAGACTACGACATGCATATGGCTCACTACCTCGTCCATGGCATCGATGTCTGGTTGAATGCCCCCCGACCACTACAGGAGGCCAGTGGCACCAGCGGTCAGAAAGCCGCTCTGAATGGAGTCGTCAATCTCAGCGTGCTTGATGGCTGGTGGTGCGAAGGCTATAACGGCAACAATGGCTGGGCAATTCACAGCGATTCCAAAGAGGCAGATTCAGCGAGTCAAGACATGACAGATGCACAAGCGCTCTACCACCTCCTTGAAGAAGAAATAGTACCGCTGTATTACGAGCGCGACTGGACTGGCATACCTCGCGGCTGGATTAAGCTAATGAAAGAATCCATCCGCTCAATTGTACCCTTCTTCTGCACGCGGCGCATGATGAAGGAGTACACCGAGCAAATGTACGTTGAGGCGGCAAAGTCCAGTCAAGACACATAAAGGTCAAATCTCAAATCGCATACCAGTATGCAGGGGTGAGAATTTTTCTCCAAAGGCGAGGTAAAGCTCAACCTGAGCTTTGAAGCCAGTGCAGTGACCAGCACTTATCCAAGCCACATTCAGCTTAGAAAGTTCCTGCACTGTTTTCTTTATCCGGCTACTTGGTGCCTCAATGAGGTGCAGGCCGCCAACAATGCCCTCTATCTTGTTGCAGCCAGTTACTTCCATGGCGTGCTTCGTAATATTGACAATTCCGGCATGGCTGCAGCCTGTTACAATTACCAAACCTTTTTCTTTGATATTTGCTATGACAGAAATATCATCGAGCATTAAATCATCTACAACCATTCCATCTTTTATAGTCTTCAGCCCTAACCACACCTCTTCAAACTCAGTTCGCCTCTTCACTTCGCCAGTTGTGGTTATCCCGGACATAATGGCAAAAGGCTCCTTAATAAGGCAAACGCTACCACCCGCCTTCTCTATCGCCTCTCTTGAATCGCCTGGCATAATACCTACATGCCTGAAATAGGGCTGGGCGATAAAATGCAAACGAAAGATATCTGAATGGACAATTACCGGAACATCTCTTTTGCCGATTGCCCTGAGCACGTTCACAACCCCCTGGGTGTGGTCATAATGACAGTGAGTTAGCACAACTGCATCGATGAGCGATGGCGAAATGCCCATGATTCTCATATTGCTGAGAAGGGCTTCAGAATTCTGACCAACATCAACGAGGACCTTTTTCTTATTTTCCCCCCTCGCACCTTCGAGCAAGAAGGAAACTCCGTGCTGCCCCAGATATGGACTTTCATAAAGGACGGAATCCTCCGCCAGAACTGTAACTCTTAAACTATCCAACTTGCTGGCGCTCCCCATAATCCTCTCCTTTCAGAAATGCCCTCCGATAAAAGCAGAGTGCTGCCATAATCCAACTATGGCAGCACTCTACGCCACGGATAGTAAGCAAAATAATTTACTACTATTACCTAAAGAGTAATCAACCTTATTCGAACATTCTTGTAATTGCCCTCAGCATCCTTCTCCACTTTCCAAAGCTCAAAGGTGCCGGAGCTGCGGTCACACTTGTCATCAAAAGCGATGGGGCCACTGGCACCCTCAAAGTCCAGCTCCTCCATGGCATCCCTTATAGCCTTACCATCGTAAACGCCGGCATTCTTTATCGCCTTGGCAACCGCCCACACCGCATCGTAAGTTGTATCACAATAGACCTCGGGGGCTTCACCATATTCACTAGAATAGGCGGCGGCGAACTTATCGTAAGTTGCAGTTAAGCCACCGGCAGACCTGGTGCCAGATAGAAACGCCTTCCCCATAAGTTCAGCAGATTTAGCGTCTTTGAACAGACCTGAACCGTAATTGCCATCACAGCCCAGCCAGTCAATTTCATCCAAACCCATGTCCAGAGCCTGCTTAAATACTATTATGCCGTCATCGCAGTAGGTGCAGGCAAAAACCACATCCGGGTTGCTATCCTTGATTTGCTGCAACTCAGTAAGATAATCCTTCTTGGCTTCATCATAGCGTACCGCTACTATGTGCTCACCCTGCCATCCCGCATCTTGCAACGCCTCAACAAGCCCCTCCTCCAAGCCTATACCGTAAGTATTATTAAGCACAATGGTAGCCAGCTTGGTAAAACCCTCATCCATGATAACCTGAGATAGGACTTTAGCCTGAAGGTCATCACGAAGACAGGTGCGGAAAAACCATTTGGTCCACGTTTGCTCAGAAAGTTTAGCCGCCGTAGCTGATGGAGATATCATTGGAACTTCATGGCTTGATGCATAGGGGCCTCCAGACAGCGAGCTACCACTAATCATGCCACCAACAATCACTTTTACTCCGTCTATATCAATCAGCTTCTTTATTCTTTCCAAGCCCTTAGCTGGTTCACAGTTATCATTCTCCACCACAAACTCCACCTGCTTCCCCAAGAGTCCACCCTGAGCATTAATCTCGCTAATTGCCAGTTTGCCCGCATCAACCATCCTGTTCCCCATAGGACCCAGGTCTCCGGTAGTGGTCATCAGACAACCTATCTTGATTGTCTCTGCCTCCGCCGGGGCACAAGCCATCGCCGGCACAAGTAAACTCAAGGCAACTACCACCAATAACAACTTTTTAATCATATATCACTCCTTTCTCCCAAATTTAACACTAAACTCTAATTGTGCATAGAAAATAAACTTATGTCAATACCCTTTAGCCTCCAATCCCAAATAACGCTGCTTAGAAACATCCTCAGTAAGTAGAGAATCAGCATCACCCTCCATGGCGCAGACGCCATCAACCAGAACATAGCCCCTTTTGGAGACGCTCAAAGCCTTCCTAACATTCTGCTCCACTATCACTATAGCCGTACCCGTCTCTTCTATTTTCTCCAGCTTGGATAGGATGACTTTAGTTGGCTTGGGCGACAAGGAGGCTAAAGGCTCGTCAAGCAACAGGACTTTGGGCTCCGCCATCATGGCCCTGGCGATGGCTAACATTTGCCTTTCACCGCCACTCAAGTTTCCCGCCAGAGAATCCTTCCTCGCCCCAAGCTCGGGAAACATCTCATATATCTCCGCCACCCCAGCCCTGATAGAGTCTCTGCCTTTTCTGTGATATGCTCCCATGTCCAGATTCTCAGCTATAGTTAAATTAGCAAACACATTGTCCACCTGGGGAACATAACCTATCCCCAAACTTACCAACTTGTCTGAAGCCATGCCGGTAACATCCCGTCCCTGATAAAACGCCCGACCGCGAAACAGCCTGGCAAAACCGAGAAGGCTCTTGAGCAAGGTGGACTTGCCACTGCCATTAGGTCCCACGATAGCCACAATCTCGCCCTCATCCACCCTGATAGAAACATTATGGACGATAACAACATCACCGTAGCCGGCATCAATATCTTCCATAATGAGGATGGGCGACATCTATCACTCCCCCAAATAAACTTGATAAAAGGCGGGATTTTCCACTACTTCTTCTGGCTTGCCTTGGACTACAATTTTACCTTTATCCATAACATAGACCCAGTGGGCGAAATCAAACAATATCTCCAGCCTATGCTCTATTATAAAGAAACTCAATCCTTTCCGACGCAAATCCTCAATTCCCTCAAAGATTCTCCTCCCCAACTTGGGATTTACCCCAGCCGCCGGCTCATCTAAAAGCAGCAATGTTGGAGAGGCCATAAGTCCCCTGCCTACCTCCAAAAGCTTCCTCTGTCCACCAGATAATTCGCCAGCCTGAGAAAAAGCCAAATGCTCTAGCTGCAGAAGTTCAAGAGCTTCCACAGCTTTATCGGCCAGCTCCGCCTCCTGCCTTTGCCAGCTCTTCCTCAAGAAAAGACTATTTAGTAATCTGTCACCCTGATGCCCTCGCGCCGCCACCAGCATGTTATCCAATACGCTCAAACCGGGAAAGAGTCGGGGTAACTGAAAGGCATTTACCAGTCCCAGAGCGTAGATTTCGTGGGGCGCCAAGTTGCTGATGCACCTACCATCAAAATAAATAGTCCCCTCATCAGGTCGGAAAAGGCCAAGGACGGTATTAAACAAAGTGGTCTTCCCGCTGCCATTGGGACCAACCAAGCCCCAGATGCTGCCGCTCTTAATATCCAGGCTTACCCCATTGACGGCGTAAACGCCACCAAAGTGCTTGCTAACTTCACTTATTCTTAACAGCGTCTCTTCCACGACGAACTATCTCCATTGCCTTCGTCTTGACCTGGCTTTCCCTTAACAAACCCTGAGGCCTGTAAAGCAAAACAAGAATAATTAAAGCACCAAACATAATATACTGCAAGTTGCTGGGGTCAATGGCTAGAGTTACATAGTCTTTAGCCACATTGGCCCCCCTATCAAAAAGCATAACCAGCCCGGCGCCTAACAATGCACCCCAGTTATTAGCCGGTCCTCCCAGAAGAACCATTATCCACACGGTGAAGGTAAGCATGGGCATAAACATATAAGGGTCAATAAACTGCAGATACTGAGCATAGAGCCCACCACCTAGTCCAGCTATGGCCGAACCCAATGCAAGCATTTGACCCCTATACTTAGCCCTATCCTTACCCAGTGCCTCAGCAGCCACCTCATCCTCCCTTATAGCTCGTATCACCCTGCCATAAGGAGAATTGGTCAATAATTGAACTACCAGAAAACAGATAAACAAACAGAAGTAAACCAGACCTATATTAACCAAGGTATCAATGCGCGCAGATATACCGGCTAAAGAAATGGCTGGAGAGACCGTCATTCCCCAAACGCCCCCACCAATCCAGTCCTCAGACTTCACAATCAGCCTTAGAATTTCACCAACGGTCAAAAATACTATAGCTAAATAGTCCGCTCTCAACTTAAGGGTGGGCAGAGAAACCAAGAAACCAACGATGGCAGATATTGAAGCACCGGCGATAAGACAGAGGTAAAAGGGAATGCCAATTTGAGACAGAATGGCATAAGTATAAGCACCAACCAGGACGAAGGCGACTTTACCGAAGTTGGCTAGGCCAGCAAAGCCAAACTCCAGGTTCAGGCTCAGAGAGACTATACTGAAGATGCCAATAAAGACGACGAGGTCAAGAACGTAAACTAACGGATCCAAGTTAAGCTCTCCTAAACAGCATAGCTAAACCCTGCGGCCTCACAATTAAAGTTATTATCAGAATCAGGAAAGCTATGGCTATACGGTATTCTGTAGACAGCCCTAGAGCCATCAGTGCCACCACTCCCAAATTCTCAGCCAGTCCGATAATAAAAGCCGCTGCTATGGAGCCATAAAAATTGCCAATGCCCCCCAGTATGACCACAGCAAAGATGGGTAATATGATATCCCAGCCGGTCATGGGCCAAATCTGAGTGCCCGCGGAACGAAATATGCCGGCAGTGGCAGCCAAACCGGCACCAATAAACCAGGTTATTAAAATTACCCTGTCAATATTAATTCCCGAAGCTAAGGCAAGCTCTGGATTGCTGGAAGTGGCTCTGATGGCTCTGCCTATCTTAGTTTTCACCAAGACAAAATGCATGATGAGCGCTAAGCTCACGGCGGCAAAGATGAGCCACAACCACAGGGCAGTAACCCTCAACGGACCTACGTCAAAGGAAGGCCAAGCTGTGCTAAAATACAAAGGAGACCAGCCCCACAGCGCACCAATGGAGTACCTGAGTATGAAACCTAAGGCAATTGAAGCCACCATAAGATGAATGATAGTGGCTCCCCTCTTGGCCAGCGGCTGAAAAATACCGCGGTAACATAGAATCCCCACTATTCCACCAAACAGAAAGGCAACAACTAGAGCCGGCACTAAACCCAATCCCAATGTCTCAGCCACCAAATAGCCAACAAAAGCACCCAGGGTGATGAATTCAGCATGGGCAAAATTGGGGAAATTGGAAAGGCCATAGGTCAAAGTAAGACCTACAGCTCCGATAAGGTACAGGCTGCCGGTAACAGCCGAATTAAATAATACCTGTGCCCAGTTAACCGCCATAGCTAATCAAATTAACCTTCAACTGCGCCAAATCAGTCAACGAATGCTGATAACCAGCTTCTCTCTTTCTATCAAGGTGAAAAGCGCAAATACCAGCCTGCCTGGCATTGAGAAAATCAAACTGCCAGTTATCACCAATATGAACAACCTGGTTGGGCTGAATTTCTAGCGAGCGGCATACTTTAAAATAGAAGTCGGGCTCCTTTAATTGCCCATAATGTGAAATTGATGAGAAGATATTAGCAAAATAAGATTCAATGCCATGGAGGAGACAGGGTAACAACTCCATCGGCGTGCCTGAGGCTACAATAAGCTTGTATCTGCCATTCAAAGACAGCAAAACGTCATGGACTTCGGGATAATAGCGCACCTTACGCTTAAATCTCTCTATCACCGAGTCGGGAGCACCCAAATCAAAATGGCTGAACCAATATCCAATGTCATACCACTCCAGTCTCTGGCTACCCACCTTCTGATACTCTTCACTGACGATCTCCCTGGCCCGCTCAAATTCAATCCCTTCCCGACGAGCATAAAGCTCGGGAATGGCCTCATACCAAATGCCATAGCTGAAGTCTGGCGTCACCAAGGTGCCTTCAGCATCAAAAGAAACTACTTCAATTTCATCCATTGGTTTTTTGAGCACAATTTCAAATACTACCACTTTGCAAGCTAGAAGTCCACATTATGAAATTTTGCCAATTAGAGATAAAATAGGTGCGGTAAACAAATGAGCCTAAATTATGGTGCGGACACACAAAAACTGCTGGCTCATTCTTTTGAGCTGGGACCAATAAGGCCGCCCAACGAAGCTTACTCCCTGCTTATAAGGGCAACCAGGAATTGCCCCTGGAACAGGTGTGAGTTCTGTCACACTTATAAGGGATGCCGCTTTGAACTCAGACCAGCTGCCGATGTGCTGAAAGACATAGGGGCAGCCAGGGCCATCAGCAATGAAATAAGGGAATTAACCTGGAAAACGGGTCATGGTGACAGGCCTAGAGAAGCCGCCGCCGCAATCTACAATCAGCTCCAATATAACGCCGGCGTTCAAAATGTAGCCCTGTGGCTTTGGGCTGGTGGTGAATCTGCCTTTCTACAGGACGCCAACAGCCTCATTATGAGAACTCCCGACCTAATTCAAGTGATAACCTTCTTAAAGGAGACCTTCCCCAGCCTTAACCGAATAACCTCCTATGCCCGCTCCAAAACTGCAGCTAAGAAGTCAGTAGACGAGTTAAAACAGCTAAAGGATGCTGGGCTTTCCCGATTACACATCGGGCTGGAAAGTGGCTGCGACCAGGTACTCAGTTACATGCAAAAGGGAGTCACTGGCGAGGAGCACATTAAGGGCGGCAGGAAGGCAAAAGAGGCCGGAATTTCACTGTGTGAATACATCATGCCTGGCCTGGGCGGCAAAAAAATGTGGCGGGGGCATGTTACCGAGACGGCCAGGGTTCTAAATGAGACCAACCCCGATTACATCAGGCTGCGCAGCCTCCACGTCCATCAAAAAATGCCCCTATGGGCAAAATTGGAAGCTGGCGATTTTGAGTTACAAACCGAGGATGAAGTTGTTGAGGAAATCGGCATCCTCATTGATAATCTAAGGGCTACCAGCCAGTTCAAGAGCGACCACATACTTAATTTGTTGCCCGAAGTGGAGGGCAAACTGCCCGAGGACAAGCCAAAATTACTGGCCATCATAAACAGATACCTAACTCTGCCCACTGAAGAAAGACTTAATTTCAGGCTGGGAAGAAGAGCC